>JAJYPU010000307.1 GCA_021795095.1 Actinomycetes bacterium | reverse complement strand
CGACGAGCCCTCGGGGACGCCCACGCCGCACGGATCGCGGCGTCCGCCTCGCTGCTCGCGCTCGATGTCCCTACGATCGAGCTCGCGGGTGGTTCGATACGGTGCATGGTCGCGGGCCTGCACCTCGCGCGACGTGACCGTCACGTCGAACGCAGCGTCCACACCCCCGTCGTCACCGCGTCAACCCCACGAGTCGAGGTCACCCTATGAACATCAACTTCCCCGTCCTGCTCATCGACGACCCCGTGCGCGTCGCCCACCTCGACTCGCCCGTCGACGGGCTCGCGGCCGCGATCGAGCGCACCGGTCTCACGGTGCTTCGCCGCAGCAACGCCGCCGACGCGACCACACTCGCGGACCTCTCGAGTCGCGTGAGCGCCTTCGTCTACTGCGCGACCGACGATGAGACCGACGAGCTCGACCAGGCCCGCGCGGTCGAGTTCGTCGAGGCCGTGCGCGCGAAGAACGCCACCGTGCCCATCTATCTCTTCGCAGGACGGATCACGGCGACCTCGATCCCGCTCGCGGTCCTAAAGGACGTGAACGGCTTCGTCAACACCGTCGAAGAGACCGATGACTACGTTGCGCGCGGCGTCGCGCACGCCGCGCGGACCTACCTCGAGTCGATCGCGCCCCCCTTCTTCGCCGCCCTCACCGCCTACGTCGACAGCGGCGCCAACTCCTGGCACGCCCCGGGCCACTCGGGCGGGGCCGCATTCTTGAAGAGCCCGGTCGGCACGATGTTCCACCAGTTCTTCGGCGAGAACATGTTGCGCGCCGACGTCTGCAACGCGGTCGAGGACCTCGGCCAGCTGCTCGACCACACCGGTCCGGTCTTTGACGCCGAGCGCAACGCAGCCCGTATCTTCTCGGCGGACCACCTCTACTTCGTGACCAACGGCACCTCGACGTCCAACAAGATCGTCTGGAACGCGATGGTGAGCCCGGGCGACGTCGTGGTCGTGGACCGCAACTGCCACAAGTCGGTGCTGCACGCGATCATCCTCACCGGGGCGATCCCGATCTTCCTCACCCCGACGCGCAACCAGGCCGGGATCATCGGGCCGATCCCGCGACATGAGTTCACGATGGCGAGCATCCGCGAGAAGATTGAGGCGAACCCGTTCATCGCCGATAAGTCAGTCACCCCGCGCATGCTCGCGCTCACCCAGAGCACCTACGACGGGATCATCTACAACGTCGACGCCATCAAGGAGCTGCTCGACGGTGAGATCGACGTGCTCCACTTCGACGAGGCGTGGTTGCCCCACGCGACGTTCCACGACTTCTACCGGGGTATGCACGCCATCGGGCGGGACCGGGCGCGCTGTGCGTCGTCGTTGGTCTTTGCGACCCAGTCGACCCACAAGCTGCTCGCGGGGCTCTCCCAAGCGAGCCAGATCCTCGTCCAGGAGTCCACGACCGAGCACCTCGACCAGCAGATCTTCAACGAGGCCTTCCTCATGCACACTTCGACGTCGCCCCAGTACGCGATCATCGCGTCCTGTGACGTCGCGGCCTCGATGATGGACCGGCCCGGCGGCACCGCGCTCGTCGAGGAGGCCCTCACCGAGGCCCTGGAGTTTCGTCGCGCGATCATCCGCATCGCAGAGGAGCTCGAGGACAGCTGGTGGTTCTCGGTCTGGGGGCCAGACACGCCGCTTCGCCAGGGGATCGGCGAGCGACCCGACTGGGAGATCGAGCCCGACGTCGACTGGCACGGCTTTCATGACGTGCAGTCGGGCTTCACCATGCTCGACCCCTTGAAGGTCACGGTCATGACCCCGGGGCTCGACCTCACCGGCAGTTTCGCCGAGCGCGGTGTGCCCGCGGCCGTACTCACGCGCTACCTCGCCGAACACGGGGTCATCGTGGAGAAGACCGGCCTCTACTCGTTCCTCGCGCTCTTCACCATCGGGGCGACCCGGGGCCGCTGGAACACCCTCATCACCCAGCTGCGTCGCTTCAAGGACGCCTACGACAACAACCTGCCCGTCGGCCAGGTGATGAGCCACTACGCGACCGCGCGCTACGCGGGGGTCGGCCTCGCCGACCTCTGTCAGGGCATCCACGAGTTCTACCGCGCCCGCGACGTCGCGCGGCTCACCACCGACACCTACGTAGCCCCGGTCACGGCCGCCATGCTGCCGAGTGACGCCTGGGCGGCCATGACGCGTCGCCAGGTCGAAGCGGTCCCCGTCGCCGAGCTCGACGGACGCGCGACCGCGGTGCTGCTCACGCCCTACCCGCCGGGGATCCCCCTGCTCGTGCCCGGTGAGCGCTTTAATTCGCGCATCGTCGAGTACCTCAAGTTCGCCGAAGCGTTCAACCGCGCCTACCCCGGCCTCGAGACGCTGATCCACGGCGCCGAGACGATCGGCACGGGCGACGCGGCCTCACTCTTCGTGCACTGCCTGGTCGAGTAGCCACCGGCTTCGCGTCGGAGCCGTCGGTAGGCTCCGACCATGGGTGATCCGTTCCGGCGCGTGCGAGTGGCCCTGTTGGCGCTCGCCCTCGTGCTCGTAATCGGCGTCGTCGGGTTCCTCGCCCTCGGGTACTCGCCCCTCGACAGCGTCTTCATGACCGTCTCGACGGTCACCACGCTGGGCTTTTCGACACCGC
>JAJYPU010000306.1 GCA_021795095.1 Actinomycetes bacterium | reverse complement strand
TACTTCGACACCAAGACGGTACGATAAATCCGAGACGGAAAGGGGAAGCGATGCCATTGTCAGAGCACGAACAGCGGATCTTGGCCGAGCTTGAAGAGTCGCTTTCCAAACAGGATCCCCGATTCGCAAAGTCAGTACGTGAGACGAATGTCTACTCCCACGGTGGACGTCGCGTCCGCTGGGGCGCCGCCGGTTTCGTCCTCGGTCTGGCCATCTTGGTGTTGTTCTTTTCCCGGTCGATCGTGATCGGGCTCGGTGGTGTCGCCCTGATGTTCATCTCGGCCATCGTCATCGAGCGAAACGCGCGACTCCTGGGTCGCGCGTCGTGGCAAGACTTGACGCGTCGCATTCACAGTGATGAGACGCACACGACCGAGAGCCCCCGGGCGCGGTCGCTTCGCGACTGGTTGTCGCGCCAACGTAATAAAGACCAGTGATCCTCTCGGGGGCGACGGCGTACGTCGCTCCGGTGCTGGCGGTTGACATCGGTGCAACGAAGATCGACGTGGCGGTGGCCGAGACCGACGGCTCACTGCGCGACCGACGCCGACTACTGCTCGCCGGACGGGACGACATCGCTTCGGCGCTGGTGTCACTCGTGCGTGACATGGCGTCCACACATCAAGTGGCGGCCATTGGCGTGGGGTGCGCGGGACCGATGTCTGACCACGGTGCGACGGTGTCGCCCGTCAATATTGACCAGTGGCGCGAGTTCCCACTGCGCGACGTTCTGTGCGAGGGCACCGGACTCGACGTCTTTATTGAGGGTGACGCACGGGCGCTTGCGCTCGCCGAAGGTGCGGTGGGCGCAGCTCGGGGTCAACGGTCATATCTGTCCATGGTCGTCTCGTCGGGTATCGGAGGCGGAATTGTGTTGAACGGGGGACTCCTCGATGGCGAGAGTGGTAACGCGGGACACGTCGGACACCTCACCGTGGTGCCCGATGGCCGGCGCTGTCACTGTCGCAGTCGAGGGTGTCTCGAGGCCGAAGCCTCGGGGATCGCGATTGAGGCGATGACCGGACGTCCCCCGCGCGAGGCCGATGACTCGATGCGTCGACAGGTCGGCGAACTCGTCGGTCGGGCGGTCGGAACGCTGGCGTCGGTGCTCGATTTCTCGAGATGCTACGTCGCGGGTTCGGTCGCGCTTGGCTACGGCGACGTGTTCTTCCAGAGTGCCAATGACGCAGCCACCCGTGTGTCGACGATGCCCTATACGAGGAACCTGACCATCGAACGCTCGGGTCTCGACGCAGATGGGCCGCTCCTGGGCGCTGCGCACGTTGGCTGGCGAGGGGTCGAGTCATGAACCTATGGCCGCCGAGATTCGCTCGTTATCTGGTGACTCACCCACGTGACGTCCCCGTCGTGATCGCCGCGGCCTGGGCGCTACGACGCACAGGGTGGTGGCGGCGCACACCGTTTCTGCCCGTTCCCGACGACGCCTACTGGCAGTTCCGCCTCGCCACCTTCGGTGGTTCGCCGACGCCACAACTCGATCCCCGTGGGGTGGTCGAGGCGGCGAAGTGGTCGCGGCGCCAACGGAGCACAAGGTAGGTTGGGCTAGTGGGTCGCGTCTTGTTACTCAACGCCACCTTTGAGCCACTCCAATTGGTGAGCGAACGTCGTGCGGTGGTCCTCGTACTCGGTGGTCGAGCCGAACCGATCGCGACCGACGACGATCCCGTTGTCTATCGGTCGGCTTCGGTCACGGTCCCGATTCCGGCAATCGTTCGACTGAGTGAGATGGTCAAGTTACCCACGAAGGTTCGCACACCACCGCTGACTCGTCGGGCGCTGCTATTACGTGATGGCTATCGGTGCGCCTACTGCCTCGAACACGCCGACACGATCGATCACATAGTCCCACGGAGTCGAGGCGGCGAACATTCGTGGACGAATGTCGTCGCCGCGTGCCGTCGGCACAACATGCAAAAGGGCGATCGACTGCTCGAGGAGTTGGGTTGGCGTCTGCAGATCGAGCCCCGCGTCCCCGACGGACTCTGGTGGCGGTGGCGCTATCTTCCTGACTCACACCCCCTCTGGGCGCCCTATCTGCCGCGGGCATCGTGACGGATGTGGACGACGGGGTCGAGGAACTCTACGACTACGACGCGTTGCGAGCGATCACCGAAGCGTCGGTGTTCGTGGTGCACGTCAATCAGCCGACCGTGGTGCTCGGTAGCCGACAGCGCGCAGATCTTCTCACCACCGAGTTTCGGTCGCCACGCGCCATTCGTCGACGTCGGGGTGGTGGTGGAATCGTGCTGCTACAACCGGAAGACCTCTGGGTCGATTGGTGGATCCCCGCCGATGATCCCCGGTGGTCGGTTGACCTGCGTGAGACATCTCGCCACGCCGGTGAACGATGGCGTGAGACACTCAGCGAGCTTGTCGACGGTGAACTCGTTGTCCATGATGGTCCGCTGGAGGTAGACGGCGCCTTCAGTGTGGTCTGTTTTGCCGGTCGCGGACCGGGCGAGGTCTTTTTGGAGCAGCGCAAGGTGGTCGGCGTCACGCAGTGGCGCGTGCGTGAGGGTACGTTCGTTTCGACGGTGTTGCACGGCCAATCGACGCGGCCCCTCATCGAAGGGCTCGTAGACCGTCCGCCCGGTATCGCCGACGCCC
>JAJYPU010000305.1 GCA_021795095.1 Actinomycetes bacterium | reverse complement strand
CTTCAGGACTCAAGATGTTTCACCATGGTGATCAGCTGCAGGGAGGGGTCTCGGTCCATGGTAATCAACTCGCCCGTGGCGACGAAGCCGATCTTTTCGTAGAAGCGCCGCGCGCGCACCACCGTCGAGGTGACGTGTAGGTAGAGGGCGTCACCACCCTGGGCGCGCGCCCAGGCGGCCACGGCGTCCACCAACGCGCCGGCCAGACCGGTGCCGCGCGCGACAGGCTTCACGAACATCCCGTAGAGCCAGTGCGTGGCCGGGTATCGCTCGTTCCACCCGCCCGAAGCGATACCGGCCGGTTCGCCGTCGTGGTAACCGAGGTAGAAGTTCCAGTCGGTGGCCATCGCGACCCAACGATCGTCCGGCCACGTGCTCGCGTCATCGAAGGTCGCGCCGAACGCGTCGGGCGTGTCACGCAGCGCCTCGAGACGCAGCGCCCGCAAGAGCGCGGCGTCGCGCGCCGCACACCGTCGCACGAGCAACGCCTCAGGCATCGCCCATCCACCGCGCGACCTCACGTTCGGCGAGGGTCCCTTCGGCCAACGCGCGACGAACCTCGTCGTGATCGACCTCGGGTCGATTCTGGGAGAGCTTCGCCTTGCCTTCGATCGAGGTCACCGCCATCGAGATCCCCACGATTGCGCGCACCTGGCGGTCGATGAACTCGTCGGGAGCATCACTCACGCGCCACGGCGTCTCGGCCGACGACTCGAAGTGCTCCGTCTGGCCTTCGGCCTGCGATCGAGTCCAGGTGGGGTCATCGTGCACGTGCACCGTGCCGCGGATCTCGGCGGCGACGTAGTTCCACGTCGGCACGACACCCGGCGACGTCAAGCGGCTCGGGTAGTGGCGCGGCGAGACATACGTACTCGCGGCGAGTACGAGGAGCAGGACCTCGGCGCCATCGGCGTCTCGCCACCAGTCATTCGCTCGCGCGACGTGCGTGGAGATGGTGCGGCGCCCCTCGTCGACCACGATGGGTGCGAACACGCTGAGCAGCCCCGCCGTGCTCGGGCGCACGTAGAACCCCGCGCCCGCCTCATTGACCATCGACCACGCATCGTCGTCGTCGAGTTTGAAACTGGGCAAGGTGTACATGTCACCGTCCTCTCTTCGCGTCGATCCGCTGCACCCGAGCCACGGGTGCGTCAGACCTGAAACAACGTAACGCCTTCGACAAACCGTGTGGGCGAAGGGGTGGCAAACGACGCGAGCGACCGCGCTCGTCGAGGTCGTCGGCCTGCGTCGACGACGAGGATCCTCGCGCCACGTGGACGTCGCGGCGACGCTGCGGAGCTAGGCCGTGGTCCGTGGGCTCACCTCCGTGGCGATGGGCGTCGTCGTGCCGGCGGGCCACTGTGCGAGCAGGCTATAGCGGTCCCCACGGATAAGGCTGCGGCGCCACTCGACGGGGGTCTCACCGGCTAGCACCAGTCGTTCGATGGAGAAGGCGGCGACACCCTCGCTCAGACCGAGCAAGTCACGCTCCTGCGCCGAGGGGACCAGCGGACGGATCCGCTCCCAGCCGCCGGTGATGCGCACCGCGCCGTGGGTCGCGAGCACGTCATAGACACTGCCGTGCGTGAGATCTTCCGTGAGCAGCGCGTCGGCGAGGGGTGTGGGCAGCCACGATCGATCCCAGGCGATCGGTTCGGCACCCGCGAAACGCAATCGTTCGAGGTAGACCACCGTGCTGTCCGCAGAGATCCCCAGCTCACGAACCACCTCCGCGGGGGCGGTGGTGTGGGTCGCTTCACGCACCTCGCTCCGTTCCTCGATCCCCTGGGAGCGCATCGACGACGCCAGGCTGTAGAGGGAGTGAAGCGGCTGTTCGAGGATGGGATTGGTGAGCGACGTGCCCCGGCCGCGCTGTCGCACGAGCAGCCCGTCACTCGTGAGGCGGCGTACCGCCTCACGCACGGTGTGCCGACTGACGTCGTAGTCGCGAGTGAGCTCCTCGTCGGTCGGGAAGTGTTCCTCGAACTCACCACCCACGAGACGGCGGCGTAGATCATCGGCGATCTGGGCCCACAGCGGTAGCGGACTCGACCGATCGGGTACGGCGACCACGTCAGAGCCCCGCGAGGAAGAACGACGCGATCAGTACGAAGAGTACGAAGAGCGTGACGAGGGCCATGGGGATGTCCTTCTCGTAAAAGAAGGAGACGACGCCTACCGCGACGCGCAGGATTGGCGTCAAGATGAGCAGGAAGACGCCGAGCACGACGATCCCTCGCCCGTCACCGTGGACCAGCGAATGTCGAAGCTGACCCAGTGAGTGCGGGAACGGTGTCGTTCGCGAGGTGAGTGTCTTGTAGGACGTATGGCCGGTGATCGAGGCGTAGTCACCGTGGTGGTAGAACATCACGCCCAGTCCGACAGCGATCACGCTGACGCTCAGAATTACGCCGACGCGCAGCACGAGACTGATCGCGAACTCGATCTTGCGGATCTTCTCTTCCATCGCGGCGACCTGCGCGGCACTCAGGTTGCGGTGACGACCCGACACCTGTAGGTCGCCCTCGGGCGTCACGTTCTTCTGTGGGTCCGGGCCCGGACTCTGTCGCGTCATCACGGGAACAGCCCCTTTTGCAACATCTCGAGTGAGATCACCACGAGCACCCCAACGAAGAGCAGCCG
>JAJYPU010000304.1 GCA_021795095.1 Actinomycetes bacterium | reverse complement strand
GAACACTGACGGCCGACCCCGCCGAAGGCGGGGTCGGCCATGGTGGGCCGGGAGGGATTTGAACCCCCGTAGGCAAAGCCGTCTGGTTTACAGCCAGATCCCATTGGCCGCTCGGGCACCGACCCGTGGAGCATCCTACAAGACCGCCACCCCCACCGTCGTCCCGTCGGCCCGGTTTCGTCTTCTACCATGGGGTCATGCCGAGTTTCGACGTCGTCTCTGAGATCGACCTTCAAGAGGTGCGAAACGCGGTCGACCAGGCCAACCGCGAGGCCGCGACCCGTTTCGACTTCAAGAACACCAACGCAATCATCGAGTTCGCCGAGAAGGAGTTGTCGCTCAGCGCGAGCACCGAGGACCGGCTGCGCGCGCTCTACTCGCTGCTCGAGGAGAAGTTGGTCAAGCGCAACGTGTCGCTCAAGTCACTCGACCCCGGCAAGGTCGAAGAAGCGAGTCACGGGTCGGCCCGCCAGAAGGTCTCATTGCGTGCGGGGATCTCCCAGGAGGTCGGCAAGCAGATCAACAAGCTCATCAAGGAGATGGGCGTCAAGAGTCTGAGCTCCTCAATCCAGGGTGATCAGGTCCGCGTCACGGGCAAGCAGCGCGACGACCTCCAGTCGGCGATCGCCCACTTAAAGGAGGCCGAGCTCGCGGTCCCCCTGCAGTTCACCAACTTCCGCGACTAGCGGCGGGCCTCTTCGACGCTGAGGTGCTCGTCCATCTCCTCGAGGGTGTGGTCGTGGAAGATCCGGTTGAAGACCATCATCTTCAGGACCCAGAACAGTCCGAAGCTCACGAGGTTGGTCGAGGACACGAGCGCGGTGTTGACGATGTGGGCCCAGTGGTGGTCCTTGACCATGTCCTTGGCCCAGGCGGCGCCGAGCATCGAGACCCCGATGCCGAGGAACGACATCGCCCAGAAGGGAACGATCTCCGTGCGGAAGTGGCTACGTCCGCGCTTGCCCCACGTCCAGTTGCGGTTGAGGTAGTACGACGGCAGCGTCGCGATCAGGTTCCCGTAGACCGTCGCGTAGATGACGCCCTTGACGATGTGGAACCCGTAGAGCACCGAGATCGACGAGAACGACACCACGGTCGAGACGACCGAGACCGACGTGAAACGGATGATCTTACGACCCTCGTGGGTCTTGGACCACGCCCAGAGGGCGCGTAGCCGTTCAATCATCCGGACCAGCCTACCCGCCGGCACCCGGACCGGGTAACGCGGGCGTGGTGTCACAATGGAGCATGTCCGACGCGCTCGATTTTCTGCTCACGCTGCTCGACCTCGAGACCATCGAGGTCAACACCTACCGGGGCCAGCACCCCAAGGAGGAGCGCCAGCGGACCTTCGGGGGACAGGTCGCGGCCCAGGCGCTCATGGCCGCGGGGCGCACGGTCGATCGCGGCCGGGTGCACTCGCTGCACTCGTATTTCCTGCGCCCCGGTGACCCGAGCACGCCCATTCTCTACGAGGTGGACCGTATCCGCGACGGTCGCAGCTTCACGACCCGACGGGTCGTCGCGATCCAGCACGGGCGCGCGATCTACAACATGCAGGCGAGTTTCCACACCGACGAGGCCAGTCTCGAACACCAGTTCCCGATGCCCGAGGTCCCCGGCCCCGAGACGATCGCCCCACTGGCCGAACGGGTCCAGCTCGAGTTCGGCGAGGTCGACGAGTGGTTCAAGCGCAAGCACCCGATCGACCAGCGCTTCATCGGTGAACTGCCCTGGAGCCCGCGGCGCGACCGCGAGCCGCGCCAACGGCTCTGGATCCGCGCCGACGGCGAACTGCCCGACGACCCGTTGCTGCACGCCTGCGTGGTGACCTACGCGAGTGACATGAGCCTGTTCGACGCGATACTCGCCCCCCACGCCATCAACTGGAACGACGGGACCTTCATGGGTGCGAGCCTGGACCACTGCATGTGGTTCCACCGCGACCTGCGCGCCGACGAGTGGTTGCTCTATGACACCGACTCGCCGATCGCCCACGGGGGCCGGGGCCTCGCCCGGGGCTTCCTCTTCGACCGCTCGGGTGCGCTGTGCGTCTCGATGGTCCAAGAGGGTCTCACCCGGGTGATCGACCCGACGCGCGCGACGAAGGACTGACCCTTCTAGGCTCCGCGTATGGACCTCAACCAGTACCGCACGGACTACGCGGACGCGACGTCGAGCTTCCTCGCCGTCGCACGCGGTGTCCCCGACGACCAGCTGGACCGGCACGTGCCCGGCGGCTGGTCACCCCGCCAGATCATCCACCACCTCGCCGACGCCGAGACCGAGTCGGCCGGGCGGCTGCGCCGGTTGGTGGCCGAGCCGACGGGCTCGCCCCTGCTCGCCTTCGACGAGGACGCGTGGGCGCGCAGTGACGCGCTCGGCTACCAGTCCTTGCCGGTGACCACGTCGCTCGAGGTCATCGAGAACCTGCGCACCAGCTCGCTCACCGTCCTCGAACGGCTGGGCGAGGGCGACCTCGAGCGATACGGCGAGCACAGCGCGCGGGGCCGCTTCAGCCTCGCGGACTGGCTCGAGGCCTACACGCGCCACCCGCGGGTGCACGCCGAGCAGATCCTCGAGGCGCTGGGCGCGTGAAACGTGGGTCCTCATAGGACCCGCGCTTGACGCGCTGGTTACGCGCGCTGGGTCATCGGCACGTAGTCACGCGCGTCCGAC
>JAJYPU010000303.1 GCA_021795095.1 Actinomycetes bacterium | reverse complement strand
GCCACTCGCCTCGCTTCCAGGGGGACAACTTCGCCGCGAACCTCACACTGGTCGAGCACGTCCAGCGGCTCGCGGCCGAGCGCCACGTGGCACCGAGTCAGCTCGCGCTCGCGTGGGTCCTGGCGCAGGGCACGGACGTCGTGCCGATCCCGGGCACCAAGCACCGTCGCTACCTCGACGAGAACATCGCCGCGCTCGACGTCCAGCTCAACGACGACGACCTTCGCGCCCTCGACGCCGCCGCTCCCGCCGGCGCCGCCGCGGGCGAGCGCTACGCCGACATGTCCACCGTGTACCGATAGCGCTTCGCCACCTCGGTCCCCGCGTGAGAACGAGCCCACCACGAGGCGCGGGCGCCCGGTCACGCCTCCGATGCGGCGAGCAGTCGGCGGCGGTCTCGATCGCCACGACGCGCGCGCCGTAGGGCTCCCGTCGATCAGCCACGGCGCATTCGTCGCGCTCGCGATCCCCGTCACGTTCTCCCCGTACTCCTCGACTCACGGGAGCCCCTAATGGGACTGGAAGGCTTGCTTCAGATGGGGCAGGCTTTTCACTGAGCCACCGGCTGGTGAGCACCCGACTGTCCCTGAACTTTGAGTTCTATGTCTAGATCGTGCCCCAGCCGGTCGGTGAGGTTGACGGAGAAGGCTGGAGGGGTGTCGTGCCAGGAGCACTGATCCATTAGGTCGCCGCCGTTGCCCTCGAGGCTCCAAACCATTGTTCATTGGAGGTGACCACATGATTTTCGTCGGAGTGGACTGGGCCGAGGCCCACCACGATATCTGCGTCCTCGACGAGGCGGGAGACGTGCTGGCGCGCAAGAGGATCCCCGACACGCTTCTTGGCGTTCGGGCGCTGCACGAGATGCTCGCCAAGCACGCCCAAGAACCCGGGGATGTGGTGGTCGGCATTGAGAAGGACCGCGGGCTGCTCGTCGCGGCCCTGCTCGGCGCCCGCTACCGCGTCTACGCCATCAACCCCATGTCGGCCGCGCGCTATCGCGAGCGCCACGTCACCTCAGGATCGAAGTCCGACCCCGGCGACGCCAAGGTCCTCGCCGACCTCGTTCGCACCGACCGGCACAACCACCGCGAGGCGGCCGGGGACTCCGAGGGCGCCGAGGCGATCAAGGTCCTCGCGCGGGCCCACCAGAGCGCCATCTGGGCCCGCCAGCGTGAGGCGAACGCGCTGCGAAACGCTCTCAAGGACTACTACCCGGGGGCGCTTGACACCTTTGGCACCGACCTCGATGATCGCGACGCGATGGCGATCCTCGAGATCGCCCCGACGCCATCGCTCGGTCGCCTGTTGTCCAAGGCGAGGATCGCCGCGGCGTTGCAGCGCGCGGGTCGGGCCCGCAACCTCGAGCGGCGCGCCAGCGAGATCCAGGCGGCGCTGCGCGAGGACCAACTCGCCCAGGGACCGGCTCTCGAGGCCGCCTACGGGGCCACGACGATCGCCCACGCCGCGATGATCCGGGCCTACAACGCCCAGATCGACTCGCTCGAAACTGCACTGACGAAGGATTTTGAGCAGCACCCGGACGCCGGAATCATCCACTCCCTGCCAGGACTGGGGACGGTCCTCGGCGCCCGGGTGCTCGCAGAGTTCGGGGATGACCCCAAGCGCTACTTCAACGCCAAGTCTCGCAGGAACTATGCCGGCACGTCGCCGATCACGAGGGCCTCGGGCAAGAGCCACGTCGTGCTCGCGCGTCACGTGCGCAACCGCCGCCTGGCCGACGCCCTCGACCAATGGGCGTTCTGCTCGCTGACCAAATCACCGGGTGCTCGTGCCTACTACGACGAGCTGCGAGGACGCGACAAGACTCATCGCCAGGCCGTCCGCCAACTAGCCAATCGCTGGGTCGGGATCATGCACGCCTGCCTCGAACAGCGTGCCGATTACGACGAGAACCTCGCCTGGAAACACCGAGTCGACCTCGCGGCTTGACAACTTGCGCGCTAGGGGTGTCTAGTCGGACTCGCTCAGGCGCTGCACCGTGCGACGCGCTGACGTCAGGAAGCCGGTGTGGGCCACCATCCGGTGATCCGGTCGCACCGACCGGCCATCCACGTGCCAGGTTCGACGGAGGATCTCGACTGTTTCGGCGAGCGCGAAATGGTGCTGGCGCAGCGTCTCGCGCAGCAGTTGGGTCTGGTTGATCGTCGGCAAGTACGCGAGAAGGATGCCTCCCGGGCGCAGGGCGGACTGGGCGTGGGTCACCACGGCCCACGGCTCGGGCATGTCGAGGATCACGCGGTCGAGATCCACCTCGTCGATTCCCTGCGTAACGTCGCGAATCCGCACGTCGTAGGCGACGTCCGAACCCAGCATGTCGTGCACGTTCTGGATCGCGTGCTGCGCGAAGTCCTCACGGATCTCGTAGGCCGTGACGAGGGCACCGGCGCGTAGCAGCGTCATCGACAGGGCGCCCGAGCCGACGCCCGCCTCGAGAACGCGCGTCCCCGGTGCGACGTCAGCCTGTAGGAGGATGGCGCCAAGATCTTTGGGGTAGATGACCTGCGCGCCACGAGGCATCTTCAGCACGACGTCCGCCAGAGTAGGGCGCACCACGAGGAAGGACCGCTCCGTCGTGGATCGCACGAGCGAGCCCTCCTCGGTCCCGATCAGATCGTCGTGCGCGACGATGCCGGCGTGGGTGTGAAAGGCGGACCCCTC
>JAJYPU010000302.1 GCA_021795095.1 Actinomycetes bacterium | reverse complement strand
GGCGGTCGCGTCGAACCAGGTCGCTCGCGGGCTGGTTGAGGCGAAGTCGCCGGGCGCGCTCGCGGTGTCGAGCCACGGGCAGCTGTACGTGCTCGACCCCGTGCGCGACCAGATCCTGCGTCTCGTTCCGGGCGGGAGGTTCCGCGTCGTCGCGGGCACGGGCCGTCGCGGATTCTCCGGTGACGGGGGACCGGCGCTCAACGCCACGATTGCGGTCGACGAGCAGAGTGGTCTCGCGGTCGCCGCGAACGGGACCGTCTACTTCGCCGACACCGGCAACGGCCGGGTGCGTGCGGTGGCACCGAACGGTGTCATCACGACGGTCGCGGGCGGCGGCACGACGGTGCCGGGCGTGGCACGGATCAAGGCGTCGCGAGCCCGATTCGCGGGCATCGCCCAGGTGAACGGACTCGCCATCGCGCCGCGCGGCGAGCTGCTCGTGGGGGCGAACGGTGTCTACCGGTTGGCCAACGGAGTGTTGACGTGGCTCGTCGGGTCGAGCGCGCCAGCGCGCAATCGGGGTTTTAGCGGCTACGGGCGCAACCCCGCGCGCCAAGCGGACTTCATCCCCGCCGTCACCCTCGCGGTCGACGGGCGCGGCGACGTGCTCGTGGGCGGCGGGAACACCTGGAGCCTCTATGAGCGCACGTCGACGGGGGCGTTGCGCTTCGTCCAGGGGGACCGGGCACAGGGTGGGTACTTCGCCGCCATGGCCCGCGCGCCCGACGGGTCGGTGGTGCTCGCGGGCGGCGCGCGCGGACTCGCCCGATTCCTCCCGACCGGACGAATCACGAGAATCGCGGCGGGCTCCCTCGCAACGGTGCTTCCGGGATTCAACCACTTCACCGTCGGCGACGGCGTCACGGTCGCTTCCGACGGGGCGATCTACCTCGACAACACGGCGAACAACGGCTTCTCCTCCATCAGCGCCATCGTGCGACTGGACCCGTCGGGTCACGCGACGGTGCTGTGGCACTCGTGAGCAACGGTAGTGGCGCGGCCGACGCCGCCTTCGCCGGGTCCGCGGCGTTGAGGCGAGACGGGCCCCTGCGGCCGAGTAGATTCACCCCGTGACAGAAATCACCAACGAGACCGTCGCGTCGATCGAAGCGACGCTCGCCAGCGTCGATCGTGCGCTCGAACGACTGCGCGCGGGCACCTATCGTCAGTGCCAGGTCTGTGGGCGTGCTATCGACGAGGCCGACCTCGTCGCCGACCCCCTGCTCAGCCACTGCTCGGAGCATCCCGAGCTCGGCTAGGCCCGCTACTTCTTGGTCGCCCAGAAGATCTCGGCGATCGCGTCGATCTCGCTCAGCAGACGGTCGGCCACGACGACGTCGTTGGTCTTCTTCGCGTCGCCGGCGGACTTGGTGGCCATCCAGAACAGGTCGTGCAGGTTCGGGAACTGCTTGAGGTGCTCGACCTTGAAGTAGTCGGTCCACAGCACCCACAGGTGGTGCTTGACGAGCTCGCAGCGCTCCTCCTTGATGATCGTCGCGCGCACCTTGAAGTCCGGGTCGTTCGAGGCGTTGTACTTCTCCATCGTGGCTTTCACGGACTGGGCCTCGATGCGGGCCTGGGCCGGGTCGTAGACGCCACAGGGCAGGTCACAGTGGGCGTAGACCGACAGTGGCGTGGTGCGGGCGTCGAGCAGGGCGTTGAGACGAGAGACGATCGACATGGTGAGCCTTTCGAGTGCTGGCACCGCGAGGGTGCGTTTCGCTGATACGCAACGCAGGTTAGTCAGTTCGCTGGGTTATCGTTCGCCCGTGACCAGGTTCGTTTCGCTGTTCCTGAGACGACTCACCGTCGTGGGCGACTCGATGGCGCCCACCTACCGAGACGGTGATCGTCTGACGGCGCTGCGCCGCTGGCGCCGCGTGCGGGTGGGCGACGTGGTCGTCGTGCCCGATCCGCGCGACCCGGCGCGGCCCCTGCTCAAGCGCTGCGTGGCGCGCGCGGGGCGACGACTCGACCTGCGTGGGGACAACGCGGCCGCCTCCACGGACTCGCGCGACTTCGGGCTGGTCGAGGAGACCTCGGTGCGCTGGCTCATCCCTCGACGCCAGTCGTAGGCCGCGACCAGGGGCACCGTTAGGCTGAGTCCATGGCCCGACTCGCCGTACTCTCGTACCACACGTCACCGCTCGCCCAGCCGGGCACCGGCGACGGTGGCGGCATGAACGTCTACGTGCGTGAGCTCTCGAGTGCGCTCGCGCGCCTCGGTCACGAGGTCGACGTCTACACCCGCCGCGACGACGCGCACCTGCGCGACACGCTGCTCGTCGAGCCGGGTTTTCGCGTCCACCACGTCACGGCCGGTCCGCCGACGCCGCTCTCGCGCGAGGACTTCGAGCGCTACGTCGACGAGTTCGCCGATGGGGTCTCGGCCTCGTTCCGCTGCACCGGCGCGCCGGACGCGATCCACGCGAACTACTGGCTGAGCGCCATCGCCGGACACCGCCTGAAGCACGAACTGAATGTGCCGCTCGTGGTGACCTTCCACACCCTCGAACGGGTGAAGGCCGACGCCTTCGAGGCCGAGTCTGAGGTCCGCTCCACCCAGGAGGCGGCGATCGTGGCCTGTGCCGACGCGGTGCTCGCCAGCTGCGAGGTCGAGGCCGAGCAGTTCGTGCGCTACTACGACGCCTCGCCGTCGCGGGTGCACATCGTGCCCCTAGGCGTCCAGCACG
>JAJYPU010000301.1 GCA_021795095.1 Actinomycetes bacterium | reverse complement strand
GTAACCGTCAAAAGTGAGCGACGCAATCGTGCGCAACCCGTCCAACTCGATGATCGGCCGCAGGGTGACACCGTGGGCCTCGGCGGCCTCATCGATTTCTCGACGCAGTGGTGTTCCCTGGAGGGGCAGCAGGAGTGCGAGGGTGGCGAGCGTAACGAAGTCCACGCTGCGCTGGGTGGCGAGTGCGTGCTCGCGGGGCACAATCAACACCAGGTCTTCGCTGAACAGGTCGACGTCGGTCAGCTCGGGTGTGAAGACGGGCCACGCGAGCACCGCCAGGTCGAGTTGCCCATTGACGACGCGGGGTTCGAGTGCGGAGTTCGTCCCTTCGCTAATTCGAATCGCGATGTGGGCGAACGAGCGGCGTTGGGCTTCGATGAGCAGGGGTACGATCCATCGTCCCGCGGTGCCGATCATGCCGAGATTGACCTCGCCGCGAATGTCGGCGTTCAACTCGGACACGTCCGCGGCGATCGCGTTGAGCTCGATGAGGATGCGCCGTGCGCGGTGCAGGACTACGGAACCGGATTCGGTGATCGAGCCCGTAGAGCGGTCGACTAGTTCCGAGCCCAGTTCGGATTCGAGTCGGGCGATTCGGTTCGAGATGTTGGACTGGACGGTGCCGAGCGCGTCGGCGGCACTTGAGAAGGTACCGTGATCGGCGATGCCGACGAGTGCCTCCAACTGGCGAATTTCCACGTATCGATTATAGAGATAGCAGGTATCCCTCATATCGTGTTGATGAATGGTCACCGGGTTGGCATACTGGTCTCAGCCTGTTTACAACGAATCCCCCCTCGAAGTAAACCAAGGTTTTGCAAAAGGACCAACCACCCCCCCGGTTGGTCCTTTTGCGTATTCCGCTGCAAATTCGTACCTCGAGCCGAGACGATGCTCGAGTGGCACGGCGGTGAGGGACCAGACGCCGTTGCAACCGTTTACCTGGGTGAACGTTCTGATGGCGCCACAATGTTGACCCCACATGCGCCCTGAGCGGCTCTGGAGTGGCACCATACGCGTGCGGCGCGTCGCACCGCGGGCGTGGTCCGATTCGAACAGGACAGACGTCGTGCACCACGACGCGGCGATCCTTGCGGGCGCGCCCAACGACCCTCCGAGAATGCTCGTGCGATGTCACCGGGCTGTCACGAGGACCAGTCAGCCACCGCGGGCGTCGCGGTCGAGAAGGCCTGGTGAGACTGTTGGTGCTCGCCGGCGCGGCCACGTGAGGTTGTTAGCGTGAGTCCATGACGATTTGGCGCACACTTCGACTCCAGGTCGCGAAGACGGCGGTGCGCTCGACCAACTGGATTTCGTTACGAACGCGACGGGGCAGCGGGACAGTCATTGGAGGGACGGTAGGACTCGCGATCGCACCGGGGCTGCTCGAGGCGTTGGCTGCACACCGCCGCGTCATCGTGGTCTCAGGGACGAACGGCAAGACGACGACGACCGCCCTCGCCGTCGCGGGTTGGGGCGACGACGTCGCGACCAACGACACTGGCGCCAACATGCCCGCCGGCCTCACCGCCGCGCTCGTGCGCAGTCCATCGCCGCGCGCCGTTCTCGAGAGCGACGAGGGTTGGCTGGGCGCGAACGTCGAGGCGGCGCACCCTGCGGTCATCGTCCTACTCAATCTCTCGCGTGATCAGCTCGATCGAGCGAGCGAAGTTCGTCAGATCGCTGAGCGCTGGCGCGCCGTCTTTGCGACCGCACAGTCTCGCGGGGCCGTGATCGTGGCCAACGCCATGGATCCCATGGTCGTCTACGCGGCTTTTGAGGCAGTCAATGTCCGTTGGTGCGCACCGCCGACGACCTGGACCGCGGACACCATGTCGTGTCCTCGCTGCACGGCGCCGCTGCATCGCACTGAGGAACGGTGGTGGTGTGCGTGCGGTCTCGCCCAACCCAGTGCCAGTTCCTACCTCGATGGCACCACCGCAGTGGTTGGTGGTGAGCGCTTCGAGATCCCCGTGTCGCTGCCGGGTTCGTTCAATCGAGGCAACGCGCTCATGGCACTCACCGCCTTGGCCGAGGTCGGCGTCGACGTGCGTCATGCGGCGCTGCGGATGGCCAGCGTGGACGAGGTGGCCGGGCGCTATGGCGTTCGACGGATCGGCGGTCAGGTCGTGCGACTACTGCTCGCGAAGAATCCCGCCGGCTTCGCCGCGATGCTCGAATCCGTTGAGGGTGAGGGGGACCTCTGGGTCTCAATCAACGCGAGGGTGGCCGATGGTCACGACCCCTCGTGGCTCTACGACGTGCCCTTTGAGGTGTTGTGCGGCCGACGAGTCCGCTGTCTGGGTGACCGCCGACTCGATCTCGCGACGCGACTGTGGTACGCCGGCGTGGACGCGTACGTCGATGAAGGTCCACCGGTGATCGAGGATCGGGTCGTTGACGTGCTGGCGAACTACACCGCGTTCAGCGATCTGCTCAGGGAGTCACAACCGTGTTGAGGATCGTCCAGGTGTATCCCGAGCTGTTAGGCACCTACGGAGACGGTGGTAACGGACTCGTGCTGAAAGAGCGAGCCCGGCGACGCGACATCGACGTCGAACTTATCCGAGCCGACATGGATGACCCGTTACCTGCGGGCGACGTTTATTTGCTGGGCGGCGGCGAAGATGGACCTCAACGCCTGGCGGTGGCGCTGTTGGAAGAGGCAGGGTTCTCACGTCGCGTGGCCGATGGCGCCA
>JAJYPU010000300.1 GCA_021795095.1 Actinomycetes bacterium | reverse complement strand
ACGGCTATCGCGCGGAGTTCCTCGACCCCGCCACCATCGACCCGGCTCTCGTCCCCCCCCTCCTCGAGCTGATCGCCATGCTGCGGCGCGGCGAGGGCGAGCGAGGGTTCTCGATGATGCTCGGGCGGCTGTTCGATCCTCGCGACAAGGGCCTCCTGCTCACCGTCGTCTTCGGCCCCGACGATCGCCCCGCGGCGATCTGCCAGTTCGTCCCTTCCCCGGCCATCCACGGCTACTCGCTGGACCTCATGCGCCGCGACCCCGGGGATCACCCGAACGGTCTCATCGACTTCGCGCTGTGCTCGACCATCGAGCACCTGCGCGAGCACGGGGGACGGGGGCTCAGTCTCAACTTCGCGGCCTTCCGCTCGGTGCTGGAGGCCGAGCGGGGCGAGGGAACCTTCACGCGCGTGGAGCGCTGGGCGCTGCGCCGACTCTCCGGCGTCCTGCCGATCGAGAGTCTCTGGTCGTTCAACGCCAAATACCACCCGACGTGGCTCCCGCGCCACCTCGTCTACCCCGCCGCGGAGAGCTTCGTCCCCGTGGTGCTCGCGACGCTGCGCGCGGAGAGCCTGACCGAGATCCCGGTGGTCGGTCGACTGCTCGCCAACGACCCGGCCAATCGCCCCGGCACGGTGGTGCCCGACGAGATCCTCTCGGCGGCCCGCCACCGCCCGTAGCGGCGCCGGCCTAATGGGACTGGAAGGCCGCCCTCGGACGAGGGAGGCTGTCCACCGAGCCACTGACTGGTGAGCACTGACACGGCCCGAGCTTCGAGCTCTATCGCTAGATCGTGCCCCAGCCAGTCGGTGAGGTTGACGGAGAGGGCTGGAGGGGTGTCGTGCCAGGAGCACTGATCCATTAGGTCGCCGCCGTTTCCCTCGAGGCTCGAAACCATCGACGACTGGAGGTGACACCATGATTTTTGTTGGAGTGGACTGGGCCGAGACCCACCACGACATCTGCGTCCTCGACGAGGCGGGAGACGTCCTCGCGCGCAAGAGGATCGCCGACACGCTTCTTGGTGTGCGGGCGCTGCACGAGTTGCTCGGTGAGCACGCCGAGGTTCCCGACGAGGTGGTGATTGGCATCGAGAAGGACCGGGGACTGCTCGTCGAAGCGATGCTGGGCGCCCACTACCGCGTCTACGCGATCAACCCTATGTCCGCCGCGCGCTACCGCGAGCGCCACGTCACCTCAGGGTCCAAGTCCGACCCCGGCGACGCCAAGGTCCTCGCCGACCTGGTTCGCACCGACCGGCACAACCACCGCGAGGCGGCCGGGGACTCCGAGGGGGCCGAGGCGCTGAAGGTCCTCGCGCGGGCCCACCAGAGCGCCATCTGGGCCCGCCAGCGGGAGGCGAACGCCCTACGCAACGCCCTGAAGGACTACTACCCGGGGGCCCTCAACGCCTTTGGCACCGACCTCGACGACCGCGACGCGGTGGCGATCCTCGAGATCGCCCCGACGCCGTCGCTCGGGCGCCTGTTGTCTAAGGCGAAGATCCTCGCGGCACTCAAGCGCGCGGGACGGATACGCAACCTCGAGCGACGCGGGGGCCAGATCCAGTCAGCGCTGCGCGAAGACCAGCTCGCCCAGGGCCCGGTTCTCGAGGCCGCCTACGGGGCCACGACCAGGGCCCACGTCGCGATGATCCGCGCCTACAACGTCCAGATCGAGGGTCTCGAAGTGGCGCTGACGTCGGGTTTTGAGCAGCACCCGGGCGCTCGGATCGTCCTGTCCCTGCCAGGAATGGGGACGGTCCTCGGCGCCCGGGTGCTGGGCGAGTTCGGGGACGACCCGAACCGCTTCGCCAACGCCAAGTCTCGCAGGAACTACGCCGGCACGTCACCAGTCACGAGGGCCTCGGGCAAGAGCCACGTCGTGCTCGCTCGCCACATGCGAAACCGGCGCCTGGCCGACGCCCTCGACCAGTGGGCCTTCTGCTCGATTACCCGGTCGCTGGGTGCACGCGCCTACTACGACGAGTTGCGAGGGCGGGGCAAGACCCACCGTCAGGCCATCCGTCAACTGGCCAACCGCTGGGTCGGCATCCTGCACGCCTGTCTCGAGCAGCGCGTCGACTAGGACGAGAACCTCGCCTGGAAGCATCGAGCAGACCTTGCGGTTTGACTTTTTCGCACAAGGGGTGTCTAGCGAGGGCCGAGCTCGGCCTCGAGCTGGGCCAGGACGTCGGGATCCTCCAGACCGCTGGTGTCGCCGCGTGCGACGCCGTCCACCACCAGCTCGCGCAGCAGTCGGCGCACGATCTTGCCGCTGCGGGTGCGCGGCATCGTCGTGAGCACGTGAACCCGACGCGGACGCGCGATCGGCCCGATCGCGTCGACCAGACGCTGGCGCAGGTCCTCCTCGCTGATCGTGATGCCCGGCGTGGCCACGAGGGTCACGAAGGCCTCGGGCACCTGGCCCTTCACGGGGTCGTCGACGCCGATGACCGCGGCCTCGGCCACGCCCGACATCGTCAGTAGTGCGCTCTCCATCTCCATCGTCGAGAGCCGGTGCGCCGCCACGTTGATGACGTCGTCCACGCGGCCCACCACCCACACGTGCTCGCCGGCGTCCTCGATCGCGGCGTCGGCGCTGTCGTAGCGCGAGGGCCCGAAGCGGGTGAAGTACTGATCACGGTAGCGCTGCGGGTCGCCCCAGATGCCGCGAAACAGCGTCGGGAACGGCTGGGTGATCGTGAGGTACC
>JAJYPU010000299.1 GCA_021795095.1 Actinomycetes bacterium | reverse complement strand
CGATCCGCATCGACGAGGTCGATCACCGCCTCGTCATTAACGTGGACGACGATGGACCGGGGATCGCGCTCAACGAACGCGACCTCATCTTCGACCGCTTCTTTCGCGGTCGCGCGGCCAACGACCGTGGGGTGGTGCGCGGAACAGGTCTCGGCCTCGCGCTCGTGCGTGACCACGTGTCGGCCTTCGGGGGCTCGATCAGCGCACTCGAGAGCCCCGAGGGCGGCACCCGGATCCAGATCCGCCTGCCAATTTCTAACGAGGTGGTCGAGTGACGCGCGTGCGTCCAGTCCTCGGGCTGGTCCTCGCGTCGGTGCTGCTGAGCTCCTGCACCCTGGTTCCAACTTCTAAGGCCCCCTCGCGCATCAACCCCGCGCTCGTCCCCCTCGGCCTGCTGAGCAAGACGATCCCCGGCACCGCCAGCGGTCACGTGATCTTCATCACCCAGCCCGTCTACATCGTGGACGCCACGGGCCACCTGGCCCCCTCGAGCCGCATTGTCCCCTCGCCGCCGACGTTGTCATCGGTACTGCGCGAGTTGATCCTCGGCCCCACCGACATCGAAGTCGCCACGGGCTACACCAGTGCCCTACCGAACAACCTCGTCGTAACCCAGGCGACGATTGACCACGGCGTGGGCATCATCGACCTGACCCGTTCGCTCGCGACCATCCCGCGCCAACAACTCATCCTCGCGGTCGGTCAGTTGACCCTGACCGCCTTCGGCGTGGGGGCCATTCACGGCATCCGAATAACGGTGGACGGCGTGCCCGAGAAGCTCCCACTTCCCAATGGCACCATGAGCACGCTCGTCACCGTGAATGACTTCCAGTCGCTGCGAAACGGCTAGCGGCGGTACGCGGGCGCCGAGCGCCACAGGTGTTCGAGGTCGTAGTACTCACGCGTCGCCTCGTCAAAGACGTGCACGATGACGTCGCCGTAGTCGAGCGCTACCCACTGGGCTTCGCTCGCCCCCTCGACGCGGATCGGGTGGCTCCCGACGACCAGCGCGACGAGGCGCTCGACCTCCTCGGCGATGGCTCGTACCTGACGATCCGTTCGACCCGAGGCGATGACCAGCGCGTCAAAGGAGTCGACGAGCGTTCGCATGTCGATGACCATGACGTCCAGGGCCACCTTCTCCTCGGCGCCCGCGACCGCCGCGCCGACGAGCTCGGCGACGTAGCCAGCGAAGACCCCCGGCGCCACCACCGTGCGCGACGCGATCTCGCTCAGTGGACCACCCCGATCACGACCACTGCGGCCACGAAGGGAACCGCCAGGGCACCAATGCCGACGAGCGACCAGCGCTGTCTGGCCCGACGGGCGTCGACACGACCCCGGGGCGCAGGTTCGAGCAGCGTGTATCGCGCCGCGCGTGGACTGGTCACATCAAAGTTTCGAACCGCCATGTCGGTCAAACCTTACCCTCGGAAACCTTCGTAGAGCGGAATCACGCCCTCGGGGACGAATTCCCGCAGATTTTCGTGGTCGGGATGGGTGTCACGGATGTACGTACTCGAGAGATCGACCGGCTCCATTGCGATCTCGTAGCTGACCCAGCCCGCCGGTATGGCTGGCGCCCCACCCGGTCGCGGTACCACGCCGACGCGAACCATGGTGGCCAGCTCGGACGCCTCGTGCCACCGGTCGAGCTGTGACGCAAGGTCGGCGCCGATGATGAGGTCGACCTCGTCGGCTTCGCGAAGCAGTTCGCGCACGGTGTCGATGGTGTAGGACGGTCCCGCGCGGCGGATCTCGCGGTCCGACACCACGACGAGATCCAACCCGTCGAAGGCCGCCTCGGCCATGGCCAGGCGCACGGGGGCCGGTCGAACCGAGCCGCGACCGCGCTTCAGATACGGGTCACCCGCGACGGTGACCTCAATCCGATTGAACCGGTGTGTGCGAGCAGCGGCGCGCAAGGCGGCGACGTGGCCGAAGTGCGGCGGGTCGAAGGTCCCTCCGAAGAGACCGAGGCGCCGTAGAGTCACGGGCTAACTCTAGAGCGATTGTCCGTCGCGGGAAGAAAGCCCTACGCTACATACATGCAATCGTCGCCGTCAGACTGGTCGATTACGACGTGGCGCAGTCGTCCGCTGCGCCAGAGTCCCGCGTGGCCCGACGCCGAGCACCTGGCGAAGGTCGAGCGCGAACTGGCGACCAAGCCGCCGCTCGTCTTCGCCGGCGAGGCGCGTCGGCTCGAACAGCACTTGGCCGACGTGGCCCACGGCGAGGCCTTCCTTCTGCAGGCCGGCGACTGCGCCGAATCCTTCGACGAAGGTTCGGCGGACTCGATCCGCGACAAGCTCAAGGTGATCTTGCAGATGGCGGTCGCCCTCACCTACGCCGCGGGCGTCCCGGTGGTCAAGGTCGGCCGGATCGCCGGACAGTTCGCCAAGCCCCGCTCGGACGACTTCGAGGAGCGTGACGGGGTTCGCCTCGACGCGTTCCGCGGTCACATCGTGAACTCTGACGACTTCACCGCTGGCGCGCGCCGCCCGGACCCGGACCGGCTGCTCGCCGCCTACCACCAGAGCGTCGCCACGCTCAACCTGCTTCGCGCCTTCACGACCGGTGGCTTCGCCGCGCTGTCGCGGGTGCACGCCTGGAACCAGGAGTTCGTCGCCAATTCCCTCGAGGGCAAGCGCTACGCCATGGTCGCCGACGAGATCGAGCGTGCCCTGCAGTTCATGAAGGCGTGCGGCATCGACCTGCACGACGACCCC
>JAJYPU010000048.1 GCA_021795095.1 Actinomycetes bacterium | reverse complement strand
GTGTTCGCCGATGACGGGCTCCTGCGTATCGGCGAGGACACCCGCCTGTGCTTCTCATTCCTCAAGCACTGCGGTCTTTCGTTATGACCAGAGTGTCAGTGTATTACCGAAAGGTCTTTAATTCGGCCGATACTGACCAAAATCGACTCGTATCAACCAGAATGTCCACTAAACGCCGACCAATTCGTGATCAAATTGGGCCCCGGGCGGTCACGGGTGACCGCGCACTCGCGTGTCGGCCCGTTCGGAGCGATTCGACGTATGCCCGAAGTCGACACGTCAGCGACGTCAGTGCGTTCGCCCAGTTGAATAGGTAGAACGGCGACTAATCCGTCACCGGCCCGCTTCCCGGGCATCGCCTCGGCTCGACGCTGTATTTATGCCGGAATACGCAAAAGGACCAACCGGGGGGGTGGTTGGTCCTTTTGCAAAACCTTGGTTTACTTCGAGGGGGGATTCGTTGTAAACAGGCTGAGACCAGTATGCCAACCCGGTGGCCATTCATCAACACGATATGAGGGATACCTGCTATCTCTATAATCGATACGTGGAAATCCGTCAGCTGGAGGCACTCGTCGGCATCGCCGATCACGGAACCTTCTCAAGTGCGGCCGACGCGCTCGGCACCGTCCAGTCCAACATCTCGAACCGAATCGCCCGACTCGAATCCGAGCTCGGCTCCGAGCTCGTCGACCGCTCGACGGGTTCGATCACCGAATCCGGTTCCGTGGTCCTTCACCGCGCGCGGCGCATCCTCATCGAGCTCAACGCGATCGCCGCGGACGTATCCGAGTTGAACGCCGACATCCGCGGCGAGGTCAATCTCGGCATGATCGGCACCGCGGGACGATGGATCGTGCCTCTACTCATCGAAGCCCAACGCCGTTCGTTCGCCCATATCGCGATTCGAATCAGCGAAGGGACAAACTCCGCGCTCGAGCCCCGCGTCGTCAATGGACAACTCGACCTGGCTGTCCTCGCGTGGCCCGTCTTCACACCCGAGCTCACCGACGTCGATCTGTTCAGCGAAGACTTGGTGTTGATCGTGCCCCGGGAGCACGCACTCGCCACCCAGCGCAGCGTGGACTTCGCCACGCTCGCCACGCTCGCACTCCTGTTGCCCCTCCAGGGCACACCACTGCGTCGAGAGATCGATGAGGCCGCCGAGGCCCACGGAGTCACCCTGCGGCCGATCATCGAGTTGGACGGGTTGCGCACGATCGCGTCACTCACCTTCGACGGTTACGGTCCGTCGATCCTGCCAGCCACCATGCTGTCTCAGCACCTACGAGACAATTTCGTCGCCGTACACGTCGACGGCATCGCTCGGCGTCGGGTCAGCCTCGTAAGTCGACGGTTCGGGTTCCCGTCCGCCCCGGTTCGAGCGATCCACGCGCTACTCCAAGAGGTCGTGCGGACGGCGAACGTTCCCGACAACGTATTCGTTCCGTCATAAAGGTTGACCGTGAAACCAGACCGTCATGAAATCGCACTCCTGATATCGGCCCAGGATCCGGCGTTCCGCGAGCTAGTGCGCACCGTGGGCCCACCGCCGTCCCCTCGACCGGCGCCGATGAGCGATCGTTTCGCCAGTCTGGTGCGCTCGATCAGCTTCCAACTCCTGGCGACTGCGGCGGCGACCACGATCCACCGTCGCGTACTCGAGGTCTGTGGTGGTGACACCTCCGTGGCGACCTTGCTCACACTGGACGTGGCCCGACTGCGATCGGCCGGTCTCTCACGGGCCAAGGCCGAGGCGATGATCGAACTGGCCGGGCACGTCCATGACGGACGCATCCGTCTCGAGCGTCACGGTTACATGAGCGACCACGACATCATCCGAGAGCTCACTGCGGTACGCGGGATCGGTCCCTGGACCGCGCAGATGTACCTCATGTTCACGTTGGCGAGACGAGACGTCTGGCCAGCCGGTGACTTCGGCGTTCGAAACGGCTGGAGCCAGTTGCACGGACTCGACGAAATGATCGATGAGCGCTCCTTGCGAGACGCGGGTGCAGCCTTCGAGGGGTTCCGTTCCGCGGTCGCTCATTACTGTTGGCGCGTGGTCGACGGTCCCGTAACCGGCCGCTAACCTCGTTTGCGTGCCCGCACTCACCCTTCAAGACTTCGAACACTTGGCGCTGCCAACGCTCCTCGACTACGCGACCATTCCCTGCCTCTCACCGTCCTTCGATGAGTCGTGGGCAGCCAACGGTGAGCTCGACCGGGCGGCGAACCTGCTCGCCGATTGGATCACCGCCACCCTTCCCAACGCCACAGTCCTCGTCCACCACCTCGAGGGTCGAACACCGTTGATCACGGCCATCGTCGAGGCCACCGCCCCCGTCGACGGGACGGTCATCCTTTACGGCCATCTCGACAAACAACCGCCGCTCGGCGATTGGTCCGCCGGGCTGGACCCCTTCGTACCGGTGCGTCGAGGCGACCAGGTGTACGCGCGCGGTATCTCCGATGACGGTTATTCGACGTTCAGCGCCGGTCTCGCCGTCGCCGCGCTCGAGAACGACGGCGTCGCCCACCCGCGGATCGTCATCGTGATCGAAGCGAGCGAGGAGAGCGGCAGCGAGGACCTTGAGGCCTATCTCGACGATCTGAAGGACACCCTCGGCGACGTGCGCCTGCTCGTGTGCCTCGACTCGGGCGCCCTCAGCTACGACCGGCTCTGGGTGACAACCTCACTGCGCGGGCTGGTGAACACCGAGGTCCGCGTCGGCGTGCTCGAGCGCGGCGTGCACAGTGGCAGTGCGAGTGGTGTGGTTCCGTCGTCGTTCCGGATTCTGCGCCAACTCCTCGATCGCATCGAAGACGCCTCCACCGGTATGGTCCTGCTCCCCGAGGCCAACGCCGCGATCCCCGATGACGTGCACGCCGCAGCACAGATCTTGGCCGACGAGTTCGACGACCTGCTCGCCACCGAGATGCCGACCCTTCCCGGGGTCGAGCTCATGGGCGACTCGGCCGCCGAGCGCATCGTGCGACAGACGTGGTACCCCGCCCTATCGATCATCGGCCTCGGGGGTGCGCCGGATCCCGCAATCGCGGGCAACGTCGTGCGCCCGAGCACGACTGCGGTGCTTTCGATGCGACTGCCGCCGACCGTCGATCCCCTCGACGTGTACGCAGCCATCGAACGGACCCTGCTGACCGACCCCCCCGAGGGCGCACAGATCTCGTTGCACGCAACCAACACCGCCCAGGGCTGGGTGGCGCCGGCGCTCGAGCCGTGGCTGGCCGACGCCCTCGATCAAGCGTCGACCGACGCCTTTGGCCGGGAAGCCGCCTTCACAGGCGAAGGCGGCTCGATCCCGTTCCTCGCCTCCCTCGGTCGCCGCTACCCCGGCGTCCAGTTCGTTGCGACGGGGGTCCTCGGACCGCACTCCAACGCACACGGCATCGACGAGATGCTCGATCTGCCCACTGCAGTACGGGTGACCAACGTGGTCTCGGCCGTGCTCAAGGCGTACGTCCACGCGAAGGAGCAAGTATGACCCAGCCCGTAGACCTTTGGGTTGATCCCGCTTGTCCCTGGGCGTGGATGACTTCACGCTGGCTGCTCGAGGCCGCGTCCGTGCGAGACCTCGAGGTTCGCTTTCACGTCATGAGCCTCGCCGTACTCAACGAGGGTCGCGATCTCAGCGACGAGTACCAGAAATTCCTTGCCCACGCGTGGGCACCGGTGCGCGTGCTGATCGCCGCCGAGCAGCGCCACAGCAACGCCGTGATCGAGCCGCTCTACAGCGCGATGGGCCATCGACGGCACGTCGGCGGTCTAGACGACGTGCCCACGATCATCGCAGAGTCCTTGGCTGAGGTCGGACTCGAAGCCGACCTCGCCGAGTCGGGCTCGGTCACCACGTACGACGAACTGCTTCGCGCCAGTCACCATCGGGGCATGGACCCCGTAGGCCTCGACGTCGGCACACCGGTGATCCACGTCGGGGACGTCGCTTTCTTCGGGCCCGTGGTCACGCCCGCTCCCAAGGGCGAAGACGCCGGACGGCTCTTCGACGGCGTGGTCGCCGTCGCCGCAACACCGGGGTTCTTCGAACTCAAGCGCAGTCGAACGAAGGGACCAGATTTCTCATGACCACTCGTCACGCATTGGAGACGGGCACACCGATCCAGGTCGCAGGCGACGCGACCGCACCGCGTGGGGTAATCGTGCTCCAGGAGGCCTTCGGCGTCAACGATCACATTCGCGCGGTGACCCAACGATTCGCCGACCAGGGCTACTACGCCGTGGCGCCAGAGCTGTTCCACCGCGTCGGCTCGCCGGAAATCCCCTACGACCAGTTCCCCGAAGCCATGGCGGCCGTTGGGTCGCTCACGCGCGACGGGTTGACCGACGACCTGCTGGCAGCGAGCCGATTCCTCACCGACGCCGGCTACACGGCCGGTTCCACCGGTGTCGTCGGATACTGCATGGGTGGCTCGGTGACGTTCTACGCCGCGACGTTGGGGGTGGCTGGCGCCGCCGCCACGTTCTACGGCGGCGGCGTCGAGACGGGCCGGTTCGGACTGCCGTCTCTCCTTGAACTCGCGGGCGATCTGAAGTGTGCGTGGATGGGCTTCTACGGCGACCTCGACAAGGGAATCCCCGTCGAGCAGGTGGAGGCACTTCGCGTCACGACGAGCACCTCGCCCTACGGCGCCGAGATCGTCCGGTACGCCGACGCGGAACACGGGTTCAACTGTGACGGACGACCGGCGGTATTCAACGAAGCCGCGGCTAACGACGCCACATCACGCACGTACCAGTTCTTCGCCGAAAAGCTCGTGGCGCGCGTCTAACTTCGCGGGACGTCCTTCCAAGCCAGGTCCTTGTCCACCCGTGGTTCGCCGGCGAGCCCGAGCACGCGCTCGCCGATGATGTTGCGCATGACCTCGCTGGTGCCGCCTTCGATCGAGTTCGCACGCATCCGAAGGAAGGCCTTGCGCGGATCGGCGCTGTTGAACGCCGACTCGGTGGGCCGCACCAATGGGTAGTTCGAGCCGTACAGCATGCCGTCGGCACCGAGCAGGTCGACACAGAGCGCGCTCGTGCGCTGGTTCTCCTCGGCAAAGACCAGCTTCGCCGCCGAACCCTCTGGACCGGGGGTGCCCGCACGTCGCAGGTCGCTCGCGCGCCAGTTGGTGAGCCGAGCGACTTCGTTGCGCACCCAGGCCGCCAGCAGTTCGCTGCGCATGGCCTGGGCGTGGCGGTCCGTACGCGCAGACCATCGCTCACGCCAGATGGACATGGCCTCACCGATCAGTCCCGACCCGCGCGACGGCACGGTGCCACCGATGGAGACCCGCTCGTTCATCAACGTCGTCAGCGCCACTCGCCAGCCGTCGCCCACGTCACCCAATCGCTGGTCATCCCCGACTCGCGCGCCATTAAAGAAGCACTCGTTGAACTCCGCCTCACCAGTGATCTGGTACAGGGGCCGGACCTCGACGCCGGCGGCGCGCATGTCCACCAGGAACGCGGTCATCCCGCGGTGCTTTGTGACGTCGGGATCGGTGCGAGCGATTAGCAGCCCGAAGGCGGAGACGTGGGCGAGCGTGGTCCACACCTTTTGGCCGTCGATGCGCCATTCGTCGCCGTCGCGAACTGCGCGGGTCGACAATGCCGCCACGTCACTACCCGCTCCGGGCTCGGAGAACAACTGGCACCAGATCTCCTCGCCGGTGAAAAGCGGGCGCAGATAGCGGCGTCGCTGCTCGTCGGTGCCGTGCACGACCAGGGTCGGCGCGACCATGCCGTAGCCGATGACATTGCGGTTCGCCGCCGTGGGGGCTCCGGCACCGGCGAGTCGCTGCAGGACACGCAAGTGATCGGCTGGGGTCCCACCGACTCCCCCATCACCCTCGGGGAAGTGCGCCCACGCGAGTCCGAGGTCGAACTGCGCACCGAGGAAAGTGACGGCATCGGTCGAGGACGGCGGGAACTCACCGAGCAGGTGGTCGATGCGCTCGTCGATGATTACCACGCCCGTCATAGTCCTCCTCGAGGTGTTGGTCCCGCTGCAGGCATCCTACGCAACCTCGGCAACGCGACTAGAACAACAAGATGACGATTCGACGTATCCTCGCTACCTCCGGTGGCTTCATTCCCGGACCTGTCCAACAGACGGTGCGACCCGGCGCCATGCTGCTCGACGCACTCGCCGTGACCGGTGCCTCACGACCTCGGGTCTGTCTGGTCCTCACCGCGAGCGGCGACGCCGATGCGTACTACGCCATGCTCTACGAGTCCTTCAACGCCGTCGGCTGCGACGTCACCCAGCTGCGACTCTTCCCGCAGCCCACCGCGCCGCCCGAGGAGCGCCTCGTGGGCTGCGACCTCGTCTGGGTCGGTGGTGGATCGGTCGCGAACCTGCTCTCGCTCTGGCGCTTGCACGGGGTCGACCAGGCGATGCGGGCCGCCTGGGAGGCTGGCGTGGTCCTCGCTGGCGTGTCGGCGGGCAGCCTCTGCTGGCACGTGGGCGGTACGACCGACTCCTTCGGGCCGACGCTGCGCGCGATCGATACGGGCCTGGCGCTCGTGCCCTACGCGAACGGGGTCCACTACAACTCTGAGCCCCAGCGGCGACCCCTCCTGCATCGCCTGGTTGGCGAGGGTACGCTTCCGCTCGCCTACGCCACGGACGACCACGTCGGCGTCTGGTACCGCAACGACGATTTCGAACGAGTCGTCGCCGACCAGCCGGTCGATCCCAACACGGGGCCCGCGGCCTACCGCGTCGAGCGGACTGCCGAGGGTGTCATCGAGACGCGCCTCGGCATCGAGTGAGATTACGTGCGTCGCGCCAGGTCCGGCAGTGACCGGCGCACATCGGAACTGCGAACGTTGAGCGAACGCGCGCGCTCGCGCGCATCGTTGGACCCACAGACCTCGAGCCAGTTCGCGAGCAGGCTGTAGCCGTCCTCGGTCAGTACGGATTCGGGATGAAACTGAACCCCTTCGAGCGGCAACTCCCGGTGGCGGATGCCCATGACGACACCACCCGTGCGCGCGGTGACCTCGAACTCGGGGGGCAACGTCGTCGGGTCGACGACAAGCGAGTGGTAACGGCCCGCCGCAAACGGTTCGGGCATCCCGGCGAAGACCCCCCGACCCTCGTGTTCGACCAGGCTCGCCTGGCCGTGCACGAGGGTCGGCGCGGCCACGATCGACGCACCGAAGGTGTCGCCCAGGGCCTGGTGGCCGAGACAGACCCCGAGCATCGGCCGCTCGGCCGCCGCACAGGACTCGATCACCTCGCGACAGCGTCCGGCGTCGCGCGGGTGTCCGGGACCTGGCGAGATCAGCACGCCGTCGATGGTCTCGTCGAGGTCGTCGTCGGTGACCTCGTCGTTGCGCACCACGCGAAGTGACGCACCTAACTCGGCGAGGTACTGGTAGAGGTTGTACACGAACGAGTCGTAGTTGTCGATGACCAGTACCGAAGGACCCGACGACATGGGACTATCCTACGGTGCCGTGAGGCGCCCCCAGTGACGACGACGATGGACGAGGCCGCGTTCCTCGATCTCGCCGGACAGGGATTCAACGTCATCCCCCTCGCGGTGACCCTCCAGCTCGACCGCGACACGCCGGTGTCGCTCTTCCAGCGCTTCGGCGGTGGCAGGGCCGTCTTCTTGCTCGAGAGCGCCGCCATGGGCGAGACGACTGGCCGGTACTCGTTCATCGGCCTCGATCGGCGTTGGCGCGTCCACGTCCGTGACGGCCAGACGCTCGTCTCGGGGCTCGACGTCGCGCCCGACCCGCGCGGCCCGCTCGAGACTCTGCGTGTCATCCTCCAGCGTTATCAGACCTATCGACCGAGTGACTTACCCGACTTCTTCGGTGGCGCCGTCGGATTCCTCACCTACGACTACGTCCGGCGTCTCGAGCGACTCCCACGCGGCGACCAACCCGAGTGGCCCGACGTCGACTTCTCATTCCCGTCGGCGGTGCTCGTGGTCGATCACCTGCGCTATTCGACAACGGCCGTGATCACCGTCGTGCTCGAGCCGAAGGACGATCCAGCCGGGGCCTACCGCCTGGCGCGGGCGTACCTCGACGAGCTCATCGCGATCCTGCTCGGACCCGGGCCCGATCGCGACATCGACGTCGAGCGGCTCGTGGCGACCGCCCCCAACGCCCGTGACGGCGTCGACATCCGCGAGATCGCCGCGGGGTTGTCCAACTTCAAGCAACCGGCCTACGAGGCAATCGTACGACGGGCCAAGGATCACATCGTCAGCGGCGACGTCTTCCAGGTCGTCGTGAGCCAGCAGTTCACCCGTGAGACCACGGTGGACCCCTTGACGCTGTACCGGGTGCTGCGGGCGCTCAACCCGTCGCCCTACATGTACCTGCTCGACACCGGCGACGCCCACATCGTCGGGGCCTCGCCCGAAATGCTCGTGCGGGTCCACGACGGGACCGTGAGTACCCGCCCGATCGCTGGCACGCGGCCCCGCGGGGCGACCGAAGGGGAGGACGCCGCTCTGGAGGCCGAGATCCTGCGCGATGAGAAGGAACTCGCCGAGCATGTAATGCTGGTGGACCTCGGGCGTAACGACGTCGGACGCGTCGCCGAACCGGGTTCGGTCCGCGTTGAACGACTGGCCCACGTCGAACGCTTCTCGCACCTGATGCACCTGGTCTCACAGGTGAGTGGTCGACTCCGGAACGGTTTGGACGCCTTTGACGCCTTTGACGCCCTATTCCCCGCCGGCACCCTCTCTGGCGCGCCCAAGGTCCGCGCCATGGAGATCATCGACGAGCTCGAACCGGTACGTCGCGGGATCTACGGCGGGGCCGTGGGCTACTTCGCACTCAGCGGCAACGCCGACTTCGCCATCACCATCCGCACCCTGTATCTGCGCGGCGGTCACGCGACGGTGAGCGCCGGCGGCGGCATCGTCGCACACAGCCTGCCCGCCGCCGAGTACCGCGAGTGCATCAACAAGGCCTCAGCTCCCCTGTTAGCGCTGCAGATCGCCGACCCACGCTAACCATCGCCGGCGTAGCGACGCCCTAACATCGGTGTACGACCCAATTGCCAAAGGAGGTCTCGTGGAATCAGAGCGTGCCTATGACCGGTGGCGCCGCGACTACGACGCGGCCAAGCTGCGTCGCCCGAGTTTCGCCACGATGTCCGGGATCGAGGTCGACCCCGTCTACGGGCCACCCGACGGTGAGTTCCCGGGCGTCTACCCCTACACCCGCGGGATCCACGCCTCGATGTACCGGACCCGGCTCTGGACCATGCGCATGTTCGCGGGCTTCGGCACCGCAGTCGACACCAACCGGCGCTTCCGCGAGATAATCGCCGCCGGCGGCACCGGCCTGTCGACGGCCTTTGATATGCCGACGCTCCTCGGACTCGATTCCGACGACCCGATGTCCCTCGGCGAGGTTGGCCGCTGCGGAGTCGCGATCGACTCGATCGACGACGTGCGCGACCTGTTCCGCGACATCGACCTGTCTGCAATCACGACGTCGATGACCATCAACTCGCCGGCGGCCATCATGCTGGCGCTCTTCGTCGCCCAGGCCGAGGAGGCCGGCGTTCCCCGCGCGCGCCTCGGGGGCACGCTGCAGAACGACATCCTGAAGGAGTACCAGGCCCAGAAGGAGTTCGTCTTCCCGCCTCGCCAGTCGATGCGCCTCGTGCGTGACACGATCGCCTTCACCGCCGCCGAGATGCCCAAGTGGAACTCCGTGTCGGTGTCGGGTTATCACATCCGCGAGGCCGGGTCGACGGCCGCCGAAGAGCTCGCCTTCACGCTCGCCAACGGGTTCGCCTACCTCGAACTGGCTCGCGAGGCTGGTCTCGGCGTCGACGAGGTCGCGCCGCGACTGTCCTTCTTCTTCAACGCCCACATTGACTTCTTCGAGGAGATCGCGAAGTATCGCGCGGCGCGCCGGATCTGGGCCACGTGGCTGCGCAACCACTACGGCGCCGCCGACGAGCGCAGTTGGCAGCTTCGCTTCCACACCCAGACCGCCGGCGTGTCACTCACCGCACAGCAACCCGAGAACAACCTCGCGCGAACCGCCATCGAGGCCCTCGCCGGGGTCCTCGGCGGCACGCAGTCGCTCCACACCAACTCGATGGACGAGGCGTTGGCCCTGCCGTCGGAGAAGGCCGCGCGCCTGGCGCTGCGCACCCAGCAAATCATCGCCCACGAGACCAACGTCGCCAATGTCGCCGACCCGCTGGGCGGGTCGTGGTACGTCGAGGCGCTCACTGACGAGATGGAGCGCCAAGCCGAGTCGCTCTTCGCCGAATTGATAGACATGGGGGACGGCTCGATGCTCGAAGGCTGCATCCGCGGCATCGAGCAGAACTGGTTCCAGCGCCACATCGCCGAGTCGGCCTATCAGCTCGAACGCGCCTTTAACCGCGGGGAGCGGATCATCGTCGGTGTCAACGACTTCCTCGACGGCAACGAGGCCGAGGACCTTGAACTGCTGCGCATCACCAACGAGGACGAGCGTAAGCAGATCTCGCGTCTCGCCACGGTCCGACAACGTCGCGACGATGACGCGGTGCGTCGGGCACGCGAGAGACTCGCGACCGAGGCCGCCGACCCCGAGGTCAACCTCATGCCGGCGTTGATCGACGCGGCCCGCGCCGAGGTGACTGTCGGCGAGATGATGGCCACGATGGCGGGCGTGTTCGGTCGATACGTGGAGGTCCCGGTCCTATGACCGTGCGGGTACTCGTCGCCAAAGTCGGACTCGACGGTCACGACCGCGGCATCAAAGTGGTAGCCCGGATCCTGCGCGACGCCGGCATGGAGGTCGTCTACACGGGTCTCTTCCAGACACCCGAAAGTGTCGCGGTCGCCGCCATCCAAGAAGACGTCGACGTGGTAGGGCTCTCGATGCTCTCTGGGGCGCACATGACCCTCGCGCCACTCGTCGTCGAGGCGATACGCCAGCGGGACTCTTCGATACCCGTCGTCGTGGGTGGCATCGTGCCCAGCAACGACGTCGCCGATCTCAAGGCCGCCGGCGTTGCGGCAGTCTTCGGTCCCGGCGCGAGTGACGAGGAGATCGTCGGCACGATCACGTCGCTCGTGTTACCGACCGAGTAGGCCGCAGTGACGGTAGCAATCAAACGTGGGCGATGACCTCAGGGTCGGTCACCCCCGCGTCTGACGCGCAACAGTTCGATCGCTAGGTCGTGCCCGAGATCACGCTCCTCCTTCGCGTCGCGTGCAGCCTCACTGGCTCCAAGGCCGACGCCGAGGACCTCGTGCAAGAGACGCTGCTGCGCGCCTACCGATCGATCCACGACTTCGACGGCGAGCACGTCCGGGCGTGGCTCTTGACCATCATGCGCAACGCCAACATCATCCGCGTCCGCCGTGCCCACGTGGCAGACCCCTTGAACGAGCCCGACGCCTTGCTCGAGCGAACCTCGAGCGACCCGTCCGTGCTCGTCGAACGCGCCGAGTTCGACGGCGCCGTTCGACACGCCGCCGTGGACCTGCCCCCGACCTTCCGCGACGTCGTCACTCTGATGGACCTAGACGGCCTCTCCTACGCCGACGCGGCGGCCGCGCTCGGTTTACCGATCGGGACCGTCATGAGCCGTCTGCACTGCGGTCGCAAACGGATACGGCAGCGGTTGTTGACGCTAGGACTCGTGCCACAAAAGGTGGCGACCTCGTGAAGCGCTCCCTTCGTTCGATGTTCGTCGGTCGGCGAACATGTCACCGCCTCGGGAGGCGGCTCCAGCACTACCTCGACGGCGAGTTGGACCAGGCAACCACGGCCGTTGCAACCGAGTGAGTTCTAGTGAGTCCACTCATGCTGCACTCCTCACGGAGTTGTTCGCCCCGACGAGCGCCGGAGTTCCCTTTCGCGTGTCATCGCCAGCCGCTGAGTGAGACTCAGTCTGA
>JAJYPU010000298.1 GCA_021795095.1 Actinomycetes bacterium | reverse complement strand
ACCGAACGAATCTACTCGGGCGCGCTGTCATGGTCATCGGCGCGCTTGCTACGGTGAACGAATCCGAAGGGAGTGTGATGGCCTTCGACCGCGGCCTGGCCGACGAGTTGCGCGCGTGCGCCACGCGTCACGTTGAACGCGACATCCCGGGCCTGGCCATGTTGGTCGCCCGTGACGGTGCCGTCTTCGTCGAGGCCGTCGGGTCGATCGGTGAGGGACGCGGTCCCGCCACCCGTGACACCCAGTACCGCATCGCGTCGACCACCAAGATCGTGACCGCGCTCGCCACCCTCGCGCTCGTCGATGACGGCCTCCTCGACCTCGACGATCCGGTCGACGGACTCCTGCCCGAGCTCAGCGCACCGCGAGTGCTCGTCGCGCCCGACGGGCCGCTCGAGGACACCCGCCCGGCTCGGCGCTCCATCACCGTGCGCGACCTGCTGACCTTCACCAACGGGTTCGGCATGTGTGTCGACATGTTCGCCTCACCTCACCCGTGGCCGATCGTGCTCGAGGAGCAACGACTCAACTTGGCCACGCTTGGCCCACCGAACCCGTCGGTTCAACCCCCGCCCGACGAGTGGATCGCGCGGCTCGGTGGTCTGCCGCTGCTGGCCGAACCGGGTGCCCGCTTCCTCTACAACACGGGTGCGTCGATCCTCGGCGTGCTGATCGCGCGCGCCAGTGGCTCGTCGTTGGGGGCCTATCTGCGCGAACGGGTTCTAGGTCCGCTCGCCATGACCGATACGGACTTCTTCGCATCGGACCCGCGGCGCCTCGCCACCGCCTACCGACCCACACCCATGGGCCTCGAGCGCGCCGTCGAGGTCGACGAGGCCTGCCGGCACCCGCCGGCCTTCGAGGACGGCGGGTGCGGGCTCGTCGCCACCGTCGACGACCTCTACGCCCTCGCCCGGCTCCTACTCGACGAGGGGCGTGACCTCGTCTCGGGTCCCGCAGTCCGTTCGATGACGAGCGACCAGCTGCGCGATGAGCAGAAGGTCGACGGCGCCTTCGGGCCCGACTTCTTCGCCGAGCGCTCCTGGGGCTACGGCCTCGCGGTGAACAGTGACGGCTCCTACGGGTGGGACGGGGGACTCGGCACGTCGTTCCTCGTCGATCCACCCCGCCAACTCGTAGTCATTGTGCTCACCCAACGACTGTTCGAGTCGCCCGAGACCCCGGCCGTGCACCGCGAGCTGCGAGCGATTGCACGGCGCACGCGATGAGCGCGAACCGCATCGAATCCTTCAGCGACGGCGTGCTCGCCATCGTGATCACGATCATGGTGCTCTCGTTGCACCGGCCCCAGGGCACGAGTTTCAGCGCACTACGTGGCGCCACACCGTCACTGCTCGCCTACGCGCTCAGCTTCATCTACGTCGCGATCTACTGGAACAACCACCACCACCTGTTAAAGACGGTGAACCGGGTCACCGGTTCGCTCATGTGGTCGAACCTCAATCTCTTGTTCTGGCTCTCACTCTTTCCTTTCACGACCGCGTGGATGTCCGAGAGTCACTTCGCCCCCGACCCCGTGGCGACCTACGGTGTCGTGCTCGTCTGCGCGGCCCTCGCCTACTTCAGCGTCCAAGGGGTGATCGTGGCGAACCAGCGGCCGGACACGGGACTGCGTGACGCGCTCGGCTCGGACTGGAAGGGTCGCGTCTCGATCGTGGGCTACACGATCGCAATCCCGCTCGCGCTCTGGTTCCGCTGGGGATCGCTCACCCTCTTCGGAGCCATCGCCGTGCTCTGGCTCATCCCCGACCGACGCCTCGAGGTCTACCTCGCCCAACGCCCCGACGAGGGGTGACGGCGACGAAATCGCGCGAAGGTCAACGCCTACACTGCAACGGGTGGAGTTCTCGTTGACCCAGTTCGCCCGGCGCGCCCTACTCGCCCTCGCGCTCACGGCTCCACTCGCCGCAACCTCACCCGTCGGTTCGGTGACGGCCCCGCAGTGGCAGCGCGCGCGCATCACGGCGCTACCCGCGGGCGCGAAGGGCCTCTACCAGGGCTATCTGCCGACCCTCGCCTGCCCGAGTACCGGCAACTGCGTCGCAGCTGGCACGTACAACAACCGCGCAAGCCTCCCTGAGGGATTGGTCCTCACCGAGGTGAGCGGCCGATGGCAAGCGCCGCGCACCATCACGCCACCGCGGGGCGCCGCGTCGGTCGCGGCGACGACGCCGACGGGCCTCGCCTGCAGCTCAGTCGGCAACTGCGTGGTCGTGGGCACCTACCAGGTCGCGAGCGGGGACACGCAGTCCTTCGTCGTCGACGAGGTCAATGGAGTTTGGTCTGCGGCGACGCGCGTCACCCTGCCGAGCAACGCCCTCGGCAAGGGTCAGAGCGCGCAGCTGCGTGCCGTCGCGTGTCCCCGAAACGGTGACTGTAGCGCCGTGGGCACCTACTTCACCAACGCGACGAACCCCGTCCTCGTCGGCTTCGCGATCAACGAGGTCAACGGGACCTGGGGAACCCCCCAGATCCTCGCGGCACCCGCGAACGCGAACGCGAACCCCTTCCCGACGGTCACCCAGGTGGCCTGTAGCGCTCCGGGCGACTGCAGCGCGATTGGCAGCTACGTGGACGACGCGAACGTCCAGCACGCCATCATCTTCAGCGAGCGAGCGGGGCGTTGGTCGACGGGCCAGCCCGTGAGCGTTCCCGCCGACGCCAGCCTGTACGCCCACGCAACCCTGAGCGCCCTCGGCTGTGCGCCAGCGGGACCGTGCAC
>JAJYPU010000297.1 GCA_021795095.1 Actinomycetes bacterium | reverse complement strand
CTCGTCAGTTACGGGACCTTCTGGACGGGCGAGGGACTGCGCGTGCGCTGGCCTGGTAATGACGTGATGCTCGTTGGGTTCGTGGCGCTCTACCTGGCGGTGACCTGGGTCCTCGTCGCGTACCTGCGCCACGAACGGCGAACCCAGGAGGTGGTGGCGTGACGGGGGGCCGACGACCACCGCTGGTGTGGCGATTAGTGAAAGGCTTCGGCCAGTTCTGGTGGGACTTCTTGATCGGGGACACGCCCGAGCTGTTCGTTGCGGCGCTCGTCACGATCGGTGTCGTCGCGGTGCTGAGCCACCTCTGGCACTTAAACGGCGTCGCCGCGCTCGCGTTGCCCGTGCTCGCGACGTCGGCCCTCGTGCTGTCGATCCGTCGCGCGGTACGAGGCGAGCGCCGACGTTGAACGTGTGGCCGCGACGGCGTGATTGTGCGGCGCCGGTGCGGCGAAGCTTCTCGGCGAACTAGAGGTAGTGGGGCGGCACCTCGTGCTGGGCCCGGCGAAGCACGCGGATCTCCTCTTTTAGTCGCGCAACCTCTGCGCGCAGCGTCGCGATCTGGCGCTCTAGCTCCTCACGAGTCGCTTCGTCTGACACGATGTCACTCTGTCACACGCGCGCTCACGCTCACGGACGTCACCATCCGCCGCAGCGACATTGGGCGGGAAGTTTCCTGGTCAAGAGAACTACTGCCGATTCACAGGTAATTCTCACCCATTGCCCAGGGAACTCCCCGGCAACGTCGATACGGTGAGTTTTACCTGATGGTCGGTGATGGACATTGATTGAACGGGTGGATAGGGCGGCGAGTCCCGTGAGTCGAGAGTACCTAGCGTTACCAGAACGGTCCAGTAAACCCCGTGAGTTCGGACTCACCATGGCGATCGACAAAGGGTTGCCGCTTCACTACTTCGCCGACGTCGTCGCGGCCGCAAGTGACTACCTCGACTTCGTGAAGTTCGGGTGGGGCACGTCGGTCGTCGACCGTAATGTCCGCGACAAGATTGCCGTCTTGCGCAGTGAGGGCGTGGACTTCTATTTCGGCGGCACACTGTTCGAGAAGTACGTCCTCCAGAACCGCTTCGACGAGTTCCGCACCATGTGCCGCTCCTACGGGTGCACCTTCGTCGAGGTCTCTAACGGCACCATCGACCTCGACGACGCCGCCAAGGCCGACTACGTCGCTGAGCTGGCCAAGGACTTCTCGGTCATCTCCGAGGTTGGTTCCAAGGATCAGGTGAAGTCCGAGAACATGGCGCCGCACAAGTGGATCGGCTACATCGGGGCGGACCTCGACGCCGGGGCCGTGCTCGTGACCTTAGAGACCCGCGAGAGCGGCCAGGGCGGGATCTGTCGACCCAACGGGGAGTTGCGCTTCGGGTTGATCGAGGAGATCCTCGCGAGCCCGATCAGCGTGGACCGGTTGTTGTTCGAGGCGCCCAACCTCGAGTTGCAGAGTTACTTCGTCACCCGGATTAGTCCCAACGTCAACCTGGGCAACGTCGCCACGACCGACATCATCGGCCTCGAGACGGTGCGACTCGGGCTGCGCAGCGAGACGCTCCTGTCCTTCGAGTCTGACATCGAACGGTCCTACCAGGAGCGACGGTGAGAGAGAGCCGCGACGTCTTTCACTTGGCGATTTCCGCCCACGACCTCGACGCGGCCGTCGCGTTCTACGTCACGTCGCTCGGGTGCAAACTGGCGCGCCGTTACGACGACCGCATTACGCTCGACTTCTTTGGCGACCAGCTCGTGTGTCACCACAGTGCGGCCGCGCCCGAGCCGGCCGATTCCGCTCGCTCGCTCTACCCGCGGCACTTCGGCGTGACGTTTCGCAAGGGCGGTGACTTCGAGCGGCTGCACCGGCTCTGCCAACAACGTGACGTCCCCTTCTTCGCGCCGATGAGCGTGCGCTTCGAGGGGCGCGTCGAGGTCCATCGGACCTTCGTCGTCGAGGACCCCTCGGCGAACCTGATCGAGTTCAAGCACTACGCCGATCCGCGCATGATGTACTGACCTATCCGACGGGTCATGCATCGCCACATCGCCCGATCGGATCAGCGCGCTGGACTCGGCGGCTCGTCGTCCGCCACCTGCCGGGGCGGACGACGAGCCGCGATTCAACGAAGCGGGTCGCCGTGGACGTCGGTTGTCCACACGCTGGCGTTGTCCACTGGGTACCACGACGTCGTGGCGATCGGGGTCGCCGCGTGGGCCGCGCGGATGGCCCGCAGCGTCCCGCCGTGGGTGACCACGAGCACTCGTGCGCCAGCGAAGTCGAGACGAAGTTGGACGAGCCAACTCGAGGCGCGCTGGTAGAGGTCGTTGAGCGATTCGCCACCCGGTGGTCGCGCGTCGGCGTCGATCACCACCTCGCCGTCGAAGCCGGCGACCGACACCGGGAGGTCCGCGAAGAGCCCACCCTCGTAGGCACCGTAGGCGCGCTCGCGAAGAGTCGGCGTCGTCACGACCTCAAGCCCGCGTCCGCTCGCGATGATGTTCGCGGTGTGCTTTGCACGGCGCAAGTCGCTCGAGACGATGACGTCGAGGTCGTACGTGCGAAGGGACGACGCCGCCTCGTGGGCCTGGGCGACGCCGCGCTCGGTGAGTTGCGCGTCGTCACGGTGGCCCTGGACGAGGTGGTCGTGGTTCCAGGTGGTCTCCCCGTGGCGCACCAGTACGAGACTCGGCGGCGTCATCGTCGAGGGCATGACCTCGAGCGTACCGGTGGCTCGAGGGCAC
>JAJYPU010000296.1 GCA_021795095.1 Actinomycetes bacterium | reverse complement strand
CAAACGCTCACGGCGATCAACCCCGATTTGAACGTGAGGACCTACGACGTGCGCCTGGGCGCCGACAACGTGCTCGACATCATCGACGGGTACGACGTCATCGTCGACGGGACCGACAACTTCCCCACGCGCTACCTCGTCAATGACGCGGCGCTCGTGAAGAGAATCCCGGTGGTGCACGGCTCGATCTTCCGCTTCGAGGGTCAGGTCACGATCTTCCACCCCTACGTCGGCCCCTGCTATCGGTGCATGATCCCCGAGCCGCCGCCGGCCGAGCTCGCTCCGAGCTGCGCAGAGGCGGGCGTGCTTGGTGTGTTGCCCGGCATCATCGGTTCGATTCAGGCGATCGAGACGATCAAGTTGTTGCTCGAACTCGGAGAGCCCTTAGTCGGTCGGCTACTCACCTATGACTCGATGGACGAGAGTTTCCGCACGTTCAAGGTTCGTCGTGACCCCTCGTGCCCGGCGTGCGGCGAAGACGCGGGTCCGATCATCATCGCTGAGTACGACGACCTCTGCATGCCCCACGTCGCGGTCGGTGCCGCTTAGACGTGGCCGTCGACGACGTCCGTACGCGGCCGCCGTCGGTCAGATGTGCTGTCTGACGACGAGGGTTCCAGCGACGCGGTCGTGCAACGTCTGCTTGAGGGGGTTCGCGAGTGGGAAGAGCACGTCGACGACGGCGATCATCATCACGATGGAGGACGCAATCGGGTTGTTGAGCAGCGTGATCACGCTGTAGGCGGCGACGAATCCCCACCGCCAGAGGGCTTGACGACGGGTGATGGTCCCCCCGGTGGCGAGGTCACAAACCCTCGTCGCGACGATTCGATTGCCGAACGTCTGGCCCCGGGGCGAGACGAGCATGGTGACGAGGTAGGCGCCCTGGACGGCGAAGCCGGCGAGCACGCCGATGAGCGAGCCCGCCACCATGCTCACCAACCAGAGCACCACGGTTGTGGGGACCAACAAGATGAGATTGTCGGTGACGGTCGCCCCGACACGTCGCCACCAGCCGCTGAGCTCACCGTGCGAACGCGCGACGCGGACGGGATCATCGATCGCCGACCCGCAGACGGGACAGAATGGTCCGTTCGATTCGCTTCCACAACTGGGGCAGTACACCAGTCCATTCTGGCCGATGGCCGATGGTCGCGTCACCGATTCAGACTCGTGAAACCCACCGTCTATTCTACGAATCGTGAGCGATGACCCTCGAGTGACCGATTCTGGGATTGAAGTACGCCCCGTGTACGGGGTAACCGACGTGGCGGGCTTCGACCCGGTGAAGGAGCTCGGGGAACCGGGTGATTTCCCCTACACCCGTGGGGTCCACCCGACCATGTACCGCGGCCGCCTATGGACGATGCGTCAGTACGCGGGATTCGGCACGGCCGAGGCCACTAACGAGCGCTTCAAGTTCCTCCTCGGCGCGGGACAGACCGGCCTGTCGTGCGCCTTCGACCTGCCCACGCAGATGGGCTTCGACGCCGATCACGTGCGCGCCGAAGGCGAGGTGGGCAAGGTGGGCGTGGCGATCTCCTCGCTGGAGGACATGCGCCTGCTCCTGGCGGACCTGCCCCTTGACAAGGTCACCACGTCGATGACGATCAACTCGACGGCCTCGACGCTCCTGCTGCTCTACCAGCTGGTCGGCGAGGAGCAAGGAGTGCGCGGCGATCAGTTACGCGGCACGATCCAGAACGACATCTTGAAGGAGTACGTTGCGCGTGGGACGTACATCTACCCCCCTCGTCAATCGATGCGCCTGATCGTCGACACGTTCGCCTACTGTGCGCGTGAGATGCCCAACTGGAACACCATCTCGATCTCGGGCTACCACATCCGCGAGGCCGGCTCCACCGCCGTCCAGGAGGTGGCGTTCACCCTCGCCAACGGGATTGCCTACGTCGAGGCCGCCCTAGCGGCGGGCCTCGCGCTCGACGACTTCGCGCCGAGGTTGAGTTTCTTCTTCAACGCCCACAACAACCTCTTCGAGGAGGTGGCCAAGTACCGCGCGGCCCGTCGCATCTGGTCCTCGGTCATGCGCGACCGCTTTGGCGCCCGTGACCCGAAGTCGCTGATGCTCCGCTTCCACACCCAGACGGGAGGCTCGACGCTGACCGCGCAACAGCCCGAGAACAACATCGTGCGCGTGACCCTCCAGGCACTGGCCGCGGCCCTCGGTGGGACCCAGAGCCTGCACACCAACGGGTTCGACGAGGCACTCGGGCTCCCGACGGAGCGCGCGGCGAAGCTCGCCCTGCGCACCCAGCAGATCGTCGGCTACGAGTCGGGCATCGCCGATACCGTTGACCCGCTCGCCGGGTCCTACTTCGTCGAGTCGATGACCAACGAGGTGGAGCGACTCGCGCGCCAGTACATCGCGACCATCGATGAGATGGGTGGCGCGGTGGCCGCCATCGAAGCGCGCTACATGCAAGAGGAGATCGAGTCCGCCGCCTACGACTTCGCCCGACGGGTCGATCGCGGCGAGAAGGTCGTGGTCGGGGTCAACCGCTTCGCCGACCACGATGAGGCGGCCAACGACGTGTTCCCCGTTGACGAGGCCCAGCAGCGTAGCCAGGTGGAGCGGGTACGGCGCGTGAAGCGCGACCGCGACGCCGACGCCGTTCGCGTCGCCCTCGAGGACCTCGAGCGAGCCGCACGCGGTTCGAGCAACGTGCTGTACCCGATGAAGACCGCGTTGGCGGCGATGGCCACGCTCGGTGAGGTCGCCGACACCTTGCGCGGCGTC
>JAJYPU010000295.1 GCA_021795095.1 Actinomycetes bacterium | reverse complement strand
GACCGGTCCTGGTTCGACCTGGACACTGGACTTGAGCAGCACGTGGTCGTGGTCCCCGACGGGGAGACCGCCAAGACGTTGGCGGCGGTGGAGTACCTCTGCGAGCGTTTCGTCTCGTTGGGACTGTCACGCGACGACGTGGTGGTGGGCGTCGGCGGGGGTGCGGTGACGGATCTCGCCGGCTTCGCCGCGGCGGTCTACCTGCGCGGCGTCGGTGTGATTCAGGTCCCGACGTCCCTGGTCGGGCAGGTGGATGCGGCAATCGGGGGCAAGACCGGCGTCAACCTCACGGTCGGCAAGAACCTGGTCGGCGCCTTTCATCAGCCACTCGGCGTGCTTTGCGATACCGAAGTCCTTGACACGTTGCCCGAGCGCGAGTGGGGAAGCGGTCGCGGTGAGGTAGCCAAGTGCTGGCTCCTCGAGCGACGCGATGTCGAGGAGATCGCCGCCGCCACGCGCGAGGACCTGGTCGCGTTGTGCGTGGGACTGAAATCCGCCATCGTGTCCGACGACGAGCGCGAGCAGGGGCGCCGCGCCCTGCTCAACTACGGTCACACGCTCGGACACGCCGTCGAACTCCTCGCCTTGTCTCGTGACCCCGACGAGCTGCGCCACGGTGAGGCGGTCGCGATCGGGCTCGCGTTTGCCGCCCGGTTGGCCCGCGAACTCGGGCGAACCGGCGACGACTCGGTCCTCGTCCACGACGCCGTGCTCGACGCATTCGGGCTGCCGAGATCGCTACCGAACGCGATGACGAGCGAACGACTCATCGAGGTCATGCAGCGTGACAAGAAGGCGCATCACGATCTGACGTTCGTGCTCGATGGACCCGCGGGATTCGAGGTGGTGCCGGGCGTAGCGGTCGACGTGGTCGCACGGACCATCGATCGCTTCCGGCTGGAGGCTTGATGCCGTTCGCAAGCGGCGATAGTGTGACGCCGATGACCACCGGGTGTCCGCGACTGTTGTCGGGACCGACGGTGCCCAGACTCGAGGGATGGTGACGGTGGTCGAGGACCGAAGCGGCGCGACTCGGGAATTGCTGTTGCTGTCGGGACCGAACCTCGACCAACTCGGGGTGCGCGATGTCTCGGTGTACGGATCGACGACACTCGAAGAGCACGTCGAGCGTGTGCGCATCGCGGCCCAGCGTTTTGCGCTTAGCGTCCGGCACGTCCAGTCGAACTTCGAGGGTGACCTTATCGAGGCGGTCCACGGGGCGCGTGGTCGTTCGGCCGCCATCGTGATCAACGCGGGGGCGTTGAGCCATACGTCGTGGGCGCTCACCGACGCGTTGGCCATCTTTCCCGGGGTGAAGGTCGAGGTCCACCTATCCAATCCCGCCGCCCGAGAGCCATTTCGCCACGTCAGCACCCTGGCCGGCGTTGTCAACGGGACGATTGCGGGCTTCGGCGGGCTCAGTTACGACCTCGCGCTGGTGGCCGTAGCGGAGCTGCTCGAGACCTGACGCGCCGCGGGCGTGCAAGCGTTGCCTAGACTGTGGCGCGCAACTTCCCCGAAAGGTTCAGGCTCATGGCCGCCATCTCTAGCAACGACATCAAGAACGGCATCACCCTCAAGGTCGAAGACGGACTCTTTACCGTCGTCGAGTTCCAGCACGTCAAGCCCGGCAAGGGCGGCGCCTTCGTGCGTACCAAGCTGCGCAATGCCCGTTCCGGCGCCGTGATCGAACGTACGTACCGCGGCGACGAGCGCCTCGAACAGGCCATCATCGACAAACGCGACATGCAGTACCTCTACCGCGACGGGGACGACTACGTCTTCATGGATCAGTCGACCTACGACCAGGTCCCCGTGTCCTCCAAGAGTTTGGGCGACGCGGCGAACTTCCTCGTCGAGACCGGCAAGGCCATGCTGGTACTGCACGACGACGAGATCATCGGCATCGAGCTACCGGCATCGGTCGAGTTGACGATCGCCGAGACCGAACCGGGAATCCAGGGCGACCGGGTGTCAGGGGCACGCAAGCCGGCGACACTCGAGACCGGCTACGTGGTGCAAGTCCCGCTCTTCGTAGGCCCGGGTGAGGTCATCAAAGTTGACACCCGCACCGGCGACTACATCACCCGCGCCTAGTGGACGACCTCGGTAGTCAGCGACATCGAGCCCGAGAGCGAGCGCTCGAGATCCTCTACGAGGCGACAATGAAGGGTCGCTCGACCCGAGAGATCCTGCCACGGTTAACGCTGACTCCCGACCCCTACACCGTGACGCTGGTGGAGTCCGCCGAGCTCAACGAAGCGCGCGCTCTCGCGCTCATTGGGAACAATTTGGTCGACTGGACGATCGAACGCTTGGCGCTGGTCGATCGATTGGTCATGGTGCTGGCGATTGCCGAGCTCCTGCTCGCTGATCCGCCGCCGACGGCAGTCGTGCTCAACGAGGCCGTTGAACTGGCCCGTACGTTCTCGACGGAGGACTCGCCGTCATTCGTGAACGGTGTACTCGCCGCGTGCGTCGACGAACTCGGTTGATCGATTGGTCGGTTCGACATGCCGGGAATGAGTCAGCGTTCGATTGATCTGACGAACCCCTTTGTCGTTGCACTGTTTCGACACACGAGTCTGGTCACCATGACCATCTGGATCGGCGTCGTGGCCGTAGTGATCCTCATCGCCGCCGCGGTGCTCGGCGGGATCGCTCGGTTCAACCTGTCGAACCTCGGTCTCAATGAACCTCGTTCGAGAGCGCACCTTCGCGTGGGGTTCGGTGTGTTTTGGGTCATCGACGGCCTCTTGC
>JAJYPU010000047.1 GCA_021795095.1 Actinomycetes bacterium | reverse complement strand
GACGAGCTCGTCATCGCCGCGCGGGGCCGGGTCTATCTCGCTAAGGATTCGCGCCTCTCGCCGCAACACGTGCGCGCGATGTACCCCCGACTGGGCGAGTTCGCCGCCCTGGCCGATACCATCGACCCGGAGCGCCACCTCACGAGCGACCTCGCTCGTCGGCTGCGGCTCAGAGAAGGATGACCACCCATGGAGAACGCCTTCGGCCAACCCCAGACCATCGTCGTGCTCGGCGGCACCTCGGACATCGCGCGCGCGGTGGTAAAAAAGCTCTGCTCGGCACGCGCCCACCACGTGGTGCTCGCGGGGCGTGATCAGGCCCTACTCGAGGTGGCCGCGGCCGAGGCCCGCGACTATGGCGCGACGACGACCCACACGGTGCTCTTTGATGCCACCGAGCCCCTCGACGCGGCCCGGGCCGTGTCGGACTGTTTTGCGGCGATGGGTGAGCCCGTTGACCTCGTGATCGAGGCCGTCGGGCTGCTCGGCAAGCAGCTCGAGTACGAGGACGACGCGACGATGGCCGCGACCATGGCGACCGTGAATTACACCTGGCCGGTCGCGGCGCTCACCGAGGTACGTCGGCGCCTCGTCGCCCAGGGCCACGGTCGGATCCTCGTGATGAGCTCGGTGGCCGCGATCCGCGTGCGGCGCAGCTCGTATCTCTACTCGGGCGCCAAGGCCGGTCTCGACCGACTCAGCGACGGACTCGCCGACTCCCTCGAGGGCACCGGCGTCACCCTGCAGATCTTGCGCCCGGGCTTCGTGCGGTCCAAGATGACCACCGGCGAGCCCGAGATCCCCTTCACCACCGGCGTGAACGAGGTCGCCGAGAACGTCGTGCGCGGGCTCGCGGGCTCGACGCGGGTGATCTGGAGCCCGCCGATCCTGCGTTACGTCTTCTTCGTGCTGCGACACCTGCCCGGTCCCATCTGGCGCAAGGTCGCCGACCGCTAGCTCGTCGCGTCGTCGAGCCGCTCGACGAGCACGCTCACGTGCAGCCGGTCCGCGTTGATCAGGCACGCCGAGCGCGCGAGGTTCTCGACGGCGCCCGTGGCGAGGCCGCGACAGCGTCGCTCGCGCGCCGCGTACCAGGCGCGCTCGCCGGCGATGAAGTCGCGCGCCACGAATGGTGCAGCCGAGATGATCTCGTCACGCAACCGGTTGATCGTGGCGTCAAGGGCGAGCACACGGCGCTCCGCGCAGCCCTCGGCGCCCGTCGTGCCCGGGCGACAGGTCGGGACGCGGAAAGTCTCCACCAACCGCGGCGCGGCCGGGGCGCTCGGGGCGTCACTCGAGAGCCAGAGCGCCGCGGCGATCATGAGCGCAGCCAGACCGACGACGACGGCCACGAGCATCTTGGTCCGCACGAACCAAGTCTGACAGGTTCGACGGGGGCTACCCGAGGGCTACCCGTGCGATGAGGTGGGTGCGAGCAGACCGGTGGTCTTGGGCACGTTTCGCAGCGACATCGTGAAGAAGTCGCGGTTCCACCACGTTGCGAAGTACCGCGACGGTGGTCCGTTCATCGAGCTCAGCAGGCTGGTGCCGTTTGCCCCGGTGATGACGGCATTCGGTGCCCCGGTGAAGGTCGAGTACTGGACCCAGTCGGTGTTGATGTCGAGCTGCATACCGGTGACCGCCCCGGCGCGCACCAGCACGTTGGCGAGGTCGGTGATCGATAGCGCCGGGCCGCCGACGTAGACGATCGCACCGTCCTTGGTGACCCCGAGCCCCGAGCGCCAGACGTTGAAGGTCCCCCCGAGGGTCGCGCCCCACAGCGCGGGGTTCGACAGGTCCGGGGCCGGGCGGCCGTTGATGACGAGCAAATTGAGGTTCTGGCGCACCGATTCGACCTGGTTGTTCATCGTGAACCCCGGCGAACCCCACGCCCCGACGGTCATCGTGCCGTCCTTGTAGATCACGACCGACGCCGCACCCTTGCGCAGCGGCAGGATCATCTGGCCCTGGGTGTAGTAGCCGCCGTTGGCGTCCTGCATCCGAAAGCCCGCGTTGAAGGCCGCGACGAGCGAGCGGCTCGCGAAGGGGGTGATCGGCGCGGAGTAGATGAAGTGGTAGTTGCCCCCGGGGATGAACGAGCCCGAGTAGAGCTGGGCGCGCAGCAGCGTCGGGTCCATCCACGCGATGCCCACGACGTAGCTGGTGTGAACCGCGTCGGGACGGATGAAGGCCTCATAGACCGTGGGCACGCCGTTGTCGGTGCGCCCCGCCACGTGCCAGACGCCCTCGCCGGGCAGTGGGTTGGCCGCGGGACTGATCACGCGCGGCGGCTCGGGCAGGTGGCCGGCGCTCGGCACCTTCACGGCGGTGACTCCGGAGCCGAAGGACTTCGCCGGCGGCTTGCCGCCGACCTTGGCCGGGTTGAGCTTGTAGTACTCGGTCTCGACCCAGGTCACGAAGGGCCCGAGGCCGTGCTGACGGCCCCACTCGGCCCCGCGCGCCATGTAGCTCACGCCGTAGGTCGGGTTGCGCAGCGCCATCGCGAGCGTGCCGCCGAGGTAGGCCACGACCACGAAGGTCACCGTCGCGAGTGCGACGATCACGCGACGACGCCAGTAGATCCGCTGGGGCAGTCGGTGACTCCGCGGCGCCGAAGGCGGCCGGTAGACGGGGCGGGCGGAATCCATGAGGTTCCATTCTTCCACGGTGGGGCTGAACTCCATTCGGCGTCGCAGGGTTTCTTAAGGACGTTTTAGAAACGACACACGATCAGGACTCCGCACGGCGAAGCGGCGTCATCGCGAGCACCAGCTGCTTGGTGCCGTGCTCGACGAAGGAGACCGTCGCGCGCGCGCGCGGGCCCTCGCCCTCGACGCGCACCACGGTGCCCGCGCCGTAGCGGTCGTGCACGACCCGCTCGCCCGCCACCAGTCCGAGGGTCTCTGCGCCCGTGGAGCGCACCGGTGGGGCCGTGCCCGACCCGATGGCCCGACCGGCGGCGAACTCGCTCTGGCGTCCGACGAAGCCCTCCTCGTACTCGACCTCACGGCGTCGCAGCGGCGTCGTGCGCGACACGTCGTGCACGAGGGCGGGCGGGATCTCGGTGAGGAACCGGCTGGGCAGCGCGTCGGTGCGCTGGCCCCACTGGGTACGACTCCAGGCGTGGGTGAGCACGAGGTGGGACATCGCGCGCGTGATCCCCACGTAGCAGAGCCGACGCTCCTCTTCGAGCTCGTCCTCGTCGGCGAGGGCTCGGCGGTGCGGGAAGATCGTCTCCTCGAGGCCCGTGATCGCGACGACGGGGAACTCGAGTCCCTTGGCGACGTGCAGTGTCATCAGCGAGACCGCGCCGGCGCCCTGGTCGAGCTGGTCCGAGTCCGCGACGAGCGCCACGCGTTCGACGAAGTCGAGCACCGTTTCGTACTGCGCGGCCGCCGAGGCCAACTCGCCGAGGTTCTCCAGTCGGCTGGCCGCCTCGTCGGGCGGCCCCTCGCGCAGCGCGTCGCCGAGACCGGTCTCGTCGACGATGGCGTCGATCAGCTCGCGCGGGGTGAGCTCGCCCAAGCGCGCGCGCAACATGTCCAGGGCCGTCGCAAAGCGCGTCGCGCCCGCGAGGGCCCGTCCGCTCAGTCCTGCGTTCGCCGCGTACCACGGCGCCTCGGCGAAAGAGAGTCCGTGCTCGGCCGCGTAGGCGCCGAGCTTGGCCTGGGCGGCGTCGCCCACTCCGCGCTTGGGCTCGTTGATCACCCGTCGCGCGGAGGCCTCGTCGCGCGGGTTCACCACGAGCCGCGCGTAGGCGAGGGCGGTCTTGACCTCTTTGCGGTTGTAGAACGGCAGGCCGGCTATAACCCGGTAGGGCACCCCGGCGTGGAGGAACTCCTCTTCGAGCACGCGGCTCTGGGCGTTGGTGCGGTAGAAGACCGCCATGTCCTGCCACTCGAGGTGGTGCTCGGCGCGCAGCCGGCGCAGCTCACTCGCGAGGTAGCGTCCCTCCTCGTACTCGTCCCCGGCCCGGTAGAGGCGAATCTTGCTGCCCTGGTCACCCTCGGTAAAGAGGTGCTTCGCGCGCCGCCCGGGGTTCTTTGCGATCACGGCGTTGGCCGCGTCGAGGATCGTCTGGGTGGAGCGGAAGTTCTGCTCGAGCACGATCACGTCGGCGTCGGGGAACCGCTCCTCGAAGAGCAGGATGTTGCGCACGTCAGCGGCGCGGAACCGGTAGATCGACTGGTCGGCGTCGCCGACCACGCACAGGTTGCGGTGTTGCTCGCTGAGCAGCAACACGAGCTCGTTCTGCACGCCGTTGGTGTCCTGGAACTCATCGACGAGCAGGTAGCGGAACCGGTCCTGGTAGCTCGCGCGCACCGCGTCGTCGCGCACCAGCACCTCGAGGGCGTTGACGAGCAGGTCGTCGAAGTCCATCGCGTTGGCCAGGTGCAGGCGCCTCTCGTACTGCGCGAAGATCTCGGCGACGCGGCGGTGGAAGGGGTCGTCCCCGTAGCGATCGGCGTAGCGCAACGCATTGACCGACTCGTTCTTCGCCGCCGAGATCGCCGAGGAGACGCTGCGCGGCGGCAGGCGCTTGGGATCGAGGTTGAGCTCCTTCATGATGATCTCGACGGCCGAGCGCGCGTCGCCGGCGTCGTAGATCGAGAAGCCCCGCTCGTAGCCGAGCACGTCGGCGTGGCTGCGAAGTATCCGCAGACAGGCCGAGTGAAAGGTCGAGACCCACATGCGCGTCGCCGCCTCACCGACGAGGTCCACGACACGACGGCGCATCTCGTCGGCCGCCTTGTTCGTGAAGGTGATGGCCATCACCTCGTGGGGTCGCGCGTCGCCGGTCGCGAGCAGGTGCGCGATTCGCCGCGTGAGCACACGTGTCTTGCCCGACCCAGCCCCGGCCACCACGAGCAGCGGTCCGCCACGTTGGGTAACGGCGGCGCGCTGTGGTTCGGTCAGGTCCGCGAGCAGCGCGTCGGGGTCAGGAGACACCGGCTCGTGAAAGAGCGACTCGTCCGAGAAGTACCGCGTCACTCCCACTCGATGGTGCCCGGCGGCTTGCTCGTCACGTCGAGGGCCACGCGGTTCACGCCCTCGACCTCGCGGATCAGCCGGTTGGCGATCCGCTCTACGAGGTCATAGGGCAGGCGGGCCCAGTCGGCGGTCATGGCGTCGTCGCTGGTGACCGCGCGGATCACGATCGGGTAGGCGTAGGTGCGCCCGTCGCCCATCACGCCGACGGTGCGAACCGCCGGCAGCACGGCGAAGCTCTGCCAGAGCTCGCGGTAGAGCCCGGCGCGTCGGATCTCGTCGACAACAACCGCGTCGGCGCGGCGCAGGATCTCGGCGCGCTCGCGGGTGACCTCGCCGACGATGCGCACGCCGAGCCCCGGGCCCGGGAACGGCTGGCGCCAGACGATACCCTCGGGCAGGCCCAACTCCTCGCCGACGTGGCGCACCTCGTCCTTGAAGAGCTTGCGCAAGGGCTCGATGAGGGTGAAGGAGAGGTCGGCCGGCAGTCCGCCGACGTTGTGGTGGCTCTTGATCGTGGCGGCGTGGCCCGAGCCGGACTCGATGACGTCGGGGTAGAGCGTCCCCTGAACGAGGAACTTCGGCCCGTCGTCGCCCTTGCCGAGGTCACGCGCGACGGCCTCGAACTCGCGGATGAAGAGCTCACCGATGATCTTGCGCTTCGCCTCGGGGTCGGTGACCCCGGCGAGCGCGTCAAAGAAGCGGTCCTGGGCCTTCACGTGGATGAGCTCGACGCCGAACTGCTCGGTGAAGGTCGACTCGATCTGCTCGCCCTCGCCGAGGCGCATGAGGCCGGTGTCAACGAAGACGCACGTCAACTGGCTCCCGATCGCGCGGATCACGAGCGCCGCGGCGACGGCCGAGTCGACGCCGCCCGAGAGCGCGCAGAGCACCTTCGCGTCACCGACGCGCGCGCGGATCTCGCCGACCTGCTCATCGATGATCGAGGTGTTGGTCCACGTCGGAGCGATCCCCGCGAGGTCGTGCAGGAAGTGCGCGATGAGCTCCTGGCCGCGGTCGGTGTGCAGGACCTCGGGGTGGAACTGCACCGCGTAGCGCCGCGCGTGGTCGTCCTCCATCACCGCGACGGGCGCGCCGGGCGTCGAGGCCGTGACCGAGAAGCCGCCCGGCGCACGCGTGATGGCGTCGCCGTGACTCATCCAGCACGTGCCCGTCTCGGGCCAGGCCTCGAGCAGCGACGAGGCGCCGAGCCGGGTCAACTCGGTGCGGCCGTACTCACCCGAGCCCGTGTGGCCGACCTCGCCACCGAGCTGCTGGGCCATGAGCTGGGCCCCGTAGCAGATGCCGAGGATCGGCACGCCGAGGTCGTAGATGGCCGGGTCGAGGCTCGGCGCTGGGGTCTCGTAGACCGACTTGGGTCCGCCCGACAGGATGATCGCCGCGGGCGCCTTCGCGCGGACCTCGTGCGCGCCGATCGAGGACGGCACGATCTCGGAGTACACGTGCGCCTCGCGCACGCGCCGCGCGATCAGTTGCGCGTACTGGGCACCGAAGTCGACGACGAGGACACTGGTCAATGTCCCATGCCCACGCCCTGGGCCCGCTGGAGCGACTTGCCCTCGGTCTGCAGGGACGGCGCGAGCATGACCTCGGCCTTCTGGAACTCCTTCAAGGTCTCGTACCCGCAGGTCGCCATCGACGTGCGAAGCGCCCCGAAGAGATTGAGTCGCCCGTCGTTCTCGTGGGCGGGTCCGAGCAGGATCTCAGACAGGGTGCCGCGCACCTGGGTGCGCACCCGCGTCCCGCGCGGCAGCGTCGGGTGGAAGGTGGCCATGCCCCAGTGGAAGCCCCGCGCCGGCGCCTCGACGGCGCTGGACAGCGGTGAGCCGATCATGACGGCGTCGGCGCCACAGGCGATGGCCTTGGCGATGTCGCCACCCTTACTCATGCCGCCGTCGGCGATGACGTGGACGTAGACGCCGGTCTCGTCGAGGTGGCGCATGCGCGCGCCCGCGACGTCGGCGATGGCCGTCGCCTGGGGGACGCCGATGCCGAGCACGGCGCGCGAGGTGCACGCGTTGCCCGGTCCGACGCCGACCAGCACGCCTGCGGCGCCGGTGCGCATGAGGTGCAGCGCCGCCTGGTAGCTCGCGCAGCCGCCGACGATGACGGGGATCTCGAACTCGCGGATGAACTTCTTCAGGTTGAGCGGCTCAGCGGTGCGTGAGACGTGCTCGGCCGACACGACGGTGCCTTGGATCACGAGGATGTCGAGGCCCGAGTCGGTGATGGTCTTAGACATCCAGTCGGTGCGCTGGGGCGTCACGGAGGCCGAGGTGACGATGCCCGCTTGCTTCATCTCGCGGATCCGCTCGGCGACGAGCTCGAGCTTGATGGGCTCTAGGTACATCTGCTGCATGCGCGCGGTGGCCTTGTCGTCGTCGAGCTCGCGGATCTCCTCGAAGAGCGGCATCGGGTCCTCGTAGCGGGTCCAGAGGCCCTCGAGGTTCAAGACGCCCAGTCCACCCAGCCGACCGATCTCGATGGCCGTAGCGGGCGAGACCGCGCCGTCCATCGCCGAGCCGAGCATCGGCAACTCGAACTTGTAGGCGTCGATCTGCCAGGAGATGTCGACGTCCTCGGGGTCACGCGTGCGCCGCGAGGGCACGATGGCGATGTCGTCAAAACCGTACGCCTGTCGCGCCGATTTGTAGATGCCGATCTCAACTTCCGCCATGGTGTCCTCCGATACCGCCCCGCCGCCGGGGTTCTCGATCCCTCCAATCTACCGGAGTCGGTCCACGACGTCACCGGTCCACGCCGGTCACGATCGAGAGCAGCTCGACCAAGACCCGCGCCGTCGCGCCCCAGATCAGGTCCTCGGGTACCCGGAAGAAGTAGATCGGGAAGAAGCCCTCGTCGTCGGCCCCGGGTCGCGGCGATGCGCGACGCCACCACTCCTCGACGAAGGCGTCGTCGGCGAGCAAGTCGGCGAGCGCGACGCTGAAGACGCGCTCGACCTCGCCGGGTTGGGGCCGCCACCGCGGCTGACCGGCGACCGTCGCCACCACCGGCCAGATCGCCGAGTTGGAGACGACCGACGCGATCGGGCTCAACCACCCGATGGGCGAGACCTGGGCCGGATCGAGGCCGACCTCCTCGTTCGCCTCGCGTAGCGCCGTCGCGACCGCGTCCTCGTCGCCGTCGCGACGACCGCCGGGCAGCGCGATCTCGCCGCCGTGGTGTCGCAGTGCCCGCGATCGGCGTGTCAGCACGACGTGGGCCTCGCCCTGCACCTCGAGCAGGGCCACGAGCACGGCGCTCGGGCGCACCGTGAGTCCCGGCTCGCGCGCGAGCGCGAGCAGCTCCGCAGAGAGTGGCGGCAGGCCGCCCGTAAGGGAGTGACCCCGCTCGACCAGACGCTCGACGACCGTCGCGACGTCGATCGAGCGACGCGCACTCGCCTCGAGGTGCGCCCAGGGCGCGGGTGCGCCGGGGCGCATCTCGTCGGGCTTAGGCACGACCTGGGGGTAGTGGTGACCGAGGAATCGCTCGAGGCGTGGCCCGCTCACGCTCGGCCCGGCCCTCGCCCGTTGCCCTGTATCGCTTGTATAATCGCTGTTCCCCCGCTTGAGTTGAGGAGAGTCATGAAATCGCTCGCGCGCCTCACGGTGCGTCGCCGGTGGTACGTCCTCAGCGTATGGGTTGTGCTCATCGTCGCCATCAACCTCCTCGCCCACAGTGAGGGCTCGGCCTACGCGAACGCCTTCAGCCTGCCCGGTACGAACTCGACCCACGCCGTCGAGCTGCTCGCGAAGATCCCAGCCAAATCGGGCGATGTCGACCAGATCGTCCTGCAGGCCCGCTCGGGCACGCTCGACCAGCAGCGCGCGCGGATCGACGCGATGCTCGCCAAGGTCGCCCGACTGCCCGAGGTGGCGAGCGTGGTCTCACCGTTCTGTCCGACGTCGGCGCCCTGTCCCGGCGCCTTGCAGATCAACCGCCAGCGCACCATCGCCTACGCCGTGGTGAACTTCAGCCAGCAGGCCTTCCGGCTCCCCCTCCCCGACATCCGCGCCGTCGAGACCGCCGGCGCCTCGATCCGCTCGTCGAGCCTCAACGTCCAGTTCGGGGGCAACGCCTTCGGTCAGCTCGACGCGCCCACGGGCAGCCCCGGCGAGATCTTCGGGCTCATCGCGACGGCACTCATCCTGCTCTTCGCCTTCGGCTCCTTCCTCGCGATGCTGCTCCCGCTCGGCGTGGCGCTCTTCGCGATCGGTGTCGCCTCGGCAACGACGACGCTGCTCAGCCACATCATCAACATCGCCAACTTCGCGCCGATCCTCGGCTCCCTGATCGGCCTCGGCGTGGGCATCGACTACGCATTGTTCATCGTCACACGCGCGCGCCAGGGCCTCAAACGCGGCCTCAGCGTCGAAGAGGCGATCGTCACCGCGATCAACACCTCGGGCCGCGCGGTGCTCTTCGCCGGCTCGACCGTGGTGATCGCGCTCGCGGGCATGCTGGTGCTGCGCCTGTCGTTCCTGAACGGCGTGGCGATCTCGGCCTCGATCACCGTCGCGATCACGATGCTCGCCTCGCTCACCCTGCTGCCGTCGCTGCTCGCCTTCCAGAAGCACCGCGTCCTCGGGCGACGCGAACGACGCGCGCTGGCGACCCACGGACCCGAACCGGTAGTCGTCGCCGGCCCCTGGCAGCGCTGGGCGCACTTCGTCTCGCGCCACCCACGCGTGCTCACGTTGCTCGCCCTCGCGCTCATCGCCGTCGTCGCCGCTCCCTACTTCTCCTTGCACCTCGGCAGCTCCGACCAGGGGTCGAACCCGCCCTCGTCGACGACGCGCCAGGCCTACGACCTGCTCGCCAAAGGCTTCGGCCCCGGCTTCAACGGTCCGCTCATCGTGGTGGGCGACCTCCACTCATCGCGTGACGTCACGGCCATGAAGGCCCTCGACGCCTCCCTGCCCCACCGGCCCGACGTCGCGGCGGTGACCCCGCTGTCGATCCTGAACCACGGCACCGTCGGCGTTATCTACGTCGTGCCCAAGTCGAGTCCGCAGGCGACGGCGACCAACACGCTGATCGATACGCTTCGCAACGACTACATCCCGCGCGCGACCGCCTCGACGCACACCGCGATCTACGTGGGCGGGCTCACCGCGGTCTTCGCCGACTTCGCGACCGTGCTCGGGAGCAAGATCCCGCTCTTCATAGGAGTCATCGTGCTGCTCGGCTGTCTGTTGCTGATGGTGGCCTTCCGCAGCGTGCTCGTGCCGCTCGTCGCCGCGGCGATGAACCTGCTCGCCGCGGGGGCCTCCTTCGGGCTCGTCGTCGCGGTCTTCCAGTGGGGTTGGGGCAGCACCCTGATCGGCGCGGGCACCGGACCGGTCGAGTCGTTCTTGCCGATCATCATGATCGCCATCCTCTTCGGTCTCTCGATGGACTACCAGGTCTTCCTCGTCTCGCGCATGCACGAAGAGTGGCTCAACACCGGGGACAACGAGGAGGCCATCGTGCGCGGCCAGGCCAACACCGGCCGCGTGATCACCGCGGCCGCGTTGATCATGATCTCGGTCTTCCTCTCCTTCGCCTTCGGGGGCCAGCGCGTCATCGCCGAGTTCGGCGTGGGCCTCGGCGGTGCGGTGCTGATGGACGCCTTCATCCTGCGCACCGTGCTCGTGCCGAGCCTCATGCACTTCATCGGACGGGCCAACTGGTGGATGCCGCGTTGGCTCGACCGAATCGTGCCCCACGTCGCCGTCGAGGCGACCGAGGATGAGTTGACCGTCGACCCCTCGGTGGCCTAGCGCGGCGCGTGGCCGCGCAGCACACCGAGGCAAAAGTCGCTCACGGCGCTGGCATCGACGTCGAGCCCCGAGCGTCGCGGGATCACGGCCTGGCCGATCGAGGCCGCCCAGAAAATCGCAACGAGCAGGCCCGAGTCATATGTGTCATCGAACCAGCCGAGCTCCTTGGCGTCACTCAGCACCGATACCCAGCGCGCGTACTGCGCGTCGAGCATGTCCTTGAAGGCCTGGCGAGTGCGCGCGTCGGCCCACACGTCGATCAGTAGGTTCATGATGCCAACCTGCTCGCCGAATCCGCCGAGCGACCAGGCCTGCTCGAGGTCAGCGCGCAGGGCATCAGCGAAAGCCGCTTCGTCGCGATCGGCGATCGCCGTGACCGCGCGGGAGAAGTGGTCGCGCAGACCGACGGTCATCTCAAAGTAGTTGGCGAGTTGGGCCTCAGCGATCACCTGCTCGCGCGACGTGAAGTGGTAGTAGATCGTCGGCACGCCGACGTCGGCCCGGTTCGCGAGATCGGTGATGTGGAACCCCGCAGCCCCCACCTCACGTACCAACTGGGCCGCCACCTCGACGATGTGCGACTTGGTCAGGGACACCCGTTGGTTCATGTCCGTCCTCAAAAATCCTCACGGTCCACCCGCTGGCACTCTGAGACTACGCCACTCCCGAACACAACCCCCTCGTTCGAATGACGAACACAGTTTCGAAATGCGATTCAGTTCAGAGGTGTTGACCCGCCACCGCGCAACACGACCTCGGCGGCGCGCCGACCACTGACGAGCGCGCCCTGGATCGAGGGCGTCTGAAGATAGTCGCCCGCGAGCACGACGTCGCCCCAGGTCGAGGGGCGTGACAACGACAGCGGCGCCGGTGTCTCGACGAGCGCCCGGGACACGACCGACGTCGTGACGGCCTCGACCTCGGCGACATTGAGGCCGTAGAACCGAGCGACCGCCTCGCGCACCGCTCGCTCGCTCGTGCCCGCGGCGACGCCGGTGGCGGCCGCCGCGACCAGCGAGCGACCAAGTCGGGCGCGCTCGGGGGCGACGGCGCTAACGTCGAGCGCCGAGACGAGACGACTGGCGCCGCGCGCGAGGCGAAGCACCGCGCCATCCTCGAGCCGCGGCGTGGCAAGCCACCAGGTGGTCTGGGCGCGCCAGCGCACGGGGGTTGCCACCAGATGTGACACCGCTACGCAAGACTTCGAAGCAATGAACTTGAGTGAGTGGGCAGACCGACAAGGGGTGCATCCCCAGATCGCCT
>JAJYPU010000294.1 GCA_021795095.1 Actinomycetes bacterium | reverse complement strand
ACACCACGATCACGGGCCTCACTGGCGACCAGTCGGATCTCTTCGGGCTTGCGCAGGTTCCCCGGGTTAAGGCGCAGTCCGTGGACCCCCGCCTCGAGGGCCGCGAGGGCCATCTCGACGTGGAAGTGGATGTCCGCCACGATCGGCACCGGCGAGCGAGGCACGATCTGCACGAGCCCCTCGGCGGCCGCTACTTCGTTACAGGTGCAGCGGACGATGTCGGCCCCGGCGGCGGCGAGCGCGTAGATCTGGGCGAGTGTCCCCTCGACGTCGGCCGTCTTGGTCGTGGTCATGGATTGGACCGAGATCGGCGCGTCGCCACCGACCTTCACCGATCCAACGGCGATCTGACGGGTGCGACGCCGCGGGGTGAGGGAACTAGCGGTTACGTCCATAACACCATTCTGCCGCGCCGCGAGACGACCGATTCGATCATTGGAAGGGATTCACAATCGGGTGGACGATGTCCAAGTAGAGGGTCGCGGCGAACAGCGCGAGCAGCACCAGTGAGAACGCGTAGACGAGGGGCAAGAGGCGCTGGATATCCGCGTGATACGCGCGACCCCGGCGGCTGCGAATGCGCTCGTACGTGGCGACCAGCACGTAGCCACCATCCAGCGGCAGCATCGGCACCATGTTCAAGAGTCCGACGAAGATGTTCACGATCATCAAGATCTCGAGCAGTACCCCCACACCGAGTTGGGTACTCTGCACCGCGAGACGCACCACACCAACGATCGATTGCGGACGATTTAATTGGGCGGTCGGGTTCGACGCAGCCGCGGGATTGGTGACCTGGTGGAAGAGGCTGGCGAATTCGCCGGGCGAGAACACGTGGACGATGCCCTTGGCGGCGAGTCCGACGGTTGAGACAACCTTGGTGAACGACGCCGGTACTGCCCCGAGCCACGACTCGTGCACGATCAGATCCTTCAATCCGACACCGAGGTAGCCGACGGGCGTTGGTCCCGTGGCGACTCGCTGACCACCCACGCGCAGGTGTCGCCCGTCCTCGGGCACGGCGTAGAGCGTGTGCTTGGTGCCGTTACGCTCGACCACGATCCGCAACCGTTGGCCCGTATGGTCATGGACCAGATTCACGAGGCGGTTCACGTTGGTGATCGATACACCGTCGATGGACAGGACCTGGTCGCCGACTCGTAGTCCCGCGACCTGCGCGGGGTTGAGCCGTTGGCCATCGAAGTGAGTGAAACTGCCAATGCCGATGTGGCTCGCCGACGGCAAGCCGACGAACGTCAACGAAGCCCACGCCAGCAGTAGCGCCATCACGACGTGCATCAGCGAACCGGCCGACGCGAAGAGCACTTTGCGCGGATAGGACGCGGCCCGATACGTTCGAGCTTCGATCGCCGGCTCCACCGTGTCGCTCCACGTCATACCGGGTACTTTCACGTACCCGCCGAGCGGGAGGAGCCGAACGCCGTAGCGGGTCTCGCCCACGGTGGTCGACCACACGACCGGTCCGAAGCCCACGAAGAAGTCCGTCACGAGCAGTCCCGCGCGCTTGGCCGTGATGAAGTGGCCGAATTCGTGCCCCATCACCATCACGACGATGGCCACGATGACAACGGGCAGCGCCCACCCCGCCCACACGTCCAAGAGCACCGCACCGGCGGCGACAGCGACGAGGAATCGGGTGATCGCCCACCGTTGGGCGGTCATCGGTCCCTCGTGATCAGGTCTGCCGCTAGGCGACGCGCCGCCGCGTCCTGCGCGACCAACGCCTCGACCGACTCGAGGAGCACGTCATCGTATTGGTCCATCACCGCTGCCACAATCGGCACGATATCGGTCCAACTGATCGCGTCGTGCAAGAACGCAGCCACGGCCACCTCATTGGCCGCCGAGAGCCAGGCCGGAGCCGCACCACCGCGTCGCGCAGCCGCGTAGGCGAGCGGGATCGCGGGGAAAGCCGTCAGGTCCGGCGGCTCGAAGGTCAAGGACTGCGCAGTGGTGAAGTCGATCGCACCCCACGCGTGGTCGAAGCGCACGGGGCGTCCGAGACAGAACGCGATGGGCAGGCGCATATCGGGCTGGGAGAGCTGGGCGATGACCGAGCCGTCGACGTATTCGACCATCGAGTGCACGATCGACTGCGGGTGCACCACCACGTTGATCCGCTCCACGTCCACCCCGAAGAGCGCCGAGGCCTCGAGGACTTCGAGCCCCTTGTTCATCAAGGTCGATGAGTCGATAGTGATCTTGGGTCCCATGGACCACGTCGGGTGCTTCAAGGCGTCGGCGCGCGTCACGGTCGCGAGTCGTTCGCGCGACCACCCGCGGAACGGACCGCCCGACGCGGTGAGCAGGAGCCGGCGCACGTCGGGGTGGCCCGGCCGGGTCGAGTCGGCGAGACACTGATAAATCGCGCAGTGCTCCGAGTCGATCGGCAACACGAGCGCCCCCGGCGTATCGCGGACCCGCGCAACCAGCGGCGCGGCCGCGATGAAGGACTCCTTGTTCGCGAGCGCGAGCGTGCGTCCGGCTTCGAGCGCGTTGATCGTGACCGGCAGTCCGGCGAAACCCACCACGGCGTTGACGACGACGTCGGCGTCGCGCGCCAACTCGCCGAGTCCGTCCCCACCGACGAGAACCTCTACCCCGTCGCCCAGGATCTCGCGCGCGGCGATGTAGTCCTCCGGCCTGGCCACCCCGACTCGGCGGACACCGAACTCGCGGGCGACTGCGGCCAGCTCAGCGACCCTCGTGCCTCCGGCGATCGACACCAAGTCGAATGACGCCGGCT
>JAJYPU010000293.1 GCA_021795095.1 Actinomycetes bacterium | reverse complement strand
TGGTGAACATCGTCACCGGCGACGGCGCGACGGGAGCCGCGCTGGTCGCCCACCCCGGCGTGGACAAGATCGCCTTCACCGGCTCGACCGAGGTCGGTCGACTCATCCAACAGCGCCTCGGCGAACGCGGCACGCACCTGACCCTCGAGCTCGGGGGCAAGGGCGCCAACATCGTCTTCGAGGACGCCCCGATCGACGAGATGGTCGAGGGCGTGATCGACGGCATCTTCTTCAACCAGGGCCACGTGTGCTGTGCCGGCTCGCGGCTGCTCGTCCAGGAGTCCATCGCCGACGAGGTCGTGCGCCGCGTGCTTCGCCGCGTGGAGCAGCTGCGCGTGGGCGACCCGCTTGACAAGAACACCGACGTCGGCGCGATCAACTCGGCCGCCCAGCTCGCGCGCATCGAGGAGCTCACCGTGGCGGGCGAGACCGAGGGCGCAACGCGTCACACGAGCTCGTGCGCACTACCCAGTGAGGGTTACTGGTTCGCCCCGACGGTCTTCACCGACGTCGCCCAGTCGCACCGGATCGCGCGCGAGGAGATCTTCGGTCCCGTGCTCTCGGTGCTCACCTTCCGCACGCCCGAGGAGGCCGTCGCCAAGGCGAACAACACCACCTACGGGCTCGCCTGCGGGGTCTGGAGCGAGAAGGGGAGTCGCACCCTGTGGGTCGCCCAGCGCCTGCGCGCCGGGGTCATCTGGGCCAACACCTACAACCGCTTCGACCCGACGAGCCCCTTCGGCGGGATGCGTGAGTCGGGATTCGGTCGCGAGGGCGGCCGCCACGGGCTGGAGGCCTACCTCGATGTCTGATCGGATCGACGTGCGAAAGACCTACAAGCTCGTGGTGAAGGGCGCCTTCGTGCGCTCGGAGTCCGGGCGCAGCTACGAGGTCACCGACGCGACGGGTGCGTTCTGGGCCAACGTCGCCCAGGCCTCGCGAAAGGACCTGCGCGACGCCGTGGTCGCGGCGCGCGGCGCCCAGCGCTCGTGGTGGGCCACGACCGCCTACAACCGTGGCCAGGTCATCTACCGGCTGGCCGAGATGGCCGAGGCCCGCCGCGCCGAGCTCGCCGAGCACGTCGCCGCCGCCGAGGGGGTCGCCCCATCCGCGGCCGCTGACGCGGTCGCGCGCGGGATCGACCGGATCGTCTGGTACGCCGGGTGGACCGACAAGGTCGCCCAGGTCCTCGGCGGGGCGAACCCGGTCGCGGGTCCCTTCTTCAACTTCTCCCTGCCGGTGCCCTGCGGGGTGGTCGGGGTGATCGCGCCGCTGGACTCGTCCTTCGAGGGCTTCGTCGACGCTGTGCTCGCACCGCTCGCCACCGGCAACGCCGTCGTCGCGCTCGCGAGCGAGACGCGCCCGACCCCGGCCGTGCTGCTCGGCGAGATGAGCGCCACCGCCGACCTGCCCGGCGGGGCCCTCAACGTGCTCACGGGCCGGCGCGACGAGCTGGCCCCGGTGCTCTGTGCGCACGAGGACGTCGACGGCGTGGACCTCGAAGGCGCCGGCGAGGCCGTGGGCACTCTCGCGTCGCTCGCCGCCGGCTCGATCAAGCGGGTGCTGCGCCCGCGCCCGGGCGCGAGGGACCTCGACCTGCGTCGGCTGCGCGCCTTCGTCGAGACCTCGACGGTGTGGCACACGATCGGTCAGTGATGACGACGCCCTACGCCCTCGCCGAGCGCGCCGCCTACGAGCTGCGCGAGCGCAGTGGCTTCGACCGCTACGACCTCGCCATCGTGCTCGGCTCGGGGTGGCGCGAGGGCGCCGTCGCCCTCGGCGAACCAACGAGCGACGTCGCGACGACCGACCTGCCCGGCTTCCTCGCCCCGACGGTCGCCGGCCACAGCGGACGCATCCTCAGCCTCCACTTCGAGGGCGTGCGCGTGGCGCTCGTCTCGGGCCGGGTGCACCTCTACGAGGGCCACCGGGTCGACCAGGTCGTGCACCCCGTTCGCACGCTCATCGCCGCGGGGGCCAGTCGCGTCGTGCTCACCAACGCCTGCGGGGGGATCGACCCGAGCGTGGCGCCGGGGTCGGTCGTGGTGATCCGCGACCACCTCAACCTGACGGCGACCTCGCCGCTCGAGGGCGAGGCGCCGCCCGAGCCCTACGGGTCGCGTTTCGTGGACCTGACGGACCTCTACAGCGCGCGCCTGCGCCGCGCCGCCGCCGCGGTGGCTCCTGAGCTCACCGAGGGCGTCTACGCGGGACTGCGCGGGCCCCACTACGAGACACCCGCCGAGATCGCGATGCTCGCGACGATGGGCGCGACGCTGGTGGGCATGTCGACCGTCCTCGAGGCCATCGCCGCGCGCCACCTGGGCGCCGAGGTGCTCGGGCTCGGACTCGTCACCAACTTCGCCGCCGGCGTCACGTCGGCGCACCTCAACCACCTCGAGGTCCTCGAAACCGGCCTCGCGAGCGCGACCGCCCTCGGGTCCCTGCTCACCCGACTGGTGCCCGCATTGTGAGCGACGAGTTCATCGCGCGCGTGACCGACTGGATCGCCGGCGACCCCGACGAGACCGACCGCGAGACCCTGGAGCTGCTGGTGCGCGACGGCCCGCGCGAGGAATTGGAGCGCCGCTTCGCGGCGCCGCTCACCTTCGGCACGGCGGGTCTACGCGGACCAGTCATGGCCGGGCCGGCGGGCATGAACCGCTACACCGTGCGCCGCGCGACCCAGGGCGTCGCCGCGTGGCTCGTGGAGGGACCGGTCGATGAGTCGCGCGGCGTCGTCGTCGGACGCGACGCGCGGCGCGGGTCCG
>JAJYPU010000292.1 GCA_021795095.1 Actinomycetes bacterium | reverse complement strand
CAGCGAGTAGGGCGTAGGTTTAATCGCAAGCTAACAGCGTGTGTCCTAATTGGACCCACCGGTTCGCCTTGACCAACTGAACCAGGTGGTCCAGCCGTTCTTGCTCACCGTCCGAGTTCTCAGAGCGTGTGTTCTATTTGCCCATGACCTGACTGTCCTGTAACACCCGATCGATACCGTCCTCGACGTGGCCGAGACCTCTTCGATGCCGACCTCTCGGGCAAAAGGCGAGCCCCTGATCTCCTCCACCGGCCAGGTGCTCTCACGTTCGGTCACCTTCCAGTTCGCACTTGACCCCACCGAGGAGCAGCGGGTGCTCTTCGCCAAGTGCGCCGGTGCGCGGCGCTTCACCGTCAACCACCACCTGGCCCGGGTGAAGGAGAACCTCGATCGCCGCAGCGCGGAGAAGGATCTCCCTGTCGGGCCGCGACTGCCCAGCCTCTCGTGGTCGTGGGTCTCCTTCGTCAACGAGATGAACGCCTGGAAGAACGGTCAACTCGACTCCTCACCGGTGAACGACGACGGCACCCGGGGGCTCGTCTGGCGCCACGAGGTCCCCAGTGACGTCTTCGAGTGCGCCTCCGTCGACGCGGCGAGGGCCCTCAAGAACTGGTCGGACTCGAAGAAGGGCGCGCGCCGCGGCACACCGGTGGGGTTCCCGCGCTTTGCGGCCAAGGGACGAACTACGCCGAGCTTCCGCCTGCGCAACCGCGCGAAGCCCGGTGAAACCCCGTCCATCCAGTTCACCGATCCCGCCCACCTGCGCCTGCCCAAGATCGGCGAGGTCAGGGTCTTCAGTCCCACGCGCCGGGTGCGACGCATGATCGACCTCGGGCGCTTTCACGTCTACTCGGCGACGATCACCCAGCGCGGCGGACGCTGGATCTGTTCGTTAACCGGCGTCGCGGCCCAGTTCCACCCCGCGCGCCGCCACCCGAAGGACCGTCACGTCGTCCCCGTCGGGATCGACCGGGGTGTCACCTCTCTCGCCGTCGTCGCTAACGCCGATGGTCAACTCCTAGCTGTCTTCGAGGGGGTGAATCAATTACGCCGCGCGCACGAGCAACTCGTCCGCGCCCAAAAGACCCTGGCCAGAGCCACACCGGGGTCGAGGGGCCGAGCACGGGCCACGGCCCGTCTCAACAAGCTGCACCGCCGCGTCGCCAATCGGCGCCGCCACCACGCCCACCAGGTCACCTCGTGGGTGACGAAGAACTGCACCACCGTCGTGCTCGAGGACCTCAACGTCGCGGGGATGGTGAGGAACCACCGCCTGGCGCGCTCGATCAGTGACGCCGCCATGGGCGAGGTCGGTCGTCAGATCCTCTATCAGGCCCCCTGGTACGGGGTTGAGGTCACGCTCGCGGACCGGTTCTTCGCGTCGAGCAAGATCTGTTCGGGCTGTGGGGCGAAGAAGGACCGACTCGAGCTATCGACGCGGGTCTACGTCTGTGCGCACTGTGACCTCGTGATCGACCGCGACCACAACGCCGGGGTCAACCTGGCGCGCTGGACGAGATCCGTTACAACAGTCTCTACCTGACCCCGTGGGGTCTGCACCGTGAAGCACACGGGAAGAGCCGTTCGCCACCCGGACAAGCCTCGATGTTGAGGACAGGGTTTTGGGACGGAACCGAGAAGTGCCAGAGAGTTCTGGTCATCCGGACGGTTGGGTGAGTATCACCGGGGAACTCTAGTGATCAAGACCCGCCGGTGTGTTCGAAATAGAACACACGCTGTTAGGGCAATTCACCGAGGAGCTCAATCGCTCGGTGGCGAAGTCGTCGGTAGTCGGCGTTGTCCAACAGGTCAGCGCTGCTCGGGTGCACGTCGCGCGCGTCGAGCTCGCCGAGGATCCGGCCGGGGTTGGACCCGAGCACGACGACGCGCTCGGCGAGCACGATCGCCTCCTCGACGTCGTGGGTGATGAAGAGCACCGTGGTGCGAAACTCCACCCACAGCTCGCGCAGAAACACCTGCATCGCGTGGCGCAGATGCGCGTCAAGGGCCGCGAAGGGCTCGTCCATCAAGAGCATCTTCGGGCGCATCACCAGTGAGCGAGCCAACGCCACGCGCTGTTGCATCCCTCCCGAGAGCTCATAGGGCGCGTGACCCGCGAACTCGCTCAACCCCACGGTCGCCAAGATCTCGTCCACGGGTCGCCAATCGATTCGACGGCGCCCCAGCTGCAGTCCGAAGGCCACGTTGTGGCGCACGTCCATCCACGGGAACAACCCGGGCTGTTGAAAGACCACGACGCGATCGCTCGCGGGGCCCGTGACGTCACTCCCGTCGAAGATGACCCGCCCGGCGTCGGGACGATCGAAGCCCGCGATCATGCGTAGCAACGTCGTCTTGCCGCACCCCGAGGGACCGAGCACCGCCACGAATTCGCCGTCGGCGATATCGAGGGAGAACTGGTCGAACACCTGGTGCGTCGAACGCCTCGCGTCGTCGCTATCGAAGGTCTTAGAAATTTGGTCTACGCGCAGTGCCAAACGAACTCGCCTATTTCGCGTAGCTCGGGTTCACGAACGCGCCCGCTGACTTGGGTGGCTTCACCGTGATCGTCCCCGCGTTGTACAGCGCCTTCCAGTTGTTGAGCAGCGACTCGGCCGTGCCCGACTTCGCGCTGGTCGCCGATGAGGTGCCCAGCACCGCCGCGGTCGCCTGGTCGGCCACGGAGTAGATCTGGTACCCGGCGATCTCGAGTTTCGCCGTCGCAACCGAGATCCCCGCCGCCTTAGCCATGACCCCCATCGCGGCCGACCGGTGGGTCCTC
>JAJYPU010000291.1 GCA_021795095.1 Actinomycetes bacterium | reverse complement strand
CGTCATCACCGGCGAGACGGGTGCCGGCAAGACGCTGTTGCTCGGTGCGCTGACACTCTGTCTGGGGGCCGACGCGGCGTCGGCGCGCCACGCCTTCGGTGACGACGTGCAAGTGGCCGCGGTGCTGCGCGACCGTTCCGGCGATGAGGTGGTCTTCGGGCGAGAGAGTGGCGCGAATCGCCGAGTGCGCAGCACGCTAAACGGCGTCGCTACCAGTGTCGAGGCGCTACGCGTGGCGGGGGAGTCACTGGTGACGATCCACGGTCAGCACGACTCGCTGACCCTTCGAAATCGCAGCGATATCCTTCGCCTCATCGACGACTTCGGTGGCGTGGATACGGGCGATCTCGAACGAGCAAGGCGACGGATCGTGGAGATCACGCGGTTGCGTGAGGTGCTCGGTGGTGATGAGAGGACGCGCGAGCGCGAGCTCGATCTGCTGAACTTCCAACTCGAGGAACTTGAGGCGGCCGACTTGACCTCAGTTACGGAACTCGACGAGGCGCTCGACCAGTTACGGGTGTGGACGTCGGTCCACGATGGGCGAGCTGCGGTGGTGGCGGCTATCGAGTCCTTCGACGGCGACGGGGAAGACGCCCTGCTGGCGGCCTTCGCCCGCAATGTCGCCGCCCTCGCGTCGGTCGCTGGGCTCGATGACGCCGTGACGACGCTCGAGGCGTCCCTGGCCTCGGCTCGTGACGCCGTGCACGACCTGCGTGCGTTCATCGATCGTGAGGACGTCGATCCCGAGACCATGGCTCGTCTGGAAACCCGCGTGGAGCTCTTGCAGCGACTTGCGCGCAAGTACGGCGGGACGCTCGCGGCGGTCGTTGCTACGAAGGAATCCCTCGAACTCGAACGCGAACGACTCACCAACGCCGAAGTGGAGTTAATCGCGCTCGATCAGGAACTACGTGACCTGACGACTCGCGAGGCGACTCTCGCGGCGGCGGCCCGACGAGAACGCGAGAAGTCGGCCGTGGCGCTCAGTGCGGCCCTGGGTGCCCAGCTGTCGCGCGTGGCGCTGGCGAACGCCTCGGTTCGTATCAGTGTCGATGGACTCGACGGTTCGGACGTGCAGCTGTTGTTCACGCCCAATCCCGGCCGACCCGAAGGTCCGGTGCAGTCCTTGGCGAGCGGTGGCGAACTAAGTCGTTTACTGCTCGCCGTGGCGTTGGTGAGCGTGAGCGACGGGGTGGTGACGGTCTTTGACGAGGTCGACGCCGGCATCGGGGGACAAGTCGCCGAACAGATCGGCGACTGTCTGGCCGAGGTGGCTCGGGACCGACAGGTACTGGCAGTAACCCACCTCGCCTCGGTCGCGGCACGCGCCGACCATCAATTCGTCATTGAGAAGGTTGTCGGCGCGCACTCGACCACGACCACGGTACGCGAAGTGACCGGGCCGGACCGGGTCTCAGAGATCGCTCGGATGCTCGCAGGCGACCATCTGAGCGAGGAAGCCCGCGCCTTGGCGGAGCGAATGTTGGGCGCGACGTCGTAATGGTCGGAGCGGGCCGTCAGGTTCGCTACACTGGAAGTCCGTGGACACATCGGTGCTGGCATGACAAAGTTCGTGTTTGTCACCGGCGGAGTGTCGAGTTCCCTAGGCAAGGGCCTCACTGCTTCTTCGCTGGGACGACTACTCAAATCTCGTGGCTTGAAGGTCACGATGTGCAAGTTGGACCCCTACCTCAATGTTGACCCAGGGACCATGAACCCTGGTGAGCACGGCGAAGTGTACGTGACCGATGACGGTGGTGAGACCGACCTCGACCTCGGCCACTACGAACGTTTCATCGATGAGTCGCTCACTCGGACCTCCAACACCACGACCGGGTCGGTCTATTCGAACGTCATTGCGAAGGAGCGACGCGGCGACTATCTGGGCAAGACGGTCCAGGTCATCCCGCACATCACTGACGAGATCAAAGAGCGTATTCGTCGAGTCGGCGCGATGGGTGCCGACGTGGTCATCGTCGAGATCGGGGGCACGGTCGGCGACATCGAGATCGTGCCGTTCATCGAGTCGATCCGTCAGTACCGCCGTGACGCGGGACGAGGCAACGTGTGCTACGTCCACCTCACTCTCGTGCCGTACCTGGCGCCATCGGGCGAGCAGAAGACGAAGCCGACCCAGCACTCGGTGACCGAGTTGCGCAGCCGTGGAATCCAGCCCGACATCATTGTCTGTCGAAGCGACCAGCCCATCTCGGACGGGCTCAAACGCAAGATCTCGCTGCTGTGCGACGTGCCGATCCAAGCGGTCATCTCGGCGGTGGACGAAGCGAGCATCTACGACATCCCCACAACGCTGCACCGCGAGGGGCTCGACACGATTGTGTGCCAGACCCTCGGTATCGACCTCGATGAACACCCCATCGACTTAGCGCCCTGGAACGCGGTCGTTCACCGCGTCCACAACACCACGAAGACCCTGCGCATCGGGGTCGTCGGCAAATACGTGACGATGCCTGACGCGTATCTTTCGGTCGCGGAGTCAATCCGCCACGCCGGCTTCGCCATCGGCGCCACGACCAAGATCGAATGGCTCGAGGCTGAACGGGTCCCCACCGAAATTGACTCGGACCGCCTGCGTCAGCTCGACGGCATCATCGTGCCCGGCGGGTTTGGAGAACGCGGTATCGAAGGCATGATCGCTGCTGCTCGCATCGCACGCGAGCAGCAGATCCCCTACCTGGGGATCTGCCTGGGCATGCAAATCATGGTGGTGGAGTTCGCTCGCCACCGCTTGGGCCTGAGCGACGCGCATTCGACAGAGTTCT
>JAJYPU010000006.1 GCA_021795095.1 Actinomycetes bacterium | reverse complement strand
GCGCACGCCGGCTACAACGTCGCCCCGGCCGCCACTTTGCTCGGCGTTACGCTGTAGTCAAAGAGAGGGAGTCATGTCGGAGATTTCGGTCCAACTACCGGATGGGTCAACGCGTACGCTGCCTGAGGGGACGAACGGCGCCGGTCTCGCCGCCGACATCGGTCGGCGCCTCGCCAAGGACGCCCTCGCCGTGCAGGTCAACGGGGAGCTGACGGATCTCTCGACGCCCCTGGTCGATGGCGCCGACGTTGCCATCGTGACGCCCACGAGCGACCTCGGACGCGAGATCCTGCGACACTCGACCGCCCACGTGCTCGCCCAGGCCGTCACCCGTCTCTGGCCCGGTGCGAACTACGCGATCGGACCGGCGATCGAGAATGGTTTCTACTACGACTTCGAGTTGCCTGGTGACGTCCACTTCACGGACGACGACCTGGTGGTCATCGAGGCGATGATGCGCACGATCATGGCCGAAGACCAGCCCTTCACCCGCTCGGAGTACTCGATCGAGGACGGCCTCGAGCTCTTCAAGGACCAACCATTCAAAGTCGAGATCATCCGCGGGGTGGCGACGGGTACCGCCGCTGAGGAGGACTTGGAGGAGGTGGCGAGCCAGTCGGTGGTCTCGGCTTACGCCAACGCCGGCGGATTCGTGGACCTCTGCCGTGGCCCCCACGTCCCGTCCACGGGTCGACTCGGCCACTTCAAGCTGATGCGGGTCGCGGGCGCCTACTGGCGAGGTGATGAGAACCGTCCCCAGTTGCAGCGCATCTACGGGACGGCGTGGGAGTCCGACGCGGCCCTCGCCGCGCATCTCCACCAGCTCGAGGAGGCCGAGAAGCGCGATCATCGGCGCCTGGCCACCGACCTCGACCTGTTGAGTTTCCCCTCCGAGCTCGGGGGTGGCCTCGCGGTCTGGCACCCGCGCGGTGGCATCATCCGCAAGGAGATGGAGGACTACTCGAGGGCGCGGCACCTCGAGGGTGGCTACGAGTTCGTCGTGACACCGCACCTGACCAACAAGCGGCTCTACGAGACCTCGGGGCACCTCAGCTTCTATAAGGACGGCATGTATCCGCCGATGGAGCTCGACAACGGCACCTACTACATGAAGCCGATGAACTGTCCCATGCACTGCCTGATCTACAAGAGCCGGGCGCGCAGCTACCGCGAGTTGCCCCTGCGGTTGTTCGAGTTGGGCACCGTCTACCGCTACGAACGCGCGGGTACTCTGCACGGTCTCATGCGAATCCGGGGCTTCACCCAGGACGACAGTCACATCTACTGCACCGAGGAGCAACTCCAGGACGAGATCGCGTCGCTGCTCGAGTTCGTCATGAGCGTGTTGCGAGCGTTCGGGTTCACCGATTTCACTGCGAACCTCTCCACGAAGGACCCAAAGAAGTACGTTGGCACCGACGAGATCTGGGAGAAGAGCACCGACGCGCTGCGTCGGGCGCTCGAGAAGTTCGGGCTGCCGTTCCAGATCAAGAAGGGTGACGCCGCGTTCTACGGGCCCAAGATCGACATCGACGTACGAGATGCGATCGGACGCACCTGGCAGCTGAGCACGATCCAGTGCGACTTCAACCACCCGGAACGTTTCGACCTCGAGTACGTGGGGGCCGACAATCAACGGCACCGGCCGATCATGTTGCACCGCGCACTGTTCGGCTCGATCGAGCGGTTCTTCGGGGTGCTGCTCGAGCACTACGCCGGAAATCTGCCGACGTGGCTCGCGCCCGAGCAGGTTCGGGTCCTTGGTGTGCGCGATGATCACGATGACTACGCGCGTGTCGTGGTGGGCGAGTTGCGCGCCCAGGGCGTTCGCGCGGCGCTCGAAGAGGCGACCGAGCCCCTCGGGGCGCGCATCCGGCGCGCCAAACTGGAGAAGGTTCCCTACATCCTTGTCGTCGGCGACGAGGATGTTCGCGCGCGCACCGTCGGGGTCAACGCCCGAGGGTCCAACGACCCCGACCGGGCGGTCGCCCTGGACGACTTCGTGGGGGCGCTCGTCGTGCAGATCGCCGCTCACGGCGCACCCGAGGACGAGTAAGTGCCACTCGAACGGTTCTCGGCGGCGTGGCGTGAGGGCTACGTCAGCGGCGATGACGTGGTGGCCAACGCCCGCGAGGACGTCGCGTGCGTCTTCTGCGTACTGGCGGCCCAGCCGGTCGATGAGTCCACCGGCGTCCTCTGGCGCGGGAACCATACGTTCGTGGTGCTCAATGCCTTCCCCTACGGTTCGGGCCATGTGCTCGTGCTGCCGCTACGACACGTCGCGGGATTGGTGGAGCTGGGCGACGAGGAGTACCTGGAATTCAGCCTGACGATCCGACGCACGGCGCGAGCCCTCGACGGCGCCTACGGCGCCGAGGGGATGAACGTTGGGATGAACCTCGGTGTCGCCGCCGGGGCCGGTATCCCCAAGCACCTGCACGCGCACGTGCTGCCGCGCTGGAACGGCGACACGAACTTCATGACCACGATCGGCGAGGTCCGGGTGCTCCCCGAATCCCTCGCGTCGACCTGGAATAAGGTCCGTCCATACCTGGAAACAGAGGCGTGAGCGCCGCCGCCGATAGAATTGTGGAGACGATCCGGGGGATCAATGTTCGATGGCAATTTCCGTAAGTCGGTCGACGCCACCACGGCACCCGTGGGTCAATGGCTCGTCCGCCGAGGCGTCTCGGCCGACGTCCTCACCGGGTCGGGTCTCGTCTTTGCGGCGCTGACCGCGTGGTCGATCGGCGTCGGGTACCACTACCTCGCAATTCTGCTGTTGGCGCTGACCGGTTTCCACGACATGCTCGACGGTGCCGTGGCTAAGGCGTCACACCGTGCGAGCCAACGGGGGAGTTTCTTCGACTCGGTGATCGATCGAGTGTCAGACGCACTCTTGATGGGTGGCGTCGCGTACTACTTGACCGCGCATGACCACGGCCAGCTCGTCCTGCTGCCGTTCGCGATCATGACCACGACGTTCCTCATCTCCTATCAGCGCTCCAAGGCTGAGAGTCTGGGACTGTCGGCCAAGGGTGGGCTCATGGAGCGCGCCGAGCGGATGATCCTGTTGGGTGTGGCCCTGCTCGCGACGCAGATCTTCGTGCCCGTCCTATGGGTGATGCTGGTCTTGACCGCCATGACGGCGGGCGGTCGGTTCCTGCGAGTCTGGCGGGTCGCCGCGCGACCTGATCCGTTGCATCGCCCCGTCACCCGTGCGCACCGCAACGTCGGTCGAACGAGGCGGGCGTTGACTCGCGCTTCGCGTCATTGATCGTGGCTGGGCGGGTCCGCGTCGCGGTCTACCGATCGCTTGGGTCGCTAATCGAACGGGTGCCGGAGTCGGTCGCGGTGGCGGTTGCGCGACGTATCGCTCGTTCCCTGAGTATAGCCGACGCCCGACGGAACCTCGCGGTCAACCTCGCGCACGCCCTCGACGCGACGCCCGAGGCGGACGGTCCGCTCATCGAGCGTTTCGTCGACCGAGCGCTGGCGAGCTACGGACAGTACTGGGCTGAAAGCGCGAAACTGCCGGCGCTCTCGGCGACGACGATCTCGGACCGGTTCCAGATCGCCGAAGGGCGTGGCCACCTCGACGCAGCGCGCGACGCGGGCCACGGCGTCGTCGTGGCGCTACCCCACGTTGGGAGCTGGGAGTGGGGTGGCGCATTCCTCGCCCAGATCGGCATGCCGATGACCGCGGTCGCCGAAGCCCTCGAGCCGCCCGCGCTCTTCGAGTGGTTCAAGGCTAAGCGTGAGAGCATCGGGATCACCATCGAACCGCTCGACGCGCACGCGGGTACGGTGCTGCTCGACACTCTGCGTCGCGGTGGCGTCGTCGGTCTGCTTTGTGATCGTGACCTCGTCGGCAACGGCGTTCTCGTGGACTTCTTCGGTGAGCGGGTGACGCTCCCGGCGGGCCCGGCGACGTTGGCGCTACGCACCGGTGCGATCCTGGTCGCGGCGGCCTGTTACGCCGGTCCGGGCCGAGACCATTACGCGGTCGTCACGCCCCCCATCGCGGTCGAGCGCCTCGGACGACTGCGTGATGACGTGGCGCGGGTGACCCAGTCGATCGCCGACGAGCTAGAGGGACTGGTCCGTCGCGCCCCCGAGCAGTGGCACGTGCTGCAGCCACGGTTCGGCCCGCAGTGACCCGTCGAACTGTCGTACTCGTCTGCCCGTACGCACTGAGCGTCTTTGGCGGGGTCCAGGAGCAGGCGTTGGCGATGACTCGTGAACTCGATCGCCGCGGGTACGACGTGGACCTGATCGCACCGGACTGCACCGATCGGCGCGCGTACGACACCCCCGCGAGGATTCATCGACTGGGGCGACTGTTGTCGGTTCCGGCGAATGGCTCGCGCGCTCCCTTGACGATCTCGCCTTGGGCTTCGCGCCAGGTCAGGACACTGATCGCGCGCCGTCGGCCGTACGTCGTGCACTACCACGAGCCGTTCGCACCGTTACTCGGGTGGTCGGCGCTGCGTGCGCACACGGCCCCGTCGGTGGGGACTATGCATCGCAGCGGGGACGGACCGGCGACTCGACTCACCGTTCCGCTGCTGCGCTCTCTCGCGCGTCATCTCGACGTGAGCGTCGCGGTGAGTCCCGCGGCCGCCGCGACGATGGGCCGGGCGGCCGGCGTCGTTCCCGACGTCCTGTTCAACGGCTTTGAGATGGAACGGTTCATCGAGTTCCCGCGCACGATGCCCGACGAAGTCACGGTCCTCGTGGTCGGTCGATTGGAAGAGCGAAAGGGCATCGCGACCGCAATCGAGGCACTGGGCCACCACAACGCGACCACCACGCGACCCTGGCGACTCGTCATCCTCGGCGATGGTCCCGAACGCGCGCGGCTCGAGTCGCTGGCCGCCGGTTTGAACTGCGCGTTTCTCGGGGCACCGAGCGACGAGGAGAAGCGGCGCTGGCTGCGAAGGGCATCGGTCGTCGTCGCGCCCTCGCTGCGGGGTGAGAGTTTCGGACTCGTCCTGCTCGAAGCCATGGCGAGCCAGGTGCCACTGGTGGCGAGCGACATCGAGGGCTATCGAGAGGCAGCGGGCGGTCACGCGGTGCTCGTGGCCCCCGGTGACGCGCTCGCACTCGAGGCGGGCATCACTCGTGCACTCGAGCGCGACGCCGACTCGCTCGCTGGTGCTTCGTCCCACGCGGCCGGGTGGTCGATGCGTCGGTTGATGGACAGTTATGAGCAGTGCTACGAGCAGGCTCGACGACGCTTCGAGGGCGCACGGTAGCCTAGGACGATGGCGACCAAGCAAAAGTCTCGCAACCGGCGTCCGTCGACGCGTGACCGCGGGCCACGCTACGTGGAGCCCGTGCTTGACCCCAACTGGCAGAGTCCCTACGTCCCGTCGGCCGAGGAGCGAGAGGCGAATAGTGCAGCGGTTCGCCGCTACGCCTGGCATCGACGGATCCCCGCGACCATCGGTGTCGCCGTCGTGGTGGTGGCGTTGCTCGTCGCGGTGGTGTTCTCGCCCTGGCTGGCGGTCCTCGGCGTCGTGATCGGCGCGCTCTACGGTTGGGACCTCTACCGGTCGTTCGACCGTCTCGAGCGGCTCGGCGCCGGCGCGGGCGACAATGTCGGTCAGTTGATGGGTGAGGGCGGCACCACCCACGACCGTCAGCGTCTCGCGACCGTTGTCGACCGGCTCAGTGCGACCTTCGGCGTCGATGGCGTCTCGGCGGTGATCATCGACGACGAGGGATACAACGCGACACTCATGCGCCGCGGGGGTGGTTTGGTCCTCTACGTGACGAGCGCGCTGTTGCGCGACTTCGAGCTGATCGAGCTTGAGGGCGTGGTGGCGCACTGCCTCGCGCGCCAGCGACTCGGTCTGGTCGAACGGCAGTGCATCGCGGCCTCGGTCTCGCTCGATGACACCGCTCGGCGCGCGCTCGCCGGCGTCGGACAGTGTTACCGGGCCGATGAGGTGGCCGCGGCCGCAATCCGTTACCCGCTCGGCCTGGCGAACGCACTGCACCGTTGCGCTGATCAGGAGGTGCACGAGGGCTCGTACTTCGCCTCACCATCTTTCGCGGCGACGCGCTGGTCGTGGTTCAACCCCTTCGCCGATCGATCGACGTCGGATCTCGGCGACCTCGACGACCCGACGCTGCGGTCATTGGCCCTCGAAGAGTGGTGAGTGCGCCCGGTAGTCTGGGTGCATGACTCTTTCATCTGACAGTTCGGTCGTCGGTTCAGCCCGCGTGAAGCGGGGCTTGGCGGACATGCTGCGTGGCGGCGTGATTATGGACGTGGTCAACCCCGAGCAGGCCAAGGTGGCCGAGGACGCGGGTGCGGTCGCGGTCATGGCCCTGGAGCGCGTGCCCTCGGACATCCGACGTGACGGTGGCGTGGCGCGGATGAGTGACCCGCAGATGATCCAGGAGATCCAGGCAACGGTCACGATCCCCGTGATGGCCAAGGCCCGGATCGGCCACTTCGCCGAAGCCCAGATCCTCCAGGCGCTCGACGTCGACTACATCGACGAATCCGAGGTCCTCACCCCGGCCGATGAAGAGAACCACATCGACAAGTGGGGCTTCACGGTGCCCTTCGTCTGCGGCGCGACGAACCTCGGTGAAGCGCTGCGCCGCATCGGTGAGGGTGCGTGCCTGATCCGTTCCAAGGGTGAGGCGGGAACGGGCAACGTGGTCGAGGCGGTGCGCCACTTGCGCACCATCAATGCCCAGATGCGCCGGTTGGTGTCGGCCGACGAGGCCGAGCTCTACCGACTCGCCAAGGACCTGCAGGCACCGCTGCCACTCGTGCTCGAAGTCGCCCAAACGGGGGCGCTCCCGGTGCCGATGTTCTGTGCCGGTGGAATCTCTACGCCAGCGGACGCGTCGCTCGTCATGCAGTTGGGCGCCCAGGCGGTCTTCGTGGGCTCGGGAATCTTCAAGAGTGAGGACCCCGAACGGATGGCGCGCGCGATCGTCGAGGCGACCACCCACTACCAGGATGCGGCTGTCGTCGCCAAGGTTTCCACTGGACTCGGCGCCGCCATGCGCGGTGCCGAAGTGGCCTCGCTCGAACAGCGCCTGGCCGAGCGCGGGTGGTAACGGCGCCCGTCGGCGTCCTGGCGCTGCAGGGAGACGTGCGCGAGCACGTCGCGGTGCTGACTGGCCTAGGCGTCGAAGTGGTGGCGGTACGCACCGAGCAGCAGTTGGCCGCGGTGGCGGGCCTCGTGATCCCGGGTGGTGAGTCGACGACGATCGCCCGGTTGCTCGAGACCTCAGGCATGCGCGTGCTGCTCGGCGAGCGACTCCGCGACGGACTGCCCGTGCTCGGTACGTGCGCTGGGTTGATCCTTTTGAGCCGTTCCATTGTCGACGGCCGCGACGACCAGTGGAGCTTCGCCACGATCGACGTCGACGTGCGCCGCAACGGATTCGGCCGCCAGATCGCCAGTTTCGAGACCACCGTCGACGTCGAAGGTTTGGGGGAGGTGCCCGGGGTGTTCATCCGAGCGCCCAAGATCGAGTCGTGGTCTGAGTCGGTCACGGTGCTCGCCACCCATGACCACGGCACGGGACCGACGCCGGTGCTCGTTCGTCAGGGCGCGGCGTGGGGCTGTTCGTTCCACCCCGAACTGACCAACAACAGCGCCATTCACGAACTCTTCCTCGCCACGATCTAAGTCCGCTCCGAGCAAGCATCGACAAGGGGTTGACCCGGACTTCGCTCGTTCTCCGGTAGCATTGCAACGCCCAACGGGGCAGGAGGAACTATGTCCGGCCATTCGAAGTGGGCGACGACCAAACACCGCAAGGGCGCCAAAGACAGCGCCCGCGCCAAAGTCTTCGCCAAGTTGATTCGTCAGGTGGAGGTCGCGGCGCGCGAGGGTGGCGGCGACGTGTCCGCCAACGCGAGCCTGCGCACCATGTACCAGAAGGCGCGTGAGGCGTCGGTACCCATCGACACGATCGAACGCGCGATCAAACGAGGCACGGGTGAGCTGGAAGGCGCTCGCTACGAGGCGGTCACCTACGAGGGCTACGCGCCCGGCGGCATCGCGGTCATCGTCGAGACGTTGACCGACAACCGCAACCGCACGAGCGCCGAGATCAAGCACCTGTTCTCAAAGAACGGCGGGTCGATCGCCGAACCTGGCGCAGTGTCCTGGCAGTTCGACCGCAAAGGCATCATCGAGGTGAAGGGCCCCGTCGACGAGGACCAGATGCTCGAGTGGGTGCTCGAGGCCGGTGGCGAGAACTTTACGACCGCGGCGGACTCCGCGACGGTGATCACCGAGCCCCACGAGGTCGGTAAGGTCCGAGATGCGTTGGAGAGTTTCGGGTTGACGGTCACGAGTGCCGATCTCACCCTGGTGCCCCAGACGATGATCGAGGTCGCCGAGGAGTCCGAGGCGAAGAAGATCCTGCGCCTCGTGGACGCCATCGACGACCACGACGACGTCCAGAACGTGTACGCGAACTTCGACATCCCCGACGAGATATTGGCGACCTTCGACGAATAGCCGCTCAAACGATTCCACGTTCACCCGGGTGCGGCCGATACAATCGAACATATGTTCGTATTAGGCATTGACCCGGGGCTGACGCGGTGCGGCTTCGGCCTCGTGGACGGCTCACTGCGCGGACCGGAGTCGTTTCGTGCGCTACGCGCTGGGGTCATCGAGACCAAGGTGAGTGATCGCGTCGAACTGCGCCTCGGCCAGCTGCTCGTCGAGTTGAGCGCCCTTGTCGACGAACTGCGCCCCGATGCGGTCGCCGTGGAGCGGGTGTTCTTCCAACGCAATGCCCGCACCGCCATCCCGGTCGCTCAGGCGAGTGGCGTGGCCGTGGCACTCGCCGGATCCCGCAATCTCGAGGTGCGCCAGTTCACCGCCCAGGAGGCGAAGCTCGCCGTGACGGGCTATGGCGCAGCGGACAAGCTGCAGGTCCAGGGCATGGTCGCGCGACTGTGCGGGCTGCGCGCTATCCCCCAGCCCGCGGACGCGGCGGACGCGCTGGCCCTCGCGATCACCTACTTCACGGTCTGTCGCACGGAGATGCGGCTGAGCGGGGCCGCGTCGTGATCGGTTTTCTCAGCGGACGGGTGCTCGCGAACCTCGACTCGGGAGCGACCATCGTCGACGTCGCCGGGGTCGGCTACGAGGTGCACGTCGCGACGAGCGAACCGCTCGGTGTGGATAGTTCGGTGGACCTCGCGGTGTACACCGTCGTTCGCGCTGACGCCATCGTGCTCTACGGCTTCACGAGCTTCGAGGAGCGGGCATTCTTTGCCCAGCTCCTCGCGACACCAGGGGTCGGGCCCTCGACGGCGTTGGCCGCGCTTCGCACGATGCCGATGAACGTGCTCGCCCAGGCCATCGAGTCGGGTGACCACAAGACGGTCGCCTCGATTCCCGGTATCGGGACCAAGACCGCCAACCGCATCGTGCTCGAACTGCACGGCAAGCTCACCATCGAGAGCCCGGTGGCTGTCCCGGCGGGCTCGGTCCCCGATGCGATCGAGCAGGCACTGCGGCGTCTCGGCTACGGTCCCGCGGAGATCCGCGAACTCCACGGCGTCGAATTGCCCAAGGACGAGAGCGCGGCGCTACGTGTGGCGCTCGGGTATCTGGGGCGCACGTGAGTCGCCGCGACATCGACCTTGACGCCGACGAGCCACTCGTCAGAGGTGGGGCTGATGAGCCCGAGCGACGCAGCGAAGCCTCCTTGCGCCCGACCTCACTGGGGGGATTCGTCGGACAGCGAGACCTCGTCGGACACTTGGAGATCGTGCTCGGATCGGCGCGCTCGCGCGGTCAGGTGGTCGATCACCTCCTCTTCGCCGGCCCGCCGGGCCTCGGCAAGACCTCGCTCGCCTCGATTGTCGCCAACGAGATGGGCTCGGGGCTTCGGATCACCTCGGGGCCGGTGCTGACGCGCCCGGGTGACCTGGCCGCGCTGCTCACCGACTTGCACGACGGTGACGTGCTCTTCATCGACGAGATCCACCGGCTCAATCGATCAGTTGAGGAGGTGTTGTACCCGGCGATGGAGGACCGGCGCCTCGACGTCCTGATCGGTCGGGGACCGTCAGCGCGGTCGATCCGACTTGACCTGCCGAACTTCACGCTGATCGGCGCGACGACCCGGACGGGCCTCGTCGCGGCGCCGCTGCGGGACCGCTTCGGCTTCGTCGGTCAGCTGGACCTCTACGACGATGACGAACTGACCACGATCGTCGAGCGCTCGGCGGGGCTGCTCGCGATCGGGATCAGCACGGAGGCCGCCTTGGCCATCGCCTCACGGAGCCGCGGGACACCGCGGATTGCGAACCGGTTGCTGCGGCGCGTGCGCGATTTCGCCGCGGTGAACCAGATCGCCGCGATCGACGCGGCGGTGGCGGTCGAGGCCTTGACGCTCTTTGGCATCGATGACCTGGGACTTGACAAGCTCGACCGACGGATCCTGAGCCTCCTCTGTCGCCAGTTCAGCGCCCAGCCGGTAGGCCTGGTGACCTTGAGCCACGCCTGCGGCGAGGAGGCGATGACCATCGAGGACGCCTACGAGCCCTATCTCCTGCGCGCGGGCCTACTCATCCGCACCCCGCGGGGGCGCCTCGCTACCGAGCGTGCGTACGCACACCTGGGCCTTAGCGCGCCGGGTGGGGGATTGGTCTAAACATCAGGCCCGCGTGGGCTAGGGTTTCTGGGGTCTAGTTCCGGAGGAAAGCCACATGTTTGCAGCTTCGAGCGGCGGCTCGTCGATTTTGATTATCTACTTGGTGGTCTTCGGGGCGCTTTATTTCTTCTACCTCCGGCCGCGCAACAAGAAGCAGAAGCAGGCGCGCCTGGCCGCGCGCAAGGTCGAAGTGGGCGAGCGCGCCCAGACCATCGGCGGATTCGTCGGTACCGTGGTTCGTAACGACGCCGACATCATCGTGCTGCGTAGCGCGAGCGGGGTCGAGCTCGAGTTCGTGCCCTCGGCGATCGCGCGACGATTCGATCCCGCTCCCGCGCCGAGCGACGAGCCGACCGCCGAAGGTGACGAGCAGTAATGGCGGGAACCGTCGGCTCTCGACGATCGTTGATCGTCAGCCTGCTGCTGACGATCGTGGTCGCCTTCGGGGCGTTGATCACGACGCTGTCTTTTGGGTGGGGGCCCAAGCTCGGCCTCGACCTCGCCGGTGGGCTCTCGGTCGTCTACAAGCCGGCGACCCCCACCTCGACGGCGAACATGCAAGAGGTCGTCACAATCCTCAACAACCGGGTGAACGGACTCGGCGTCTCGGGCGCGTTGGTGAACCTGCAGGGTAAAGACGTCGTCGTGAGCGTGCCCGGCGTCACCGACGCGCGCACGGTGCTGAAGGCCGTCGGCCAGACTGCCCAGCTGCTGTTCCGACCGGTGCTCTGTCAGACGGGACCGGCCTCGAAGAACGCCAAGCCCGTGAAGTCAGTCCCGAGCTGCGGGGCGAACTACCTCATGACCGCGACCAACCTGGCCGTCAACACCAGCACGGGTTCACCGACCAACAACATCGGCCTCGACCCCAAGTACACCAATATCGCCTCGACGTCGCCCCAAAACGACAACAAGAACCAGACTGTCATCCTGCCGGCACTGGGTACCAATAGCGTGCGCTACGTCCTTGGGCCGGCCCAGCTCACCGGTCAGGCGGTCAAGACCGCCATCGCTCAGCAGGACCAGGTCGGCGCGTGGGTCGTGAACTATACCCTCACCGGTTCGGGGAGCCCCGCGTGGGACCGGGTCGCCCAGGCTAACTTCCACGCCGAGCTCGCCATCGAGCTCGATGGCGTCGTCCAGTCGGCGCCGCTGATCCAGCCCAACCAGTCGAGTTTCACGTCGTTCAACGGCCAGGGCCAGATCTCGGGGTCCTTCACCGAGTCCTCGGCGAAGAACCTCGCGCTCGCGATGCAGTTCGGTGCGCTGCCCGTGCGGCTCGTCGCGTTGACCACTCAGACGGTCTCACCGACCCTCGGCCACAGCGCGCTCGTCGCGGGTCTCGGTGCGGGTCTCGTCGGTCTCGGCCTTGTGCTGCTCTACACGATCGTCTACTACCGTCTGCTCGGACTGGTCATCGTACTCGGACTCGGGGTCACTGGCGCCTTGCTGTGGGCCATCATCTCGGCATTGGGCCACACGGCCTTCGCGCCCAGTTTCACGTTGGCTGGTGTTACCGGATTGATTGTGTCCATTGGTATCACGGTGGACAGTTACATCGTGTACTTCGAACGATTAAAGGACGAGGCGAGAGCCGGCCGGTCCATTCGGACCTCGGTTGATCGGGGGTTCCGTTCGGCGTGGCGCACGGTGCTCGCCGCCGACACCGTCAGTCTGCTCGCAGCGATCCTGCTCTACCTAATCGCCGTCGGTGACGTGCGTGGCTTCGCCTTCTTCCTGGGTCTGTCGACGTTGCTCGACATCGGCATCACGTGGTACTTCACTCGACCCCTCGTTATCCTGCTGGGCCGACGCAGTACCGACGAGACGAGTGCGTTGTCCATGGCCGCCGGTCTCGCAATGGGAGCATCCAATGAGTAGCGCGACAGCAACGACCACGGTCTCGACGCCGGGACGCCTGAGTCGGGTCTATCGCGGTCTGACGAAGTTCGACTTCGTCGGACGGCGCAAGATCTGGTTCAGCATTTCGATCGCGATCATCATCCTTGGCATCGCCTCGTTGTCGATCCGCGGGTTCAACCTCGGCATCGACTTCAAGGGCGGCAGCTCGTGGGAAGTGCTCGCGCCGAACACCTCGATCAGCGCGGTCACGACGGCGGTGGAGCACGCGGGACTTCCTCAGCCGGTCGTGGAGAAGTTGGGCGCGGACACCTACCAGGTCTCTGCTGACATCAACTCACTCTCGAGCACCCAGCAGAACGCCGTGACCAACAAGGTGATCAACGCCATGGCCCGGATCGCGAAGGTGAGCGCGAACCAGGTGTCCACGAGCAACGTGGGGCCGACGTGGGGCGGTCAGATCACCCGACGTGCCCTCGAGGCGCTGCTGGTGTTCTTCGTTGCGGTCATCATCTACATCAGTGTTCGCTTCGAGCCCAAGATGGCCCTCGCGGCCTTTGTGGCGATGATCCACGACCTCCTGATCACGATCGGGGTCTACTCGCTCTTCGGGTTCCAGATCACGCCAGACACCGTGATCGCGGTGCTCACCATCCTCGGGTACTCGCTCTATGACACCGTGGTGGTCTTTGACCGCGTTCGCGATAACACCGGCTCGGTGCTGAAGGGTGGCGAACTGAACTACAGCGACATGGTGAACCTCTCGATGAACCAGACGCTGGCACGCTCGATCAACACGTCGCTCGTGGCGATCCTGCCCGTGCTGTCGGTGTTGATTGTCGGTGCGTACATTCTCGGTGCGACGACGCTGCAGAACTACGGACTCGCCCTGACGGTCGGGCTGATCAGTGGTGCCTACTCGTCGATCTTCATCGCGAGCCCGCTGCTCGCGATCCTGAAGGAGCGTGAGCCGCGCTACGTGGATCTGGCGGCCCGGGTCGCCTCGCGGTCGGACCACCACATCTTCAGCCCCGCCGAAGCGGCGAAGCTGTCAAATGACGGAACACAGCGTTCAACGCGCGCGGCGAGTGCGACCAAGTCCGCGGGGGTCCAAGCCCGAGCGCGCAAGCAGAAGCGGCGCTAATCGACCGGTAGGCTGACGCCATGGTGAGTTTGACGTCACGACTGCCGACTGACGTCGCCCTGGTCAGTTCGGTCGATCGAGTGGTGGCGCGCTTCCGCGAGCACCACGCCGACGGCGACGTCGAGATCATCCGCCGGGCTGGCCTGGCGGCCATTGCCGCCCACGAGGGCCAGCTGCGACGCACCGGCGAGCCCTACGTCACCCACCCGATTGCGGTGGCGGGGATCGTGGCCGACCTGGGCCTTGACGCACCGACGATCGCGGCGGCGCTCTTGCACGACGCCGTCGAGGACACCGGCATGACGACGAGCTGGCTCGCGCGCGAGTTCGGCGAGCAGGTCGCGGCCGTGGTCGACGGGGTGACCAAGCTCGACCGCCTCGAATTCGATTCCAAAGAGGCCCAGCAGGCCGCGACGATCCGCAAGATGTTCATCGCGATGGCCCGAGATTGGCGGGTGCTGATCATCAAGCTCGCCGACCGTCTGCACAACATGCGCACGATCTCGGTCATGCCGATGCACCGTCAGCGGGCGATCGCCCAGGAGACTCTCGATGTCTACGCGCCCCTCGCGCACCGCCTCGGTGTCCAACAGGTCAAGTGGCAGCTCGAGGACCTGAGCTTCGCCACGTTGCACCCCAAGCGCTACGCCGAGATCGAACAGATGGTCGCCGCACGTCAGCCCGAGCGCGAGGCCTACCTGCACGAGGTGATGGACGCACTCATGGCCAAGGTGGAGGGGTTCGGCATCCGCGCCGAGGTCCGGGGCCGACCGAAGCACCTCTGGAGCATCTACGAGAAGATGGTCGTCGGCGGTAAGGAGTTCGACGAGATCTTCGACCTGGTGGGACTTCGCGTGATCGTCGAGGAGGAGCGCGACTGTTGGGCGGTGCTGGGTGCGATCCACGCGCTCTGGTCGCCGGTCCAGGGGCGCTTCAAGGACTACATCAACTCACCCAAGTTCAACCTCTACCAGTCGTTGCACACGACGGTGATCGGGCCGCGCGGCAAGTCGGTCGAGGTGCAGGTGCGCACCCAGGAGATGCACCGGCGCGCCGAGTTCGGCATCGCGGCGCACTGGGGCTACAAGGAGGGCGCGTCCACCAAGGAGATCGCCTGGATGCAGCGCCTCGCCGACGTCGAGCAGGAAGAGGACGACCCGATCGCCTTCCTTGAGGCGCTCAAGCTCGACCTTGGCAACGACGAGGTCTACGTCTTCACCCCCAAGGGGCGCGTGATCGCCCTGGTCGAGGGGGCGACCCCCATCGACTTCGCCTACGCGGTGCACACCGAGGTCGGCCACCACTGCGTGGGCGCCAAGGTCAACGGACGCCTCGTGCCCCTTGACACGGTGCTGCACTCGGCTGACGTCGTGGAGATCGTCACGAGCAAGCACCAATCCGCCGGGCCGTCGCGCGACTGGCTGAAGATCGCCAAGTCCTCTCGTGCCAAGTCCAAGATCCGCCAGTGGTTCCAGCGCGAGCGCCGCGAGGACGCGATCGAGGGCGGGCGCGAGGAGCTGACCAAGGCGCTTCGCCGTGAGGGATTGCCCATCGCGACCTCGCTCGCGTCGAGCGCCCTGGACGCGGTGATCGCCTCGCTCAACTTAGAGGACCTGGACGCCCTCTTCATGGCGATCGACAGCGGACAGATCTCCGCGCTCGCGGTCGTCCAGCGACTCGAGCGCGAACTGCACGGGGGCGAGGCCGAACAGTTGCCCACGACAGTCACGAAAATGCCGCGCAACAACCGGTCCGCGCGACGCACGGCGGGGGTCTACGTCGAGGGTCTCGACGACGTCATGATCCACCTAGCGCGCTGCTGCTCACCGGTGCCCGGCGACGCCATCATGGGCTTCATCACCCAGGGCCGGGGCGTGTCGGTGCACCGGGACGACTGCTCCAACGCTGTCGCGCTCGCGCACCGGCTGGGGGAGCGGATCATCGACGTGGAGTGGGACGGATCGGTTGGCGGCCAGTACCGGGCCGTCCTCGAGGTGCTCGCCTTTGACCGCTCGAGGCTGCTGCTGGACGTGTCCAAGGTCGTCGCCGAGTATCACCTCAACATCATCTCGAGCAGTTCCACGACCTCGGGCGCGCGCATCGTGCGCATGGTCTTTGACGTGGAGCTGGTCGACCCGACGCACCTCTCGAGCCTGCTCAGCGCACTGAAGGCGGTCGACGGGGTCTTTGACGCCTTCCGCCAGATCCCCGGACAGAATAAAGGAACATGAACGAACCGCCAGCGCAGTTTCGTGCCCCGGTGGGCACCCACGACGTCCTCGCCCCGCAGTCCGCGCTCTGGGAGGGCCTGATCGGGACCTTCGCGACGCTCGCGTACCGCTACGGCTTCTCCCTCGTGCTCAACCCGCTCTTCGAGGACGTGGGCGTGTTCAACCGCGGTATCGGCGAGCTGAGCGAGGTGGCGACCAAGGAGATGTACGTCTTCACCGACCGGGGGAACCGGACCCTCGCGCTACGCCCCGAAGGCACGGCCTCAGTGGTGCGGGCCTTCGTCCAGCACCAGCCGTCGACACCGTGGAAGGCGTGGTACATCACTCCGGCGTTCCGCTACGAGCGGCCCCAGGCCGGACGGTACCGTCAACACCATCAGCTCGGGGTGGAGGCGCTCGGGACCGACGACCCGGCGGTTGACGTCGAGGTGATCGCGCTCGCCTGGCGGTTCTATGAGGCGATCGGACTTCGCCGGGTCCGGCTTCTCATCAACTCGATGGGCCACGACGCGTGTCGCGGTCGCTACGTCGAGTTGCTGATGGCGCACCTCGCGGCGAACGAGTCGTCGCTCTGTGATGAGCACCGCGAGACGTGGTCGACGAACCCGCTACGCGTGCTCGACTGCAAGCGCACGGCGTGCCGGGCGGTCACCGAGGCCGGGCCGATGCTGCCCGACCACCTCTGCGCGGACTGTCGAAGCCACTTCGAGCGGGTGGTAAACGGACTGAACGGGCTCGGAATCGCGTCGGCCCTCGAGCCGCGCCTCGTTCGCGGCTTTGACTACTACACGCGCACGACCTTCGAGTTCGTCGCCGACGCCCTCGACGGTGCCCAGAACGCGATCGGCGGTGGCGGGCGCTACGACAAGTTGGCCGAGCAGCTTGGCGGTCCTGCGACGAGCGGCATCGGTTTCGGTAGCGGCATCGAACGGCTGCTGCTCGCGCGTGAAGCGGAGGGTGCGCTCGGGCCGCTGCTCGATCGAACCCCCGACGTGTTCGTCGTCGACACGACGGGCACCGACGTCGCGACGCGGTACGCGGACGCCCTGCGGCTCGCGGGTCTCGCCGTGCAGCGCGCCTACGACAACCGCTCGATGAAGGCCCAGATGAAGGTTGCGGACCGCTCCGGGGCCCGCTTCGCCGTACTCGTGGGACCAGCGGAGCTCGCAGCGGCCCAGGTTACGATTAGGGACCTGCGTAGCGGGGACCATGACCAGACCCAGCGCAGTGTGGCGCACGACGAGCTCGTAGCGACCATGCTCGATCTAGTGAAGAAGTGACCATGACAGTGACCGGTAGTGAAGCCACGAGTATGCGCGACGCCCTATGCGCCTCGGTTAACGAGGCGATGATCGGCGAGCGTGTCACCGTGTGCGGGTGGGTCGCCAAACGGCGCGAGCACGGCGAGCACCTGGCCTTCGTGGACGTGCGCGACCGATCGGGCGTGGTCCAGGCGGTCGTCGAGGGATCGGTGGACGTGCGCAGCGAGTACGTCGTTCGCGTCACGGGCACCGTCACGCGCCGACCCGAGGGGACGGCCAACGAGCGTCTCGCGACCGGACAGATCGAGTTGAGCGACTGCGTCGTCGAGGTCCTTTCGGCGGCCGAGCCGCCGCCGTTCCAGCTCGACGAGCGCGCCGCTATCGACGAGCAGGTTCGGCTCCGGTTCCGATTCCTCGACCTGCGCCGCGACGCGATGCAGCGCAACCTGCGCCTTCGCGCGAGCGTGAACCGCGCGTTGCGCCTCGCCATGGACGACCAGGATTTCTGCGAAGTTGAGACGCCACTGCTGTGGGCGCCGACCCCCGAGGGCGCCCGGGAGTTCGTGGTGCCATCGCGACTGCACCCCGGGGAGTTCTACGTCCTGCCCCAGAGCCCCCAGATCGCCAAGCAGCTCCTCATGGTCGGCGGCTTTGACCGCTACTACCAGATCGCGCGCTGCCTGCGCGACGAGGACCTGCGCGCGGACCGCCAGTTCGAGTTCACCCAGCTCGACATCGAGGCGAGCTTTGTGACCCAAGAGGACATCATGGGCTTCGTCTCGCGCGCGGTGCTCGACGCCGCCGAGGTCGCCACCGGCGTGCGCCCGAGCACCATCGACTCGATGACCTGGGCCGAGGCGCTCGAGCGCTACGGGACCGACAAGCCCGACCTGCGCTTCGAGATGACCCTCCAGGACCTCTCGGCGGCCTTCGCGACGACCTCGGTAAAGGCCTTTGGCGCGCCGACGGTCAAGGCGATCCGCGTCGTGGGCGGGGCGTCGTTCGCCCGCAGCCGCCTCGACCAGCTCACCGAACAGGCGAAGTCTCTCGGGGCGAAGGGGCTCGCCTGGTTCCGCGTCACGTCAGAGGGCCTCGACTCGCCGCTCGACCGGTTCCTCAACGAGGACGAACGTCTCGCGATCAGGACGGTCGACGGGGCTAACGAGGGCGACCTCGTGCTGGTCGTCGCCGACGAGCACGATCTGGCCTGTCATGTGCTCGGGGCGCTTCGCGTGGCCATCGGCGCACCGCCGGTGAGCGAGGGCCCGCACCGCTACCTCTGGGTCACCGAGTTCCCGATGTTCGAGGGCGTGGACGACGACGGCAACCTCATGGCAGCCCACCACCCCTTCACGATGCCCCACGCCGACGACTTGGACCGCATCGAGACCGATCCGCTGCACGTGCGCTCCCAGGCATATGACCTCGTCCTTAACGGATGGGAGCTCGGCAGTGGCTCGGTGCGCATCCACCGCGCGGACATCCAGTCACGGATCTTCTCCGCCCTCGGGATCTCCGACGAGGAGGCGGCGAGCCGCTTCGGCTTCCTGCTCGGCGCCTTCAGGTACGGTGCGCCGCCCCACGCTGGTTTCGCATTCGGCATCGACCGACTGGTGGCGATCTTTGCCGGCGAGGAAAACATCCGCGAGGTGATCGCCTACCCGAAGACCCAGTCCGGCGCCGACCTCATGACCGGGGCGCCCAAGGCCATCGGCGAACGACAGTTGCGCGACCTGCACCTGCGCCCGGCACCGAAGGGTTCGTGACGTCACTCTTCGAAGACGCCGCCAACGAGCGCCGTCGGCGTTCGGCGCCACTGGCTGAGCTGTTACGGCCACGCTCGCTCGACGAGGTCGTTGGTCAGTCGCACCTGGTCGGGGAGGTTGGACCGATCCGAGCGATGGTGGCCGCTCGACGGCTCAGTTCGATGATCCTCTGGGGTCCGGCCGGCACCGGCAAGACGACGATCGCCCGGCTGGTCGCCGAGGGGGCGGGCTATGAGATGGAGAGCCTGTCCGCCGTCACGAGCGGGGTGCGCGACGTGCGCGACGCTCTCGAGCGGGCCCGGGCGCGACTGGGTGAGCACGACCGCGCCACCGTCTTATTCATCGATGAGGTGCACCGTTTCAACAAGGCCCAGCAGGACCTGTTGTTGCCAGCGACCGAGGTGGGCGACGTCGTACTGATCGGGGCCACCACCGAGAATCCTTACTTCGAGGTCAACGCCGCCTTGCTCAGCCGTTCGACCCTCTGGCGCCTGGTGCGCCTGGGCGCGAACGACCTGCGTGTGCTCGTCGAACGCGGCGCGCAGCTGCGCGGGGTGACCGTCAGCGAGGCCGCACTCGAGGCGCTCGTCGAGTCGGGCGACGGTGACGCGCGTAGCGTGCTGACGACCCTCGACACGGCCGCGGTGCTCACGCGCCCCGACGGCCCCGTCGAGGTCGAGCACGTGGTGCGCGCCCGCGACGGCCGGGTCTACCACCAGTCGCGCGATACGCACTACGACCAGGTGAGCGCCTTTATCAAGTCGGTGCGCGGCTCGGACCCCGACGCGGCGCTCTACTGGCTCGTCACCCTGCTCGAAAGCGGCGAGAGCGCGCGGTTCATCGCCCGGCGCCTCGTGATCCTCGCGAGCGAGGACGTGGGACTCGCCGATCCGACGGCCCTGCCCACGGCCCAGGCGGGCGCCAGCGCGATCGAGCTCGTCGGGTTGCCCGAGGCACGCCTCACGTTGGCGCACGTGACCCTCGCCCTCGCCCTCGCTCCCAAGAGCAACAGCGTGACCCGGGCGCTCGTCCAGGTGACCGAGGCCGTGCGCCGCGCCGGCGCCGACGTGCCCGACCACCTACGCGACGCCCACTACCGAGGGGCCGCGAGCGAGGGGTTCGGCCTCGAGTATCGCTACCCCCACGACGACTCGTCGGGCTGGGTGGACCAGCAGTACCTGCCGGACCCCCTGGTGGGCGCGGCCTTCTTCGAGCCGTCACCCCACGGCGAGGAGGCGCGGCTGGCGCAGGACTGGCGCGCGCGCACGGCGCGCCAGGACCCGAGCACGACGGGGCCACCAGTAGAGTAAGGGCCGTGGAAGCCGCCGAACTCCGATCGATTTTTTTGTCTTATTTCGCTGAGCGGGGCCACACCGTGGTGCCGTCGGCGAGCCTGATACCCCACGACCCCTCGCTCTTGTTCACCATTGCCGGGATGGTTCCCTTCAAGCCCTACTTCCTCGAGGAGGAGACCCCACCCTATGACCGGGCGGTCTCGATCCAGAAGTGCTTCCGGGCCCCAGACATCGACATCATCGGTACCACCCAGCGCCACCTCACGTTCTTCGAGATGATGGGCAATTTCTCCTTCGGGGACTACTTCAAGGACCGGGCCATCGAATTCGCATGGGGCCTGATCACAGAGGGCTTCGGGCTCGACCCTGACCGGCTCTGGGTGACGGTTCACCTGTCCGACGACGAGGCCGAGTCCATCTGGCGCGATGTCATCGGTGTGCGGCCCGAGCGGATCCAGCGTCTCGACGAGGACAACTTCTGGGGGATGGGCGAGAGCGGACCGTGTGGACCCTGCTCGGAAATCTTCTACGACAAGGGCCCGTCCTTCGGCGCCGACGGCGGACCGGCCTTCGGCGGCGACGACCGGTTCATCGAGTTCTGGAACCTCGTCTTCATGCAGTATGAGCGAGGTCCCGGGGGCTCGCTCACCGACCTGCCGACGAAGAACATCGACACGGGTGCGGGCTTCGAGCGCGTGCTCTCGATCCTGAACGGGGTGGAGTCGGTCTTTGCGACCGACCTGTTCGCGCCACTGCTCGAGACCGCGTCGCGGGCCGTCGGGGTGCCGCTCGGGCGCGGGGAGTCCTCAGACGTGGCGATCCGGCGGATCGCCGAACACGGTCGGGCGATGACGATGCTCGTGGCCGATGGGGTCCTGCCGACCAACGAGGGTCGCGGCTACGTGCTGCGGCGCATCATCCGCCGGGCGATCCTCGCCGCACGTCGGTCGGGTTCGGACGCGCCGCTCGTGGCGTCGCTCGTTGACGCCACGATCGAGAAGATGGGCGGGGCCTACCCGGTGCTGGTGAAGGACCGCGAACTCATCATCGAGATCCTCGAACGCGAGGAGGTCGGCTTCGGCCGCACGCTGCGCACTGGCATGTCCCTGCTCGACGAGGCCGAGGCGGCGGTGCGCGCCTCGGGCGGCACCGTCATCTCGGGCGACGTGGCGTTCCGCCTGCACGACACCCACGGGTTCCCCATCGAGCTCACCGACGAGATCGCCGCCGAATCGGGGCTGGTCGTCGACCACGATGGCTTCAGCAACGCGATGACGGCCCAGCGCGAACGGGCCCGCTCAGCGGCGAAGACGCTCCGTCTCGCCGACGACTCCCAGTACCGAGACCTCGTCGAGCGCCACGGCGCCACCGAGTTCGTGGGCCGAGACGTCTCGCGCTACAGCGTCGAGTCCGAAGTGGTCGCGATCTTGAGCGGGGAGGACTTCAGCGAACTCTTCCTCGACGTGACGCCGTTCTACGCCGAGTCGGGCGGTCAGGTGGGCGACACCGGCGTGATCGTGACCGAGACGGGTCGTTTCGACGTGCGCGACACCCAGTCGGTCGCGGGCGGCCTGATCGCGCACCGTGGCCGGCTCCACGGCGAGATCCTGCCCGGTCAGTTGGCCGTGGCGACGATTGACCCGGAGCGACGTGACGCGACCCGGCGCAACCACACCGCGACACACCTGTTGCACGCCGGGCTGCGCGCGGTGCTCGGTGACCACGTGCGTCAGCAGGGCTCCTACGTCGGACCCGATCGGCTGCGTTTCGACTTCTCCCACGGGACCGCGCTCGCCGACGAGGATCTCACGGCGATCCTCACCATGGTCAACGGCGACGTCGTGCACAACGAGGACGTCGACACGATCCAGACGAGCAAGCACGAGGCCGAGACGATGGGGGCGATCGCCTTCTTCGGGGACAAGTACGGCGACCAGGTCCGCGTGGTTCGCGCGGGCTCGCACAGCCTGGAGTTCTGTGGCGGCACGCATGTGGACCGTCTCGGCGACATCGGCCAGGTCCAGGTCCTCGGCGAGTCCTCGATCGGTGCCAACACCCGTCGGATCGAGGCGGTCAGCGGCCTCGGCGCCCTGCGACGCGCCCAGGAGCTCGAGCGGGTGGTCTCGAGCGTGGCGGGAATCTTGAAGACGGCCCAGGATGACGTGGTGCCCGCGCTCAGCCGACTGCTCGAGCGTCAGCGCGACCTCGAGCGCGAGGTCGGGAGCCTGCGCCAGGCCCAGCTCGTAGCGCTCGCCGATCAGTTGCACGCGGCGACGTCGGCGCCGGTCGTGGCCGCGCGAGTCGACGGGTTGACCGGTGAGCAGTTGCGATCGCTCGCCCAGGAGGTCCAGCGCCGCGGGCATCGGCTCAGCGTCTTCGCGGGGTTGGCCGACGGCAAGGTCGCCATCGCCGTGGCGACCGACGAGACTCTCGACGCCGTGCAGGTAGTCAAGGAGCTGGCGCCGATGGTCGGTGGTGGGGGAGGCGGCTCGAGCCGCGTGGCACTGGCCGGGGGGCGTGATCCGTCCGGCATCGACAAGGTGGTCGCCGCCGCGTCGGCGATGTAACGCAGTGGGACGCATTCTCGGACTCGATCCCGGCTCGAAGCGCTGCGGCGTCGCGATCAGCGACTCGGCGCGCACGATGGCCTTCCCGCGCCCGGCCCTGGCTGTGGACGACTCGTTGCTCGTGCTCATCGGCCAGATCGTCGACGACGAGTCCGTCGACCTGGTCGTGGTCGGCCGCCCCGTGGCGCTCTCTGGTCGCGAGACGGCGAGCACGGTCTTGGCCGACGGGATGTTTCATGAGCTGCGGGCCGCGTTGCACCGCTCGACGGTCATCCAGTGGGACGAGCGCCTGACCACCCACGAAGCGACGAGGGGACTGCACGCCGCGGGTCACCGCTCGGCCGATCACCGCGATCGGGTCGACAGCGCGGCCGCGGTCGTGCTGCTCCAGCACTATCTCGACGGTCTTCGTGCTCAGTAAAGCGCTGCGGTGGGTCCTCGCGAGCATTCTCGGTGTCTGCATCGTCGTCACGGGGTGGTTCCTGCTCCAGGCGTACCCGCTCGGGGGACCCGGGCGACTGGTGAGCGTCACCGTGCAACCGGGGGACTCACTCGCGACGGTCGCCGGGAAACTGCATAGCAAGGGGGTGATCGCGAGCCCGTTCGCTTTCCGCCTCGACCTCATTCTCGGCGCGCCGACCGTCTACCCCGGCACCTACCGGCTCCACCAGAACTCGTCCTTCGCCGCGGTGAAAGGCGTCTTGTCGTCCCCGGTGATCACGGTGGTGCCCGGCCTCACGCTGCACGAGGTCGCCCTGCAGGTCGCCGCGCGCGAGGGGGCAATCTACGCCGATCACTTCGTCACCGCCGCGACGGCCGCCGCCGCGACGAATCCCTTCCACCCCGACGGCTCCCTCGAGGGGCTGATCGGCGCCGGCCAGTACCGGATCACGCCCCAGACGACGCCGAAAGGTCTCCTCGGGGAGATGACGGCCACCTTTTCGGCCCAGGCCGCGGCACTCGGGCTCACGCCGAGCACGACGCGAGACGGTCTGAGCGCCTATCAGCTGATCATCGCCGCGTCGATCGTCGACAAGGAGGGCTACTACCCTCGGAACATGCCCAAGGTCGCCCGCGTGATCTTTAACCGCCTCGCCCGGGGCGGTCCGCTGCAGATGGATGCGACGGTGCTCTACGCCCTCGGACTGGACGGCGGCACGGTCACCCACGCGATGCTGGAGACCAAGTCGCCCTACAACACCTATCTGGTCGCCGGGCTCACGCCGACGCCCATCTGCACCGTCTCCCCGGACGCCATCAAGGCCGTGCTCAACCCGCCGCCGGGCCCTTGGCTGTACTTCACCGTCGTGGATCGCTCGGGCACCGAGGCATTCGCGACGACCTTCGCCCAGCAGATGGCCAACGAACGCCGTGCAGTGACGAACGGGTTCGGGTGAGCTGGCGCCTCGGGGTGATCGGCTCACCGATCGCCCACTCCCTCTCGCCCCAGCTGCACGAGGCGGGGTTGGCCATCGCCGGGGTCGCGGGGACCTCGACGCGCATCGAGGTGGCGAGCGGCGACCTCGCGCGCGTGGCCGCATTGCTCGACGACTACGACGCGCTATCGGTGACGATGCCCCTCAAGACCCAGGTGGTCGGGCTCTGTGATGAGCTCGACGAGACCGCGGCGCGCGTAGGGGCCGTGAACTCGCTGCTCGTGCGAGACGGGCGCGTCGAGGGTGCGAACACCGACGGCCTCGGGTTCGTCGACGCGCTCGTTGGCGAGCTCGGGTTCGACGTTAAGGGCCGCGCCGTTGTCGTGTTCGGCGCCGGGGGCGCGGCGCGCGCGATCGTCGACGCGCTGGCCGCATCGGGCGCGCGCCGCATCGACGTGGTCGGGCGGACCGCGGCGTCGGTCCTGGCCCTCGCGGCGGCCTACGACGTCGTCCACGAGGGTGTCAGCGGTGATGAGCCCGTCGATCTCGTGGTCAACACGACGCCGGTCAGCGGCCGGGCGATCGCGACGCCCGTCGTCACGAAGTCCGCTGCGGTGGCCGTCGATATAACGTATGAGCCACGGATCTCGCCCTGGTTGGCGCAGTATGAAGAGAGTGGTTGTCGAGTGGTGAACGGTCTTGCGATGTTGGCGTACCAGGCCGCCCGGCAGCTCTCGTGGTGGTTTGAGGTGCCCATCGACGGCGCTGCCCTGCTTGAGGCGATCCGGTGAGCGACACCCTCAACGCCATCACGACGCGGATGCGCAGCCGCGAGTCCATGGACCGGAGCCTTTTCCTGGGTCTTGTCGTGCTGGGTCTGATCGGGGTGGTGATGATCTACTCCGCGACGCGCACCGCGCTCGTGAACGCCGGCTACAACCCGCACTACTACCTCGAACGCCAGGGCATCTTCGTGGTGGTGGGCATTGTCGTCATGTGGGCGATCTCGCGGATCGACTACCGGCGCCTCGAGATCCTCGCCACGCCGCTCTACGTGATCTCACTATTCGCCCTCGCGGGGGTGTTCGTCGCCGGCCAGAGCGCCCTCGGCGCGCAGCGGTGGTACAACCTCGGATTCATCCAGTTTCAGCCGAGCGAGTTCACGGTGCTGGTCATGATCCTCGCGGTCTCGACGTATACCCAGCGACGCGCCGATGGCCTGACGATGTACGACGTGTTGCGAATCCTCGTCATGGGTGGCACGCCGCTGCTGCTGATCGTGCTCCAGCCGGACCTCGGTACCGCGATCATCATCGTCTTGGTGGTCGCGGCGATGATGGTGATCGCCGGGGTTCCACCGCGGTTCATGACCTTCCTCGCGATCATCGGCTCGGTGGGAGTCGCCGGGGCGGTCTACTTCGACCTGCTGCACAAGTACCAGGTCGACCGCTTCGTCTCGTTTCTCAACCAGAACTCGACCAACCCGGCGCTCGCGCCGCTGATCTACGAGGTCTCCAACGCCAAGAGCGCGATCGGTTCGGGTGGCCTGCACGGTGCCGGGCTCTTCCAGGGGCTCCAGACGGTGCTCGGCTACGTCCCCGAGCAGCGCACCGACTTCATCTTCACCGCTATCGGTGAGCAGCTGGGCTTCATCGGCTCGGTCGCGATCGTGCTGTTGCTCGCCTTCGTGGCTTTTCGCATGTTCAGGATCGGTCGCACGGCCAAGGACACGATGGGTCGCGTTCTCGGTCTGGGCGTATTCATCTTCTTCGCCTTCAGCTGCTTTGAGAACATCGGAATGACGATGGGTATCATGCCGGTGACGGGCATCCCGCTGCCGCTGCTCAGCTACGGCGGGTCCGCCGTGCTCGTGTTCTACAGCGCGGGCGGGCTCGTGCTGTCGGTGTCGAGGCGTAGGGGTGGGTCGTGAGTGACGAGGTCGAGGCGGTCGGTGGCGACGCGACGCCGATGCCCTACGTCAAGCCGGCGGACCGGCTGGTCGAGACGTTCCGGGTCGTGCACGTCGAATCGGTGCTCTTCGACCTCGGTGATGCATCGCCCCTCGTGCACCTCATGGAGGCCGAAGCCCCCTACCGCAACGTCTCGATCCCTATGGCCCTCGCTGACGCGACGGCGCTGCACGCCGCGCTGTTCAACCGCGCGGGACGCCGTCCGAGCACTCACGAGTTGTTCTCGACGGTGCTCACGCGGCTTCAGACCGACGTCATCGCCGCCAAAATTGTGCGCCACGAAGCCGGGATCTTCTACGCGGAACTCGACCTGATGACCCCGCGGGGCCGCGAGGTGGTGGACTGTCGCACGAGCGACGCGTTGATCCTGGCCCTGCGTCAGCCGGTCGTGGCACCGATCCTGTGCCTCGAGAGCATCCTCGAACCGTTTAACGACGCTTGAACTCAACGCGGCGGATCGCCCCGCCGCGCAGGTCGAGGTTGTTCTCGTGGGAGATCCGCAGGAGCAACGCGACGATGATGTAGTTGGCCACGAGCGAGCTGCCGCCGTAGGCCATGAACGGCAGCGTGATGCCGGTGAAGGGCAGGAGCCGTAGGACCCCAGCCATGATGAAAAAGGCCTGGAGCCCGACGACGGCCGTGAGCGCGGTGGCCGCAAGGCGCACGTAGTCCGAGTGGGCGCGCTGGGCGATGCGGAAGCCCTCTCCGACAAAGAGCACGAACAGGCTCAGTACGACGATGATGCCGAGCAGGCCGAGCTCCTCGCCGACGGCGGCGATGATCATGTCCGACGTGATCTCGGGAATCGTCCCGGACTGGCCGAGTCCGAGACCCGTTCCCGTGATGCCGCCCGCGGCGAGGGAGAACCAGCCGTAGGCGAGCTGGTGGGAGAATGCGAAGTTCTTCGCTGACCACGGGTCGATCCAGAGGCTCACGCGCGCAGAGACCTGGGTGAAGTACTTAGCCGCGAACAAGGCACCGGCGATGAACAACGCGACGCTGATCGCGACGTAGGTCTTCAGCCCCGTCGTCACCCAGAGCATCGCGACGAAGAGGGCGAAGAGCAGCATGGCGAAGCCGATGTCGTTCTCGGCGCCGAGGATCACCATGGCGAAGCCCCACGCCGCGAGGATGGGTAGCAGGGTTCGCGGCGGGACGATCAAGCGTCGGCCGATTCGCTGGGTCGGGGTGGACAATAGGTCGCGATTGGCGGCGAAGTAGGAGGCGAAGAAGAAGGCGAGGAGGATCTTGGCGACCTCGACCGGCTGGAAGGTAATCGGTCCGAGCCCGATCCACAGTCGGGCGCCGCCCACGCTTATTCCGAGCCCCGGCACGAGTGGCAGCAGCAGGAGCCCGATGGCGCCCACGAGCGAGAGGTAGCGGTAGCGGTCGAGGTCGCGCACGTGGCGCACCAGCGCGAGGGTGAGTATGAGCCCGATGGCGCTCACGAGGAACCAGAGTGACTGGTAGGCGGCCTGGTGCGGGTCCCAGCGCGCGATCTCGACGTAGCCGATCCCATTGAGCAGCGTCGCGATGGGCAACAGCACCTGGGACGCCTGGGGCGCGTAGATGCGGATCGCCGCGTGCATCATGAGCGAGATCGCCACGATCGCCACGAGGAAGAGCCACAGGTCGGGCGGCAGGTGCCCGACTGCGCCGAGCCACGCGAGCACGTAGAACGACGCGGAGATGACCCAGGCCAACGCCATGAGTCCGAGCTCGGTCGAGCGTCGGGCGCGCTCGCTCTCTCCGGACTCCAGAGGCGTCGGGGGCGTCAGAGCGCGCATCTGCTTCGCCATCCTCTTAGAGTAGTCGTAGGAAGGGCGAAATACTGAGAGAGGCGGGGCCAGTGAGTTTCGACGTTCAGGCCTTCGGCCCCGAACGATTCTCGAGTCGCGAGCTCTCGCGCTTGGAGTTCGGCGCGCGGCTGCTCGACCTCGCCGAGGACCAGCGCCTGCCCATCTTGGAACGCTGCAAGTTCGTTGCGATCTTTGCCGACATGATCGACGAGTTTTTCCAGGTGCGGGTCGTCAGCCTCCAGGACAAGGTCGCAGCGGGCGTTCAGACGCCCTCGGTGGACGGGGTTCGACCCCGTCAGCAGCTGAACGCCATCCGAGAGCGCGTCCTGGCGCTCATCGAGCGCCAGGACCGGATCGTCCTCGATGGCCTCCTGCCCGAACTGGCGCGGGCAGAAATCACCATCATCCACTACGCCGACCTTGACGTGGAGGAGCACGCGCGGCTCAACCGGTACTTCGAGCAGAACGTGTACCCGGTCCTCACGCCCCTCGCCGTCGATCCGGGTCACCCGTTCCCCATGATCTCGAACCTGTCGCTCAACATCGCGGTCGCGGTGCGCGACGCCGAGACCGGCGAGGAGCGCAGCGCCCGGGTGAAGGTGCCGAGCTCGCTGCCGCGATTCCTGCCCGCCGGGCCGGGTCGCTGGTGCCTGATCGAGGAGCTGATCGTGGCCAATCTCGGTCGTCTCTTCCCGGGCATGTCGATTGGCCGGGCCGACCTGTTCCGCGTGACGCGAAACGCCGACCTGACCTTGGAAGAGGACGAGGCGGACGACTTGCTCGTGGCCCTCGAGGTCGAGCTGCGACGTCGGCGCTTCGGTGAGGCGTTGCGCGTGGAGATCCTGCGCGGGATGTCGGCCGAGTTCCTCGACCTGCTCGTCGAGCAGCTCGAGCTCAACCACGAGAACGTCTACGTGTCCGACGCACCACTCGGCCTACACGACCTGTGGAGCCTCTATGAGTTCGACCGACCCGACTTAAAGGGCGAGGGGTGGTCGCCGCTGACCCCGCCACGACTGCTCGAGGGGGACCACGTCGGCGACGTGTTCGCCGTCATCCGAGACGGCGACCTGCTCTTGCACCACCCCTACGAGTCGTTCAGCGACTCCGTGGAGATGTTCATCGCACAGGCGGCCGACGATCCCAAGGTCGTCGCCATCAAGCAGACGCTCTACCGAACCTCGGGCGACTCGCCGGTGGTCGGCTCGCTGATCCGCGCCGCGGAGCGGGGCAAGCAGGTCGTGGCGCTCGTCGAGCTGAAGGCGCGCTTTGACGAAGCGGCCAACATCGAGTGGGCCAAGGCCCTCGAGGATGCTGGCGTCCACGTCGTCTACGGCGTCGTTGGCCTAAAGACTCACTCCAAGACGGCGCTCGTCGTGCGAAGCGAAGGCGACCGGACCGTGCGCTACGCGCACATCGCCACGGGGAACTACAACTCCAAGACCGCACGCAACTACGAGGACTTCGGGCTGCTCACGGCGGACTCGGCCATCACTCACGACGTGGGGGAGCTCTTCAACTTCCTCACCGGCTTTGCGCGCAACGCCGACTACGAGAAGATCATCGTCAGCCCGACGATGACCCGTACGCGGATCATCGAACTGATCAATGGCCAACGCGACCGCGGAATGCAGGGCCGCATCGACATGAAGGTGAACGGGCTCACCGACCCCGCGATCATCGACGCGCTCTACGAAGCGAGTGACGCGCGCGTGCCGATTCGCCTGGCGGTGCGCACGCTCTGCTGCCTGCGCCCAGGGGTGACCGGCCTCTCGGGGACGATCGCGGTGCGCAGTCTGGTGGGCGAGTTCCTCGAGCATTCGCGCGTCTTCATCTTCGGCAACCCCGGCGAGGAGAGCTCGTCGGTCTACATGGGCTCGGCGGACCTGATGGAGCGCAACCTGGACCGTCGCGTCGAGGTGCTCGTGCCAATCGAGGACCACGCACTGCGTGACGAGTTGCGCGACGCCTTCGAGGTCACCTGGCGCGACGACGAGTTCACGTGGGTGCTCGGCACGGACCGCCGCTGGCGCCGCGTCCAGCCGGTGACCGAGTTCTCGGCCCAGGCCGAGTTTAAACGGCGGGCGTTGGTCCGGGCCCGGGCACTATCGACCCATTAGGTGGGGTCTTGCGCCACTCGAGGCTCGCGTAGGCCGCGCCACCGATGGGGATCGGGATCCAGAAGTTGATCAAGCGATAGGCGAGGACCGCGAGGATCGCCTGGCTGTGGGGCACCCCGAAGCCGACCAGCGTGGGGATGAGCACACCCTCGACGACGCCGAGTCCGGCCGGGGTGATAGGGATCGCGGCGAGGACGTTGGCAAGTCCGTAGGCGACGAGCAGGTCGATGGGTGAGATGATGTGGCCGAAGGACCAGATGAAGACCCACAGACAGCCGGCGTCTAAGAGCCAGTTGAGTCCCGCCCACGTGAAGGCCCACCAGAGCGTGCGCCGGTTGTTGATCAGGACGGTGATCCGGTCGGCGACCTTGACGAGCAGGTCCGACACCTTGTCGGGATCGATGCGCGGGATGTGGGCGACGATGGCGCGCATCCAGTTGTCGGCGTGGCGCTGGCCGCGGGTGAGCAGGACCAACGTGCCGAAGAAGGCGAGTAGCAAGAACACCCCGGCCAGCGCGGCGAAGCCGTAGGCGGGGTTGAACCCCCGCAGGGGGATTGATACCACGAGTGCGCACCAGAAGATGATGTTGAGCACGACCGCCGAACCGGTGCCCTGGGTCGCGAGTCCGAAGGCGTTGGTCTCCTTGGGCACGCCGAGCTGGTTGAAGATGCGATAGGAGAGTGCACCGGCGGGAGCGGTGCCACCGGGAATGACGTGGCTGATCGCGAGCCCGGCGAGGTTGACGCGCAGGGTGTCAAAGCGATGGGGCGAATAGGGGTAGAGCACGGTGCGCGTCAGCTCGACGTAGGAGTAGATAGCGGCCATCTCGCACAAGACCGCGATTCCCACGAGGACGGGATTGATCGTCGCGAGCAGGTGCAGCGACGCTCGCCCCGAGGCGAACTGGGGGATGACGAAGTACGCGAAGACGAAGACGATGAGCCCGATACTGACGGTGATGCGGATCTCGCGGGGTACGGAGAACCGGGGCTTCGGCGTATCGGGCGACATCCCCACCAGCCTTACACGTCCGCGGTGGACCCGGGGCCACCGTCGCGCCATGGCGCCACGAGTAGAATCGATCGGTGCGCACGCTCGTCGTACTGCCGACCTACAACGAAATCCTCAACATCGAGCCGATGCTGCGCGCGCTGCGCGCCGTCGTGCCCGAGTCGTCGATCCTGGTCGTCGACGACGGGAGCCCCGACGGGACCGCGGGGCGGGCCCGCGAGCTCGCGGGCGAACTGGGTTCGATCTCGGTGCTCGAACGCGCGGCCAAGAGCGGCCTCGGCGGGGCGTACCGGGCGGGGTTCTCCTGGGGGCTCGAGCGGGGCTACGACCACTTCGTCGAGATCGACTGCGACTTCTCCCACGACCCCGGCGCACTGCCGACGTTGCTCGCCGCGGCGGCCGACCACGACGTCGTCATCGGTTCGCGCTACGTGCGCGGCGGGTCGATCCCCAAGTGGTCGATGTTGCGCCTGCTCCTGTCGCGCGGGGGGAACCAGTACGCCTCGATCATGCTCGGTCTCGGCGTGAAGGACTCGACGGCGGGGTATCGCATCTACTCGGACCGGGCACTACGACTGATCGACTACACGAGCGTCACCGCCGACGGCTACGGCTTCCAGATCGAGATGACCTTCCGGGCCCGGCGCGCCGGCGCCTCGATCATCGAGGTGCCGATCTCCTTCACGGACCGCACCCGCGGCGAGTCCAAGATGTCGAGCGCGATCGTCGTCGAGGCGCTGTGGCTCGTCACCAAGTGGGCCGTCGAGCGACCCTTCGCGAGAAAGCGCTCACACCCGGTCGGCTAGCACCGAGGACAGGACGCTCGCCAGCTTGTCGCGCGTCTCCTCGCGCTCGGCGATGGGGTCTGACTCACTCACGATCCCCGCCCCGGCCCAGGCCTCGAAGTTCGTGGCGCCCACTATGACCCCGCGGATCCCGATCCACCACTCGCCGTCACCCTCGGCGTCGAGCCAGCCGACCGGCCCGGCGTAGTGACCGCGGGCGTGCGGCTCGAGCCGGGTGATGAGGGCTGTGGCGGGTTCGCGGGGGATCCCGCCAACCGCGGCGGTGGGATGGAGCAGGCGAAGGATCGCCAGAGCGTCGGGCGCCGCGTCAGCACCGTGGTGGACACCATTGATCCACGTGCCGAGGTGGGCCACTGTGCGCAACGCCACGATGGACGGTGACGCGTCAGCGATGAGGTCCTCGTAGTCGTCGCGCAGCCGCCCGACGAGGTCGTCCACGAGCAGCTCGTGCTCGTGGAGGTTCTTGGTGCTGCCGAGCAACCAGTTCTCGTAGTCGTCGGGCGCGACGTTGGCGGGCAGGGCGATGGTGCCCGCCAGGGGGTGCAGCTGGATGGACGCGCCGGTGCGCCGCGCGAGCAGCTCGGGGCTCGCGCCGACGAATCGCCGGCCGTCGGGCAACGGGAGGCTGTAGATGGTGCAGTACGGCTCGCGGGTGCGCAGGCGCTGGGCGATCGCCGCGGGGTCGATGGGTTCGGGCACGGTCCCGGCGACCGCGCGCGCGAGCACGACCTTGTCAAGCTCCTTGCGGCGTAGGATCTCGACGGCGAGGGCGACCTGGTGCGCGTACTCCTCGGGCGTCGGCTGATAGGAGACCGAGCGGATCGACTGAGGCTCCTGGGTCGGCAGGGACACCTCGTCGAGCAGCGGCGACCAGGCCGGTGAGCCCACGCGCTCGCTCAGCCACGCGGCGCCAGCGCGGTCCTGGGTGATGGTGAAGCGTGGGATCACGAGCTGGCCGGGCTCGTCGCGATCAAAGGGCAGGCTCGCGAAGGCGACGATGCCCGATCCGACCGGTCCGTCGTCGCCGGTCAGCTCGTGTCCCGCGAAGAGGGACACCACGGTGCGCCCATCCACGCCCGAGGCGAGGGAGATCTCATCGACGGCACCACCGAAGCCGCAACGCAGCACGTCGGGGGACTCGACGAGCCAGCCGCTGCGCGCGCTGAGCGCTCGCAGCACCTGGGTCGACTGGGCGGGGATTCGGGTACGGCGGAACTTCACGCCGACCTCGTGGCGAGGAACTGTTGGCTCAACCCTCCCATCACGAACCGGTGGTTGACGGCACTGAAGCCGGCGTCGCGCAACATGGCGACCAGCTCGGAGGTCGGGGGCAGGTACGCCGTCGACTTGGGCAGGTAGTGATAGGCGTTGCGGTCTGAGACGAGCGAGCCGACGAGGGGCACCACCCCGCGGAACCAGATCCGAAACCCAGTGCGCAGCAGCGCGCTACTCGGCTCGGCGACCTCGAGCAGCGAGATCCGCCCCCCGGGACGCACGACGCGGCCCATTTCGACGAGCGTGGCGCGCAGGTCGGTGAAGTTGCGCAGCGCGTACCCACAGGTCACCCCGTCGAAGACGCCCGCGGCGAAGGGCAGCTCGGCGGCGTTGGCCTGGACGCGCACCTTCATGCCGCTGCCGGCGCTCAGCATGCCGAAGCTGAGGTCGGTCGCCACGGCGCGATGGCCCTGGCGCTCGAGCTCACGGGTGAAGTCACCGGTCCCCGCGGCGATGTCGAGGATGAGGCTCGCCGGAGGGAGCCGTAGGTCGCGCACGGCGCGTCGGCGCCACCGCGCGTCGAGGCCGAAGGTCATGAGGTGGTTCACGAGCTCGTAGCGTCCGGCGATCGCGTCGAACATCGCGCGTACCTGGCGGGTCTTCTCGTTGCCCTGCGGCAACCGGTTGGGGTCCACGGTCAGCGGTAGTACCGGTAGATGACCTGGGCGATGCAGGCGGGCTTGGTCTGGTCGCGGATCTCGATCACGGTGTCGAGCGCGACGGTGGCCCCGCCCTCAAAAGGCTCGACGGAGGCCAAGGTGGCGCCGGCGCGAATCGACGAGCCGACCGGCACCGGGTTGGTGAAGCGCACCTTGTTAGCGCCGTAGTTGACGCCCATCGTCACACCGTCTACGCGCAACACGCCGCTGAGCAGCACTGGCAACAGCGAGAGGGTGAGGTAGCCGTGGGCGATCGTGCCGCCGAAGGGCCCCTGTTTAGCTCGCTCGACGTCTTCGTGGATCCACTGGTGGTCACCCGTCGCGGCCGCAAAGAGGTTGACCTGCTCCTGAGTGACCGTCTGGAACTCCGAATAGCCGAGGTGCTGGCCCACCATCGTCGCCAGCTCCTCAATGCCCGCCACGCTCGTCGTCATCGCAACCTCCCGTAAGAGCCTATCCGCGGGGTCCTTGTCAGGAGCCGTTAACCATCGCCTCGTACACTGTGGGCATGGAACCAGGCGTACACGAAGAGGAGCACCGTCAGATCTCGGGCGGCTGGGTTCGAGCGGGGATCTTCGGGGTGAGCGACGGGTTGGTGACCAACGTGTCACTGATTCTCGGATTCGCAGGGGCGAATCCCGGACACGACGTGGTGCGTCTCGCGGGACTCGCCGGACTCGTCGCCGGCGGGTTCTCGATGGCCTCGGGTGAGTACCTCTCGATGCGCGCCCAGAAGGAGTTGCTCGAGTACGAGATCGACGTGGAACGGCGTTCGATCGAGTCGAGCCCCGCGGCCGAGCAGGCCGAGTTGCGCGACATTTTCGTCGCCCGGGGCATCGAGATGGAGCTCGCCGAGCGGCTCTCGATCGACCTCATGCGTGACCCCGACCTCGCCCTGCGCACGCACACGCGCGAGGAGCTCGGCATCGACCCCTCGGCGACCGGTTCGCCGATCTCGGCCGCGATCTCCTCACTCATCGCTTTCGCCGTGGGCGCATTCGTGCCACTACTGCCGTGGCTTTGGTCGGCGAGTGGGAACGAAGTACCCTGGTCGATCCTCTTCGGGGCGATTGGTTCGGCGACGGTCGGGGGCTCGATCGGCTGGTTCACCCGCAAGGGCGTGGTCGCCTGGGCCTCGCGTCAGGTCGCCGTCACCGCACTCGCCGCACTGGTGACCTTCGGGGTGGGCCGACTCGTCGGCGGCTAGCGCCGCGTTCGAGATTGGGTGGAACTGAAGCGTACGAGGCAGTCCTCTCGCTCCAGGGTGAAGCCGAGGGACTCATAGAGGGCACGCGCCGCGACGTTGGACTCGTCCACGAAGAGCGTCGCGCTCGAAACGCCCTTTCGTCGGATGGCGTCCAGACCGTGCAACACCATCATGCGCCCCAGTCCACGGCCCCGGAAGTCCGGGTGCACGGCGATGACGTAGATCTCGCCGAAGCGATCGGGGTGCAACTCGTGGACCTTGGTCCAGCACGAAGCGGCGAGGCGGCCGTCGATTTCGAGCAGGAAGAAGCCCGACGGGTCGAACCAGGGCTCGGACAGCCGCTCATCGAGCTGGCGCTCGGTCCAGGCGCCCTGTTCGGGGTGGTCGGCGAAGGCTGCGTTGTTCTGGGCGAGCCACCCCATCGCGTCACGCTCGGGATCGAAGGCCCGAATCGTGCCGAGGGCGATGGTCGGGCGATTGACGCGAACGGGCAAGGTCACGCGAAGGAGTTGGAGGGTGCGCACGACGGTCCCCCCGGTCGTGTTGGCGTCGCCGCGTGTCCACCAGTCCACGGTCTCGTGTCGCGTCAGGATCGCCTCGAGCAGGCGTTCATCGACGCCGCCGCCGCACATCTCGACGCTCGCGGGTTCGCCCGGGGTGAGCAGGGCGTAGCGGCGTACGCGGTCGCCATCGAGGTCGAGCCAGTGCTCGCCGACCCCTCGGTGCACGACGGTGCGGCGCCGACCCTCGTCGATCGCCTCGCGGCCGAGTTCACTCTCGGTACGGTTGAACAGGTCGAGGACCTCAAGACGTTGTTCGGCCGTGAGTGAACTTGTCGAACACCACGTGGCCATGGGTCAACGCTACCGGTGAGGTCAGCGCATGGAGCGCGAGACCCGGTTGAGGCGGCGCAGCAGCGTGGTCACCGCGCGCTCGGCTGCGACCAGTTCGGTGTAGACGTCACTGTCGACTGCGGTGCCGTCGACCTCGACGAGCGCGGTGAGACGAGTCGCCAGTTCCTCCAAGGTCGAGGTGATCGTGTTCAATTCACTCTGTACGGTCATCGGTCCGTTTCGGTTCACTCGCGCGGCTCGGCGCATACTGTAGTGGCGATGCAGGACGACTCGGCCCCGACGGTGGGCGACCACGACTGGTGTGCGCTGCGCGTCGTCGGTGAGGACGCGGTCACGTTCTTGCAGTCCCAGGTGAGCCAGGACCTCGAGGAAGACGGCGCGTGGCCGCGCTGGACGGCGGTGCTCGACCCTGACGGCACGGTCGTGAGTGCGGGCGTGCTGGAGCCGGTCGAAGCGGGGCTCGAACTCATCGTGCCCGACGCGACGCACGACGCGGTGCTCGCGCGGCTCAACCGGTTCCGGCTCCGGGCGCGCCTGACGATCACGAGCCGCCGTGAGCTCGCCGGACCCTATCGGAACCGATTGGCGGCGATACGAGACGGGTGGCCGGGCCCCGAGGAGTTCGCCGCGCACCTGGTGGCCCAGTCCTACGGCTCTGGCTTCGTGGCGCGAACGGTGTCCTTTACCAAGGGGTGCTTCACCGGTCAGGAGCTCGTGGGTCGACTCGACGCACGCGCGTCGAGCGTGCCCTGGCGACTCGTGCGGGCCCGGGGTGACTCCATCGAGGCCATCGACGAGTTCCTGCGATCGGCGGGTCCGGCGGGACCGTCGGGGGTGACCTCGTCGGCGCGCGACGACGGTGGGATCCTCGCGCTCGGCTTCGCGCACCGGACGCTACTCACGGTGCCACCTCCGTCGTCCGTGAGCGTTGAAGCGCGGGCGTGACCTGACGGTGCGTTAGCGTTCGCCTAGGAGGTCCTGGTGCGCCTGTTCGTCGAAGAACTCTTCATCATGGTCTCGGGGGTGACGACCGAGCAGGACGCGCTGATGTCGATCGGCCTCGGGGCCAACGCGGTGGCCTTCGACTTCGGTCCGACCCCCCAACGGATCGGCAGCGACGACGCGCGCGACATCATCCACCGGTTGCCGGCGGGCACGTTCACCGTGGGCACGTTCCGCAACGAGATGCCCCAACGGATCGTCGACGTGACGAACCGGCTGGGGCTGCACGCCGCCCAGCTCACCGGCCGCATGACCATGGAGGAGATCCGCTACGTCTCAGAACGCGTGAACACGGTCATTCGCTCGGTGGGGCCGGGGGACTCGATCCGCAACGGCGTCGAGCACCTGGTCGACTACTTCGCGATGCCCGAGCAAGATGAGCGAGACGCGCTGGAGGACTGCTTGTCGATCTTCGCCGATGGCGATGTGACGCGCCCCATCATCGTCTCGGGCGGGCTGAGTGCGACCAACGTGGTCGAGGTGGTCCAGAACTACCCGGTCTTTGGGGTCGACGCGCGGTCCTGCGTCGAGTCCGACCCCGCGACCAAGGACCCGGTCCTGCTCGGGGAGTTCATCGCCAACGCGCGATGGGCGGAGGCGAACGCCTACGTGAACCGCCGACTGAACGACTGATTCAGCCCTGGAAACGGCGAAAGACGACGCTGCCGTTGTGGCCGCCGAAGCCGAAGGAGTTCGAGAGCACAACGTCGACTTGTGCGTGGCGCGGCTCGCCGATCACCACGTCGAGTCCGACCTCGGGGTCCACGTTCGTGGTGCCGGCAGTGGGGGGGATGACCTGCTCGAGCAGGGTCTTGACTGACGCGACCCCCTCCAGGGCTCCGGCCGCGGCGAGCGAGTGTCCGAGGTGTCCCTTGATCGAGGTCACCGGAGGCACGTTCTCACCGAAGACGTGGCGCACGGCGAGGGCCTCGGCGAGGTCGTTGAGCGGCGTCGAGGTGCCGTGGGCGTTGATGTGCGAGACGTCGCTCGGACTCATCCCCGCGTCGGCGAGGGCCAGCTCCATGCAGCGGATGGCGCCCTGACCGCTCGGGTCCGGGGCCGTGACGTGGTGGGCGTCGGCCGTCGACGCGGCGCCGACCACCTCGGCGAGGATGGTCGCGCCACGCTCGAGGGCGTGGTTCCACTCCTCGAGTACGAGGATCCCGGCGCCCTCGCCCATCACAAAGCCATTTCGGCTGACGTCGAAGGGACGTGAGAAGTCGTCGTTGCTCAGCGCAGTCATGTTGCGAAAGCCCGCCTCGGCGATCTCGACGAGTACCGCTTCGGCGCCGCCGACGATCGCGATCGGCGACCGGCCGGTCGCGATCAGACGGGCGCCGTTGCCGATGGCGTGGGTGCCGGCCGCGCAGGCGGTCGTGACGGTCTCACAGGGACCCCCGAGACCGAAGCGCATGGATACCGCCGCGGCCGCGGCGTTGGGCATCATCATGGGCACCATGAAGGGCGACACGCGGTCTGGACCCTTCTCGGTGAGCACGCGCACCTGCTCGAGGACCGTCTGCAGTCCACCGATGCCCGTCGTCACGATTGACCCAGCATCGGTCAGCGGACCGGCGAGTCCACTCTGACGCCACGCCTCGTCGGCAGCCATCAGGGCGTAGAGCGTGAACGGGTCGAGGCGACGGAGTTCCTTCGGGCCGCCGATGTGGGACGCGTCAAAGGCGGCGACGCGCTTGGACGTCGGCGCCGACGGTCGCTGCAACGCCTCCCACAGCGCAGCCACGCCTACCCCGGCACAGGACAGCGCGCCGAGTCCGGTGACCGCGACGCGGTAGCCCTCGATGGGACCGTTCGGTGTGACCGCGACGCGCACTACAGCTTCGCGTAGACGAGTTCGAAGGCCTGGCCCACCGTGGAGATGTCCTTCAGCTCGTCCTCGCCGACCTCGATGTCGAAGGTCTCCTCGAGCGCCATCACCAGCTCGACGAGGTCGAGGCTGTCGGCGCCGAGGTCGTCGGCGAAGGACGCGTCGGGGGTCACCTTGGACGCGTCGACGGCGAGTACCTCGACGGCGTTGTCCGTGAACTTCTTAAATGCTTCGTCGCGATCCATTGCTCATAACCCCTTGTTTGGTATCGACGTATCGTACTAAATCGACTGCGTCACGCGAACCACTCACAGCCCCATCGCCAGGCCGCCGTCGACGGCGAGAACGCTCCCGGTGATGTAGCGGGCGTGGTTACTGGCCAGGAACCCCACCGCGTCAGCGATTTCGGTGGGCGTACCGACCCGGCCCATGGGGATCAGCGCGGTCATCTGCTCGCCGCTCTCGCCGAGCGCCTGGGTCATGTCGGTGTCGATGAAGCCGGGGGCGACCACGTTGACCGTTATGCCGCGACTGGCGACCTCCTTGGCCAGTGAACGCGCGAGGCCCACCAGGCCGGCCTTGGCGGCGGCGTAGTTGGCCTGGCCGGGCACCCCGAGGAAGGGGCTGACCGAACCCATGAAGATAATCGAACCGCCACGCGCACGCACCATGGACGCGAGCACCGCGCGGGCCGTGTAGAACGCGCCGTCGAGGTTGGTTGCGAGCACCTCGCGCCACTGCTCGTCTCCCATGCGTAGCGCGAGGCCGTCGCGGGTGATCCCGGCGTTGGCGACGGCGACGCCGACCGGCCCGAAGCGTTCGATCGCGTCCTTCGTGGCGTCCGCGACTGCGGCCGAGTCCGACACGTCAACGGCGTACGTGGCGGCGCAGCCCTCTGGGGCGTCACCGGAGCGCGAGAACGCGACGACGCTGTCGCCGAGCTCGACGAAGTGCCGGGCGACAGCGGCGCCGATGCCCCGGCTCGCGCCGGTCACGATCACGTGGCGACTCATAGGCTTGCTCCTTGCGTGGTGACGGGGTCGCTCAGTACGACCTGGGTGTCGAAGTCGCGGATCCGCTTGCACAGCCCGGTCAACACGGCCCCGGGGGCCATCTCGACCGACGTGGTGACGGTGTCGGCGAGCGCGAGGGTCGCGCCGAGGAAGTCGACGGGCTCGGTGAGCTGTCGTGCGAGCAGGTCACGCCACTGCGCGCCGTGGTGCACGGACGCGTCGACGTTGGCGATGACGGTGACCTCGGAGTCGTGCCAGGTCACGTGGGCGAGCGCTTCGTCGAGGTCGACCTGGGCACTCGCCATGAGCGGGGAGTGGAAGGCCCCGCCCACGGGCAGGGGTGTTGCGCGGCGCCAGCCGAGTTCGCGGTGGCGTTCGAGGAGGCCGTCGAGCGCCGCACGGGTGCCACTGACGACGAGCTGACCGGTGCCGTTGATGTTGGCGACCCATAGGTCGGCGAGGCCAACGAGCGCGCGGCGGGCCTCGTCGTCGCCGCCCATCAGGGCCACCATCGAGCCGGCGCGTTCGTTGGCCGCGCGCGCCATGGCCGCGCCGCGTGCGGCGATGAGTCGGGCGCCATCTTCGAGGTCGAGCACGCCGGCTGCGGTGAGCGCGCTGAACTCCCCGAGGCTGTGACCGAGGTGGAACTGGGGACGAACACCTCGCTCGGTGAGGGCGTGGAATGCGACGAGTGACAGGGCGAAGGTGGCCAACTGTGCGTTATCGGTGCGGATCACGTCGGCCTCGTCGGCGTCGAGCAAGAGGTGTCCGACGTCGGTGCCGGTGACCTCACTGACGCGGTCCACGACCTGCCAGTGCGGGGAGGAGCGCCACGGCTCGCCCGCGCCCGGCGCGATCGAGCCCTGACCGGGGAACAGTCCGACGAGGTGGGCGCGCAACGCCGCGTGGTCTGAAGCAGCCATGCGATCACGCTACTAGCGTGCCCGGAGTGGGACTTGAACCCACACACCCTCTCGAGTAAAGGCTTTTGAGGCCTCCGCGTCTGCCGATTCCGCCATCCGGGCTTGCGGGGAACACGGTAGCAGCAACCGTAAAGTGTCGGGGGTGGAGCTAACGATCTGGCGGTCTGAGACGGTGATGGCCTCCCCGATACGCGGGGCCGCGCAGCGCCACGACGTACGCGACCACCTCTTCATCGAGGTCGAGGTCGACGGGGTCACGGGCTACGGCGAGGTCTCGCCCCAGCCCCGGTCGCTCAACGGCGATCCGGGTGTGGCCTCGGTGGTGACGGCCTTGGCCGAGGAGGTCCCGGTCCACCTCGCGCGCCTCGCGGGCGCGGCGCGCGACGAGGGCGGGTGGGCGCGCATCCACCAGCTGGCCGGGCCACGACCGTCGAGCGTGGTGGCCTGGGCGCTCGTCGAGATGGCCCTGTTCGACTTCGAGCTGCGCCGCGACGGGGTCTCGCTCGCCGAGCGCTGGCCGGCGAACCAGGAACCGCGCGTCATGGCCACGGTGTCACTGCTCGACGAATCGGTGCCCGCGGTCGCGAGCGAGGTCGAACGGCTCCGGGTCAAGGTCGCACCCGGGATCCGCCCGGGCCCCGTGCTCGACGCCGTCCACGAGCTCGGGCGTCCGGTCATCGCCGACTACAACTGCTCGGCGCACGACGTCGACGAGGTCCTCGAGGACCTCGAGGTCCTTAGCGGCTCGCTCGTCGTGGTGGCCGTTGAACAGCCATTCGCGCCCGGCAACCTAATCGAGCACGCCCGACTGCACGCGCGCAGCGCCGTCGCGGTGAGCCTGGACGAGGGCGTGCGTTCGATTGTGGACCTACGACACATCGCGCGCTACAGCGCCGGCGCCATCGTGTGCGTGAAACCCGCTCGGGTCGGGGGACTGGCCGTGGCGCGCACGATGATCCTCGAGGCGCTCGAACTGGGGCTGCGGCCCTACGTGGGGGGGTTCTTCGAGACACCGCTGGCCCGGTCTGTGCATCGCCAGCTGGTCGCGGCCATGGTCGACGAGCCGAGCGACGTCGCACCGGTTTCGGGACTCGGCGGGGGAGCCTCGGTCGTCGAGCGACCCGGCGGCGTCGGCTGGGCACCGGTGCGCCGCGCGACCGACGAGGTGCTGGTCCACTTGCGCGGGTGATCGTGGCGGTGCGTGCTCGCGCTCGTCGAGGGCTCACCGTGAACGGGCCGACTCGCAAAAAAGTGACAGACAAACGCCTTACACTGCTACTCGTGGGGATTCGCCTGGTTCGCCGACGCTTGGAAGACGTGCAGCGGCGCCTCTCGGCCGCGCGCGAGAGCCTGCACGTGCTCGAAGAACAGGTGGCGGTGTGGAACGACGCCCTCGACGAGTCGAGGATTCGCGCGTTGGTGTCCGAGACCCCCCTGCAGGCGCAAGAATATGACGAGCTCTCGCGGCACGTCGCCGCGGCCAGGGCGGAGTTGTCGCGACGACGTCGCGAGGTCGAGGACCTCGTGTCCGAACGAGATGACTTGTTACGAAGCTGGACACCGAAGGAATGACTATGGAAAAGCGCGTGGTAGTCGCCGATGACGAGTCGATCATTCGACTCGACCTCAAGGAGATCCTCGAGAGCGACGGCTACCTGGTGGTCGGCGAGGCGGCCCGGGGTGACGACGCGCTGGCCCTGATCCAAGAGCACCAGCCCGACCTGGCGCTGCTCGATGTGAAGATGCCTGGACTGGACGGGATCGAGGTCGCGAGAGCCATGAAGGACTCCTCGACCGTCGTGGTGCTGCTCACGGCGTTCAGCCAGCGATCGTTGATCGAGAACGCCCGTGACGCCGGTGTCGCCGCGTACCTCGTCAAGCCCTTCCGCAGCAGCGAGTTGCTGCCGAAGCTGGCGGCGATCTTGAACCCCACGGCCGACGAGGACTTCGTCGGCACCGACGTGCACCACGTGGAGGACAAGATCGAGACTCGCGAGATCGTCCAACGGGCCAAGGAGCACCTCATGGCCGAGCGGGGACTCGACGAGCCGTCCGCCTTCGAGATCATCCAGCAGACCGCCATGCGGGGCCGTACGCGGATGCGTGACGTCGCCCAACAGATCCTGCGCGGTGAATTTGGTGGCTGAGCAGCCAACTGACGCGCCACTGGTCGTCCTTGACGGCATGTCGCTCGCGTTTCGGGCATTCTTCGCGCTCTCACCGGAGATCGCCACGTCCAACGGCGTCACCACCAACGCGCTGCACGGGTTCGCGGCCATGCTGCACTCGCTCGTGCGCACCCAGCACCCCCGGGCGCTCGCCGTGGCCTTCGACCTGCCCGGTGGGACCTTCCGCGACGCGATGAGCGAGGACTACAAGGGTGGTCGTGCGGCGACGCCGCCGGAACTCGAACCGCAGTTCGGCTTCATCCGCTCGCTCTGTGAGGCGCTGCACATCCCCGTGCTCGCGGTGCCGGGCTTCGAGGCCGACGACGTCCTCGCGACCCTCGCGACCTGGGGTCTAGAGCACCGGGTCGCGGTGACGGTAGTCACCGGGGACCGTGACACCTTCCAATTGGTCGAGGACCCCTACGTGAAGGTGCTCTACAACCGCCGCGGCGTCTCGGACTACTCCCTCTACGACGAGGCGGGCATCGTCGAACGCTGCGGCGTCGAGCCCGCGCGCTACCCGCTGCTCGCCGCCCTGCGCGGTGACCCCTCGGACAACCTGCCCGGCGTGCCCGGGGTGGGCGAGAAGACCGCCGCGAAGCTGCTCGCCCAGTACCGCGACTTCGACGAGCTCTACCTGCACCTCGACGAGCTCACCCCCAAGCTGCGAGAGAACCTCGCCGCCTTCGAGGAGCGCGCGCGCAACAACGAGCGCGTGATGCGTCTCGTGCGCGACGTGCCCCTCGACTTCACCTTCGAGGAGCTGACCCTCGGGGGCTGGAGCCGCGCTGACGCGCTCGCCTTCTTCGATCGTTTCGAGATGAAGGCGATGCGCAACCGCTTCGATCAGCTCATGTCCGACGGTCTGCTCGGTGAAGGCGACGAGTCCGGCAACGCCGCACCGGCGGTGCGGGTGCCAGCGGCGGGGACGTGGACCGACGCGTCCGCTGACGAGGTCATGAGCGCCGCATCCTTGGTGGTGGCCTTTGACGACAGCCACGTCGCCGTCGGGGACCGCGCGCGCGACACCGCAGTGGTCCTGTCCTTCGACGAGTTCTTCGAGCGCTACCGCGGCCAGCTCATCGCGGGCCACGACGTCAAGGGTTTGCTGCGACGCGCGGCCGACCGGGCGGTCGCGACGCCGAACCCGATCGACGACACGGCGATCATGGCGTTCCTCGTGGACTCGGTGAGCGGTCGCTACGCCCTCGACGACCTGACCCAGCGCTACCTGGGCGTGACGAGCGCGCCGGCCGCGCCCACGCTCTTCGCCGAGAGCGACGGGGCGAACCTGCGCGCAGACCTCGCGCACGTCGCACAGCTCATCGACGTGTTGCGCGAGGAGATCGTCACCTGGGAGCTCGGCTACGTCTATGAGTCCATCGAACTCCCGCTCGTCGCGGTGCTCGCGCGTATGGAGTCGCGCGGCGTGCGCGTCGACGTCGCGCTGCTGCGCACGATCCTCCAGGAGTTCACGGCGGAGGCGGCGCTGCTCGACGCCTCGATCCAGGATGTCGTCGGGCACCCGTTCAAGCTGAACTCGCCCCAACAGCTCCAGACAGTGCTCTTCGACGAGCTCGGGCTCACGGCGGTTCGAAAGATCAAGACGGGCTACTCCACCGACGCGTCCAGCCTCGAGGCAATCATCGACGAGCATCGGGTCGTCGCGATGATCCTGCGCTATCGCGAGGTCGAGAAACTGCGCAGCACCTACGGCGCGACGTTGATCGACAGCGTCGGGCCGGACGGACGGATCCACGCCGTGTTCCAGCAGACCGTGGCGAGAACAGGACGGCTCTCGTCGGAGAACCCCAATCTGCACAACATCCCGGTGCGAAGTGACGAGGGCCGACGACTGCGCTACGCCTTCGTTCCCGCCGAGGGCTGGCTGCTCGCGGTGGCCGACTACAACCAGATCGAGCTTCGGATCCTCGCGCACCTTTCCCAGGACGAGGGGCTCCTCGGCGCCTTCGCCGCCGGCGAGGACGTCCACCGGGCGATCGCGAGCTCGGTCTTCGGGGTCGCGCCGAGCGAGATTACCCACGAGCAGCGCGAACAGGCCAAGGCCGTCTCCTACGGGCTCGCCTACGGCATGGAAGCCTTCGGGCTGAGCCAGCGGCTCGGGATCACGGTCGCCAACGCCCGGGCCATCATGGACCGCTACTTCGATGGGTTCCCGACGCTGCGCCACTACATGGACGAGACGGTGCGCCAGATCCGCGAGCGGGGCTACTCGCGCACCGAGCTCGGGCGCATCCGGCCGTTCCCGGACCTCGCGACCGCGACGGGACCCCAACGCCAGGCCGCCGAACGCCAGGCGATGAACGCGGGCATCCAGGGGTTAGCCGCCGACGTGTTCAAGTCGGCGCTCGTGCGCCTGGACGACTTCCTGCGCGACGGCGGATATGAGGCCCGACTCATCTTGCAGGTCCACGACGAGGTCCTGGTCGAGGCGCCGCACGAGGAACAGGCAGCCGTCAGCGCGGTCATCACTGACGCCCTGACCAACGCGGCCGCCTTGACGGTGCCGCTCGACGTCACGCTTCGATGGGGTGAGAACTGGGCGCAAGCCAAGGGATGACTGGGTGCTAGGATTGCGCGTCGGGTTAACGCCGGTACTCCGACCCCTGTCCGCTAGTCAGGCCCCGGCGTGGTCAAC
>JAJYPU010000290.1 GCA_021795095.1 Actinomycetes bacterium | reverse complement strand
GGTCGCCCTCGTGAGCCACGCCGATCCCATCAAGGCCGCCGTCACCTACGCCCAGGGCGTTCCCCTCGACCTCTTCCAGCGAACCGTCATCTCCCCGTGCTCGGTCAGCGCTCTGGCGCTCGGCCCGCACGGACCGATCGTGCTGTGCGTGAACAGCACGGGCTCACTGGGCGAGGTGGGGCCCTCGTGAACTTCGTCTTCTCCCACCCCGATCGCATCATGGTGGGAGCGCGCGGCGAGGTCGGCCAGCGCCTCTTCCTGCTTCAGGTGCGCGAGGGCCCTCGGCTCGTCGTCGTCAAGTGCGAGAAGCAGCAGCTCGCCGCGCTCGCCGAGTGGATCGGCACCGTCCTGGCCGACCTCAGTCGCCCCGGCCACCTGCCCGACGAGTTCTCCCTCGAGCCCGAGTACGAGTTCGACTTCGCGGCGGGCGACATCGCCGTCGCGGTCGACGAGGACACCGAGGTGATCGAGGTGACGATCGACTCCGTCGACGAGAGCGACACCCTCGAGCTCTCGCTCACCCGCGAATGGGCGGGCGGGCTGGCCATCGCGATCACGCGCCTCGTGGAGGCCGGTCGCCCTCTGTGCCCGCTGTGCGGCGGTCCACTGGATCCGCAGGGCCACGACTGCCCGCGTACCAACGGGCACCGCGCGCCCCTGCGCTAGGCGATGGATCGCGCACGCCAGCTCGAGTTGCTGACCCGCGGCGAGATCGACGTACGCGGACGCATCGTCGACTCGTCGAACCAGGCCCTGCTGGTCTCGGTGCGCCAGGACGACGCCGAGGCGCTGGCGTGCTACAAGGCGGAGGCCGGGGAGCGGCCGCTGTGGGACTTCCCCGGCGGGCTGTGGCGCCGGGAAGTGGCCGCCTACGAGCTCGATCAGCTCCTCGGCGTCGATCTCGTGCCGCCGACCGTCGCGCGCGACGACGCCCCCTTCGGGCCGGGCTCGCTCCAGTGGTGGGTCCAGGACGCGACGGACGACCACTACTTCACGCTGCGCGACCGGGCGGACTTCGACCCCGTGATCCGCGCTCTGGCGGTGTTCGACGTGGTCGCCAACAACGCCGACCGCAAGGCCGGCCACGTCCTCTTCGACGGCGAGCGCTACTGGGCCATCGACCACGGTCTCTGCTTTCACCGCGACGACAAGCTGCGCACCGTGCTCTGGGAGCTCGCCGGCCAGCCCGTGGCGCCCGAACTCCTCACCCGCGCGGCGCGCATCGCCGACGGCCACACGGGCGCGCTCGCGTCCTGGTTGAACAGCGAGGAGTTGGCACTGACCCAGTGGCGAGCCGGAGCGCTCGTGAAGGCGGGGGCGTACCCGTCACCCGACGAGGACGCTGCGTGGCCCCCGTACCCTTGGCCGCTGATCTAGCTTCTCCTTTCCCTGGGTTAAGGCTGCACCTTCCGCGTGATCCATGGTCCGGTGCTGAACCTCAAGATCCCGTCCACAGCGCCGCGAAGGCTCACTATCGGGATCGAGATGCTGTACACCGTCAGTGACCCTCAACCTCTTCGAGCCCGGTAGGCTGAGCCCCCACGAGCACTTCTGGGAAGCGACGTGCGCCCCTGTTCGAGGTCAACAACGTCGTCTTCACTTACCGTCTTCACATGCCCAAATCGCGTCGGCGTCGCGGCGAACTTTCCTCCAAGATGCTCTCCGAGTTCGTCGCGGTGCCGGACCTGTGCCGCGAGGCCCGGACTCCACCGGGAACGTCGTAACTCCTAGGCGAAGCCCGGCGGGCTTGACCCGCAAGGCGGGCTAGGGCTGGACCGCGCAGCGGGTACCGGACAGGTTCTCATCGGCACCTCGGCAGTCGGCCCATGCGTCGCCGACAATCCCCCGCTCGCTCACCTTCCCGCGGGCCCCTCGATGAAGCACTGAGAATCAGTCCTGAAGGTCACGCGAGGTCCCGGTGAACCGTGGGATGGTCACGCTTAACCTGGATCCACCGTCGTAGTGGCGAGCTAAGGGTCAGACCATGCGCGAAAAAGGTGTCCCCATCAGGTAGAATTGGAGTTACCACACAACCAGTTCGCCCAAAAAGAAGGACACCTTTTCGATGACAACTCTACACAGCCCTTCTCGTCTGTCGGTGGCATTCGACGACGATCATTCCGTCGCGAATGCGGGACTCGCGTTGGTCGGTCTACTCAGCGAAAAGCTCGACCTTCAACAACTGGCCGAGGAGACGATTTCAATCGCCCCGTTCCCCGGCCGGCGCGTGGCGACCCTGGTGCACGCGTTGGTGGCGGGGGCTTCGTGCATCGACGACGCCGACGTGCTGCGCTCGGGTGCCACCTCGTCGGTGCTCGCTCACCGGGTGATGGCGCCCTCGACGCTCGGCACGTTCCTTCGTCGCTTCACCTTCGGCAACGTCCGCCAGCTCGACCGGGTCTCCGAGATGCTCATGACCCGCGCTTGGTCCCTCGGTGCCGGTCCAGGCGACCAATCAATGACCATCGACGTCGACTCCACAATCTGTGAGGTTCACGGAAACCAGAAGCAGGGTGCCGGCTACGGCTACACCAAAGTGCTGGGCTTTCACCCGCTGCTCGCCACGCGCGCCGACACCGGCGAGACGCTGCACGTGCGCTTTCGAAAGGGTTCGGCCAACACCCAGCGCGGCGCCCAGCGCTTCGTGCGCGAGACGGTAGGCCGTTGTCGAAGGGCCGGAGCGAGTGGAGCGTTGACGCTGCGCTGTGACTCGGGCTTCTTCTCCAAGTACGTGGTGCAGGCCTGTCGCGACCACGACGTGCGCTACTCGATCACCGTGCGTCAAACCCCA
>JAJYPU010000289.1 GCA_021795095.1 Actinomycetes bacterium | reverse complement strand
CCACAACTCATCGACTGGGTTGAAAAAGTTGCCGCACTCACCACACCCGATCGTATCCACTGGTGCGATGGATCGGCCGAGGAATACGACGCGCTCTGCCAGTTGCTCGTAGACAACGGCACGTTCACGAAGCTCGCCGACGCCAAGCGACCCAATAGCTACTACGCCGCCTCCGACCCCGGTGACGTTGCGCGCGTCGAAGACCGGACCTTCATCTGCTCACGTCTCGAATCCGACGCCGGCCCCACTAACAACTGGCGCGATCCCGCCGAGATGCGCGAGACACTCGACGGCCTGTTCGCCGGTTCGATGCGCGGGCGCACGATGTACGTGGTGCCGTTCTCGATGGGGCCGCTCGGCTCGAAGATTGCCCACATCGGTGTGGAGATCACTGACTCCGCCTACGTCGCGGTCTCGATGCGCATCATGACCCGCATGGGCGCTGGTGCACTGGACGTGCTCGGTGACAATGGCACGTTCGTGCCGTGCCTGCACTCGGTTGGTATGCCGCTCGCCGACGGACAGGCCGACGTCCCGTGGCCCTGTGACGCGGACAACAAGTACATCGTCCAGTTCCCCGACACGCGAGAGATCATCTCCTACGGTTCGGGCTACGGCGGCAACGCGCTGCTCGGCAAGAAGTGCTTCGCCTTGCGTATCGCGTCGGTGATGGCGCGAGACGACGGCTGGCTCGCAGAGCACATGCTCATCTTGAAGTTGACGAACCCGGCGGGTGAGACCCGCTACGTGACCGGCGCCTTCCCGAGCGCCTGTGGCAAGACGAACCTCGCCATGCTGGTGCCGACCTTGCCGGGCTGGAATGTCGAGACCATCGGCGACGACATCTGCTGGATGAAGCCGGGTCCCGACGGTCGCCTCTACGCGATTAATCCCGAAGCGGGCTTCTTCGGTGTGGCCCCTGGTACCAACTTCGACACCAACCCCAACGCGATGTACTCCGTTGAGGCGAACACCATCTTCACCAACACCGCGTTGACTGACGACGGCGACGTCTGGTGGGAAGGGATGAGTGAACCGCCCGCCCACCTCACTGACTGGCGCGGCCAGTCGTGGACGCCCGAGTCCGCCACCCCCGCCGCGCACCCGAACTCACGATTCACAGCACCGGCCGACCAGGACCCCGCCATCGCCCCTGAGTGGCAGGACCCCGCGGGTGTGCCGATTGACGCGATCCTCTTTGGTGGACGTCGCGCCAGCGTGGTGCCGCTCGTCTTCGAATCGCGCGACTGGGCCCACGGCGTGTTCCTCGGTTCCATCATGGCCTCCGAGACAACGGCGGCGGCGGCGGGAGCCGTCGGGAATCTGCGCCGCGACCCGTTCGCGATGCTGCCGTTCTGCGGGTACAACATGGCTGACTACTTCGCGCACTGGCTCACGTTCGCCGACCGGTTCGATGAGTCGACGTTGCCCAAGATCTTCTACGTCAACTGGTTCCGCAAGGCCGACGACGGACACTGGCTGTGGCCCGGCTACGGCGAAAACAGTCGCGTGCTCGAGTGGGTGTTCGAGCGCAGCGCCGGACGGGGCAAAGCCGTCGAGACGCCCATCGGCTACGTTCCAGCCCCGGGGGCGCTCAATGTCGATGGACTCGACTTGCCCGAGGCTGACCTCTCGCTGCTTCTCGCCGTCAACTACGACGAATGGCGTAACGAGGTCCCGCTGATCCGCCAGCACTTCGCCCAGTTCGCCGACCGGCTGCCCGCCGCGTTGCTCGAACAGGTCGACGACCTCGAAGCGCGGCTGGGTTAGCTCACTCGGCGGTCTCGGCGTCGGCGACGATCAGTCGGGGGCCCGATGGCCAGTCGAAGTATCGCCACGTCCAGTTGATAAGCACGCGGAGCCGGTTCCTGAAACCGACTAGATAGAACAGGTGCAGAGCGAGCCACGCCAGCCAACCGAGCGTCCCACGGATCACGCCGCCTCGGGGTAACTTCGCAACCGCGGCCCGTCGACCGATGGTCGCCATGATGCCCTTGTTGCGGTAGACGAAGGCCATCGTCGGCTGGCCCCGAGTGACCCGCAGGATCTGGGTGGCGCAGTGACGGCCTGACTGGATCGCGACGGGCGCCAACTGCGGGCAGAACGACCCATCGGCGCTCGGTATGGCGGCCGCGTCACCGACCGCCCAGACGTTCTCACTGGTCGCGCACCGTAGGTCGACGCCCACGCTCGCTCGCCCACCGGGCCCGGCCGCCACCGACAGTCCGTGGACGAGCGTTCCACTTGCGGTAACCCCGGCGGCCCAGATGACCGCCGCGGTCTCGAGCCGCTCGCCGTCAGCGAACCGGATCGCCCCCTCCTCGACCGCAACCACCGAGCGACCGAAGTGAACCTCGACGCCGAGTTCGGCCAGTTCTCGGGCGGCGTAGCGGCTCGCGGACTCGGGGAACGCCGTAAGCAGTCGATCGGCGAGGTCGACCAACACCACGCGAACTCGGCTCGCATCGAGCCGTAACCCGTCGCGACGCAGCGCAATGGCGATCAACTCCGCGAGCGCCCCGGCCGTCTCGACACCGGTCGGTCCTCCACCGACGACGACGAACGTGAGCGACACGGATTCACGTTCGGCCCGCACGTCGGCATCCTCGAGCGCGAGCAGCAACCGGTTGCGCAGTCGACGAGCGTCGGCGAGCGAGTAGAGCGGCATCGCGTACTGCGAGGCGCCAGGGATTCCAAAGTAGGCCGCCGTCGCACCGGTGGCGATGACCAGGTGGTCGTAGTCCAGTCGAGAACCGTCGTCGAGTACCACGGCGTTGGTCGCGTGATCGACCTGGC
>JAJYPU010000288.1 GCA_021795095.1 Actinomycetes bacterium | reverse complement strand
GACGAGGTCCACGAGGGGCTACGGCGACGGACGAGATAGCCGACGCGACTGAAGCTGGCCACGATCGTTGTCTCCAGCGCTCCGTCCACTAGCCGATCGAGTCGTGAGCGGCCACGTGATGGGGTGGCAGTGGTGTGGGGTGAGCGAGGGTGGGGCACAAATTCATTTTAGTGCTAAATTGAAAGCTTCGCGTCGATCACCGGCGCACACACCCCCGGAGGACTGGAACGACATGCGCATCGCCATCATTGGATCCGGTATCGCTGGGCTCACGTGCGCCCACGTGCTCGGCCAGGACCACGACGTCACGGTCTTTGAGCGTGACGATCGGCCGGGCGGGCACGCTCATACGGTCGATGTTCAAATCGGCGATGAGGAACACGCGGTCGATACCGGTTTCATCGTCTACAACGAGCGCAACTACCCGGGACTCACCCGGCTGTTCGATCGTCTCGGCGTGGTCACAAAGTCGAGTGACATGAGTTTTGGTGTGAGCGATGTCCGAAGCGGACTGGAGTGGAGCTCGAGCTCGCTGGCCACCATCTTCGCCCAACGTCGAAATGCCCTTCGCCCCGACTTCCTCACGATGCTCGGCGATATCGTCACCTTCAATCGCCGGATGCGCCGGGTGCTTCGTGACGACGCCGAGTCCTTGCGGGTCCGCGACGTGGTCGAACGCGGGCCGTGGGGCGAGCGATTCGTCGACTGGTATCTCGCCCCAATGGTCTCGGCGATCTGGTCGGCCCCCCTCGCCGATGCGTTGGACATTCCGGTGGCGACCTTCGCGCGGTTCTTCGAGAACCACGGTCTGCTGAGCCTCACCGGTCGTCCCCGTTGGCGCACCGTCGAGGGTGGCTCACGCCAGTACGTCGAGCGCATCACGAGCCCACTGGGTCGACGCCTCCGACTCGGAGCGGTGGTCACGAAGGTGACACGACGGCGCGACGGCGTCGAGGTGAACAGCGACCAGTACGGCCCCGAGACGTTCGACCACGTGATCATGGCGGCCCACAGCGATCAGAGCCTGGCGCTATTGAGCGACCCGACCACCGCTGAGCGCGAGGTCCTCGGGGCACTGCGCTATCAGATGAACTCGGTAGCGTTGCACGTCGACGACGCGTTGCTGCCTCGTACGCCGGCGGCACGGGCGAGCTGGAACTACCGGATCGGCGAAGACAACGCCGGGGCCACCGTGACCTATCACATGAACCGCTTGCAGTCGATTGACTCGAACTACGAGATCTGTGTGACCCTCAACCAGACGGACCAGATCGCGCCGGACAAGTTGCTGGCGCAGTACGACTACGCCCACCCAGTCCTCGATGCGGGCGCCGTCGCCGCCCAGTCACGATTTGACGAGATCAATGGTCAGGGCGCAACCTGGTTCTGTGGTGCCTACTGGGGCTACGGGTTCCACGAGGATGGTGTGCAAAGTGCGTTGCGCGTCTGCCGCGCACTCGGCGTTGACTGGACGTGACCGTGATGAGGAGTGCGATCTACGAAGGGGTGGTGCGTCACCGACGCACGACGCCCGTTGGCCACGAGTTCTCATATCGGCTGTACCTCCCGCTCATCGATCTGAGCGAGGCCCATGCGGTCATGTCGCGTCACCCGTGGTGGTCCATCGAACACCGTCGACCCGTGCGTTTTCGGCGCGACGATTACCTCGGGCCCGTGGACGTGCCACTCGACACCGCGGTTCGTGACGCGGTCGAGAGACAACTGGGGTGGCGCCCGAACGGTGACGTCGCGGTGCTGGCCCATCCACGGACGTGGGGGTGGCTGTTCAATCCCATCGCCCTCTACTTCTGCTACGACCTGACGGGGGAGCGCGTCGAGGCGCTCGTGGCCGAGGTGACCAACACGCCGTGGCACGAACGGCACGTCTACGTGATGGGCGCGCCCGGTACGCATCGATTGACCAAGGCGATGCACGTGTCGCCGTTCATGGGTATGGACGCCTTCTATGAGTTCGACTACGCCAAGCCCGGAGACGATTTGGTCGTCTCGGTGGATGTCTACGAGGGGGGCGCGCTCGTCCTGGCGACGTCGCTGCAGTTAACGCGTCGCGAAATGAATCGACGAACGATGGGTCGCGTGCTGTGGAACTATCCACTGATGACGTGGCGGGTGACGCTGGGTATCTATCGCCAGGCCCTCGCGCTGTGGCGTCGAGGGGTCCCATTCGTGGCCCATCCGCCGAAAAACCGAGAACTTGAGGGCGCCCGAGGACGCGGCGTGTCGGAACGAGACGAGGTGAGGGAAGTTCATGATGCGTGAACGCGTGGGGTCGAATCCGGTCAGTCGTCCCTTGACCTACGGCGAGTCCGTCAACGGATCCGCCCGTCGCGCGTGGCTGGCGCGACGGGCGCTGCTACTGCTCGGGACCCGTTCCCGGGGTGGCCGACTGGTCGTGGACGAACCCGGGGCAACAACGCAGGTCGGACAGGGTGAACTCGTCGCCCGCGTGTCGGTTCACGACCAGCGGGCCTACGTCGCGTTGCTGGGTGACGGATCGACCGGTTTGGGTGGTGGTTACCTCGAAGGCTGGTGGGACAGTGACGATCTCGTCACGCTGGTTCGAATCCTGATTCGCGCCCAGGGTCGGTTGGGTCGTTGGCACGACGAGATCGGCTCATTCGCGAGCCGAGCCACCGATCCCTGGCGGCGCATCCGTCGCCGGGCGCCGCGAACGGACCGTCGGTTCGTTCAGGCTCACTACGACATCGGCAATGAATTGTTCGAGTTGATGCTCGACGAAACGATGAGTTACTCGTGTGCGGTCTTCGCCGATCC
>JAJYPU010000287.1 GCA_021795095.1 Actinomycetes bacterium | reverse complement strand
TCGACGTCGACCGTAGACGAACAAGACGTGACGAAGTGCCACTCGACGAACTCTGAACCCGTGTGGGCTCGTCATCGCTTTACCCCTTCCACCTGGACTTACACATCCCTGCGGGCTGTCCACGCCCTCGGGACGGTGCCGCAGGCGGCCGCACCCGGCGACCTCGCCATCGGTATGCTCAGCGACGTGGGGTCGATCCCGATCAACTCCCGAGGCACCGCAGTGAAACGGCTCGTGGTGGGCTCGACTGACCCCGTCGCTCGAACAGGCCTTGGGACCGCGAACCGTCAGCCCGGTAGGCGATGGCTCACCGACGCCGCGGTCATTGCGCTCCTGGTCGCGGTCGTGATCCTGGCGGCGAACGTCCCGCGCACCGCGCCCGGCACGCGACCCGTCGCCTCGAATCTCCCCTCAGCTGCGTGCCGGCCCAATGCGGTCACGGTCGCCAATGGCCCCGACGTCGGTGGCGCGACCCAGGAGGAGGCGCACGCGATGCTGATCACGAACACCTCATCCACGCCCTGTACGTTGCACGGCTACGTCAGCATCGTCGCACTCGACCGCGGCACCCCCCTCCCCTTTCGACTCGTCCACCACGCGACCGGTGGCTGGCCCATGGCGACGGTGGTCCCGTCGCCCTTCGTCATCGCGCCCGGTCGGTCGGGCTACGTCTTCTTCGCACAGATTGCGTGCTACACGGGATACACCGCGACGAGCCGACGCATCGCTGTGACGTTGCCCGGCGCTCGAGTCGCCAACGTCCTCGACCTACGCGTAGCGTTGGACCGATGCGCTGGTCCTTCGGCGAGAATCGGCAACCTCATCGCCGAGTCGCCGATCGAGCCGACACTCCGGGCCACCGAAGGTCCCACCCCCTAGCCCCGGACGGGCCGATTCGGGTGACGACCCTGCGGCTGAGCAGGTGACATCGATACCAGGTCAGCCGACCGCTACCGTAGAACCATGAGCGACGACAACGGCGCCGCCGACGAGATCGAGTGGATTCGCTCGACGCCCGTCGACGTCATTCTCGGCAACCACCTCTTCCACATGATCCAGTTGGCGGCCGTGCACCTCGCGGACACGCCACCCAACCTGCCCGCGGCGCAGCTCGCGATTGACGTGGTCAGTGCCATGGTTCAAGCGGGGGGTGACCGCCTCGGCGAACACGTCGGCCTCTATCGAAGTGCCCTCGCCGAGGTCCAACAGGTCTACGTGCGCGCAGCCAGCACGACCGACGCACACTAACGTCGCGGTCGAATGTCGCTGACCTCGTCGGCGCCACGGTGACCGACGACTCGAATCCCGGTCACCTCGAGTCCGTTATCGACGTGTCGGCTGCCGTCGGCGATGGCGACGCAATGGAAGTACCACCGATGACCATCCTGCTCGATCCAGCCGTCACCGCGGTGGTCGTCGAACTCGACGACCACGCCCTCGACCTTCATCGACCCGATCGCTGGCGCAGCAGTGACACCATCTCGAGGGCCGTCAACGCCGCTTCGCGTCCCTTGTTGGTCTCGTCGGGTAGCGAACGTTCGAGGGCCTGTTCGACCGTGTTGGTCGTGAGCACGCCGAAGATCACCGGAACCCCAGTAGTCAACTGCACGTCCTGGACCCCCCGGGCGCTCTCGCCGGCCACGATGTCGTAGTGCCCGGTGTCGCCTCGAATCACCGCACCGAGCGTGATCACCGCGTCGACCGGGAACGGTCCATCAGCGAAGGCGAGCGCCATCATCGGAATCTCGTACGCACCGGGCACCCACGCGACGGTGACGTCCGAACGCGAGACGCCGGCCTCGTCGAGCGTCGCCAACGCGCCGTCGATCAACCGCGTGGTGATCCCGCCGTTGAACCGTCCGGCCACAATGGCGATACGCAGACCACGTCCGTCGTGGCCGCCTTCCAGGTAGGTCCCAACGACGCCTCGGATCGCTTCGCCACGAAGAGGGTCGAACTCGGTCTGGTCACTCGACGTCATCGAGCCCCCCCAACAGGTGTCCCATTCGCTCACGCTTGGTTCGCAGGTAGTCAATGTTGTACGGCGTCGGCGTGCTCTCGATCGGCACCCGCTCGACGATATTGAGCCCGAACCCCTCGAGTCCGCCGTACTTGCTCGGATTATTGGTCATGAGTCGCATCGAGCTCACACCGAGGTCCACCAGTATCTGGGCGCCGATACCGTACTCACGCGAGTCGACCGGTAGCCCCAGCTCGAGATTCGCGTCAACCGTATCGTGACCATTCTCCTGGAGTGCATACGCACGAATCTTGTGACCGAGGCCTATGCCTCGACCCTCGTGTCCGCGCAGATACACGACCACACCGGCCCCCTCGGCCGCGATCTTCATCATGGCCGCCTGCAGCTGCGGTCCGCAGTCACAGCGCAGGGAACCGAGGACGTCACCCGTCAGACACTCCGAGTGCACGCGCACCAAGACATCCCGCGTCGACTGGATATCACCGTAGACCAGCGCGAGATGCTGCTCGCCGTCAAGAATCGACTCGAAGACCACGGCCTGGAAGTTGCCGAACTCCGTCGGCAGGGCCGCCTCGGCGATGCGCTTGACCAGCTTCTCGTGGTGGCGACGGTAGCGAATGAGGTCCGCGATCGAGACGATCGGCAGGTGATAGCGCTCGGCGAATGCTTCCAACTCGGGCAAGCGTGCCATGTCCGACTTATCGGCGCTCACGATCTCGCACAGCACGCCCGACGGCGACTTGCCCGCCAGTCGACAGAGGTCGACGGTCGCTTCGGTGTGTCCGGCCCGCTTCAGGACGCCACCGGGCCGGTAGCGCAATGGAAAG
>JAJYPU010000286.1:329-2818 GCA_021795095.1 Actinomycetes bacterium | reverse complement strand
TGATTTACACTCAGCAGGTCGGGGGTTCGAGTCCCTCAGCGCCCACCGACCGGGACGGTGCGCGAACCGCATCGCCCGCCATCGCGTCGCCAGCCAACGGCACGCGAAATACGGGCTGGATGGCGTGGCGGCTATCAACTCGAATTTCGTGGATGAGGGCTTGCAGGAGCGATTTAACGACGGCTGGTGAGCCTTCGGCGATGGCCTCGTTCACCCGGTCGCGCAGTGAAGCGAGCTCCTCGGGCGAGGCGCACGTGATGTCGGCCAGTTCCATCTCGTCGTTCAACTCTTCGCGGCGCGCTCGAAGAACGGTGGCGCGAGTGGCGAGTTCCTTCACTCGCTCGCCGCACAGCGCCTCGGGCATGGAACCCGACTCGAAGGCTCGCAGGTAGCGGTCGACACTGGCGTCGACCTTGGCGAGTTCATTGGTGACGGCGCGCAGTTCATCGTCGTGGCGCGAGTGACCGTCGCGGGCCTGGGACTGTGCTTGGCCAACGGCGGCGCGAAAGAGGTCCGAGTCCTCGTAGGCGGCGAGCAGCGACTCGATGATGGCGCTATCGAGCACCTCGGCGGGCAGCCGGTCGGCGTCACAGGTCTTGGTGCCGTAGCGCTGGCGCGAACCACACGTGTAATAGCGGTAGGTCTCGTGGCGACCGGTCGCGCGCGTGCCACTGAAGCGCTGGCCGCAGTTATTGCAGACCACGAGTCCCGTGAGCAGGTAGTCCGAGGCGTTGGTCGCGCGTTTGGCGCTGTCCTCTGCGCGCTCATCGAGGATCACCTGCGCGGCGGCAAAGAGTTCCTCGTCAATGAGGGCGGGATGGCTACCCTCACACCAGCCGTCGCGGTAGCGGACCTGGCCGAGGTAGACCCGACTGCGCAGTACCGTGAGGACCGACTTGAAGGACCAGGGTTTGCCCGAGCGGGTCACCAGGCCCGCCGCGTTGAGCCAGTTGGCGACGGCGTGACTGCCGAGGTGCTGGTTGGCGTAGAGGTCGAAGAGCACCGGCACGAGCGGTGCCTCGGACTCATCCACGCTGAGACGACCCTCGCCCTTCACCGCGCGGTAGCCGTAGGGGGCGACGCCGCCACACCAGCCACCGAGGCTCGCCTTGCGGTCCATGCCCGCGATTACGCGGTCGATGATCGTGGCGCGCTCGAACTCGGCGAAGACGCCGAGCATCTGAACCATCATGCGACCAGCCGGTGACGTGGTGTCGAAGGGTTCGGTCGCCGAGCGAAAGCCCACGTTCACCCCGTCGAGGGTTTCGAGTATCTCGGCGAGCCCGCGCACGCTGCGCGACAGTCGGTCCACACGATAGACGAGCAGGAGATCGAACTTTCTGGCCTTCGCGGCGCGAAGCGCACCGTTGAGTCCGGGGCGCTCTAGCTTCGCGCCTGACATCTGGTCGGTGAAGGTGGACACCAGTTCCCAGTCCTCTTGGCTCGCGACGTAGTTGCTCAGTTTCTCGGACTGGGCACCCAGGGAGTAGGGCTGGTTGACCTCGTCGGTCGAAATCCGGGTGTAGGTCGCGATGCGCACGATGCTCTCCTCAATCGGTGTTGGTGGACACAACTTCAAACACAGTGAACGTCCACGTTGCTAGTCAACCATGCGTCGACGCTGTGACATCGGAGGGTTCGATCACGACTCCGATTCGCTGGCCCTGGACGAGCACGGACCCGAGCAGCGTCGCCAGCGCGATTGTCGCGCGAATCTCGTCGGCGTTCGAGAGATCGACGAAGTCGGGTGCGTTGATGCACAGCGAAACCGAGGCGTTGTCCTTCGGGGTCGTTGGTCGAGGGGGTTGCACCGGTCCGCGGGGTCCGGGGCCACGAGAACCGGGGTAGTCGACCTTCGGACGGGGGTTCTTGCGTGACGTCACGGTTCTACTGCTTCGAAGTCCAGGAAGTGACGAGGCCGCTCGTCCCAGAGGTCGGCGTCATGTCGTCGTTCGATGCAGCGAGCCTCACGGGCTTCGGTTCGCGACTGCATCTTTTCTCGCTGACCCTGCGACGCGAGCCAGGCGTCACCCTTGTCACGCCATCCGGCCCCGATCCACTTCCACACGCCAATATTGATTGACTGTTCGTTGGGTGCGGTGCCGTGTTGACGCTGTACTCGCCAAGTTTGGCGTTCTGCCCGCAGGAACTTGAAGGTCACCGAGTAGCGCCGCGACTTGGTGAGCCAGTGGCCGCCAAAGCCGAGCGAGTGTGCCCAGGTGCGCAGCTTCGAGAGATGCGTCAGTGCGCCGAGCCGCCACGCCGTCGTGACCAGACGGGCCAAGTGCGCCGACACGTTACGTGCGTCGAGGTCGTCGAGGCTCGTCAGGCGTCGGTCGAGGGCGCCCAGGTCGTCGGTGGACTTGGTCGCGTACTTGGCGACGTAATTCGCAACGGCGCGCGAACTACGTCGTGACTCACCACTGCTTGACGCGTCACCATCGACCTCGCGGGCGTTGATCACGCGCACGTCGAGTTGTCGACCCCAC
>JAJYPU010000286.1:0-319 GCA_021795095.1 Actinomycetes bacterium | reverse complement strand
GAATCCTACGGGCAGCGGGGCCGACACTTTCGAGGCGGCGGCGCGAATGGCCGAGGTCAGAGTCTGCGCGTCGATGAAGTGAGGCACGCTTGCTTCGCCGTCGCGGGGATCGACGCGCAGTATCGCGTGCAGGTGCACGACGCCGCGGCGTTGGAATTCGGCGACCTTGGCGAATGAGAGCCGCACCGACCGGTCCAGCTCTTTCACGTTCATCTCACAGAGCCGAGCCAGTTCACGTCGCACGTAGATGGTGGTGCGTCGCCACAGTTCGGGACAGGTCGCGTTCCACAAGACTGATTGCTCGTAGTCGTAGCAGTCG
>JAJYPU010000285.1 GCA_021795095.1 Actinomycetes bacterium | reverse complement strand
GCGAAGTCATAGGTGACGACCTTGTCGGCGATCGTGGCCTCGAGGGCGCGGATGATGTCGTCCGCGGCACCCTGCCAGCCGAGGTGCTCGAACATGAGCACGCCCGAGAGCAGGACCGATCCGGGGTTGACCTTGTCCAGTCCGGCGTACTTGGGCGCCGTGCCGTGGGTGGCCTCGAAGATGCCGTGCCCGGTGACGTAGTTGATGTTGGCGCCCGGCGCGATGCCGATGCCACCGACCTGGGCGGCCAGGGCGTCCGAGAGGTAGTCACCGTTCAGGTTGGTCGAGGCGATCACGTCGAACTCCGACGGACGGGTGAGGACCTGTTGGAAGATGATGTCGGCGATGGCGTCCTTCACGAGCAGCTTGCCCTCGGGCTTGCCACCGCAGTCGTCCCAGCCGACGGCGACGTCGGCGAACTCGTCACGCACCAACTGGTAGCCCCACTTCATGAAGGCGCCCTCGGTGAACTTCTGGATGTTGCCCTTGTGCATCATCGTCACGCTCGCGCGCTTGTGGTCGAGGGCGTACTTGATCGCGGCGCGGATCAGTCGGTCCGAGCCGGACTTCGAGATCGGCTTGATCCCGATGCCGCTCATCTCCTTGATGTCCCAGCCGTAGCTGTCGTGCAGGTACGAGCGCATCTGCTCGGCCTTCTCGGTGCCCGCCTCGACTTCGAGGCCGGCGTAGACGTCCTCGGTGTTCTCACGGAAGATCACCATGTCGACGAGCTCGGGGTGCTTGACCGGCGAGGGCACGCCCTCGAACCAGCGCACGGGGCGTAGGCAGACGTAGAGGTCGAGGATCTGGCGCAGAGCCACGTTGAGCGAGCGGAAGCCACCGCCGATGGGCGTCGTGAGGGGGCCCTTGATCCCGATGAGGTGCTCGCGGAAGTCGATCACCGTCTGCTCGGGCAGCCAGTCACCAGTCTCGTCGAAGGCCTTCTGGCCCGCGAGGACTTCCTTCCACTCGATGGTCTTGCCGTGCTTCTTCGCCGCCGCGTCAAGCACGAGCTTGGCGGCGGGCCAGATGTCGACGCCGGTGCCGTCACCCTCGATGAAGGGGATGATCGGATTGTCAGGGACCTGCAGGACGCCCGAAGGGCTCATCGTAATTTTCTCAGCCATGACCTCATCCTACGACTCACGCCGGACCCCGATTTTGGGCCAAAAGTCCCAGTAATTCAACCCCGGTCGCCGCCGCGAGCGCGGGTGGCGTCCCCGCCACGCGTCACCGCGACTAAGGGACGCCACCCGTATCGTGTGGCGAGTTGCGGGCGTTGTGGGCAGCGGGTCGGGCCGTCAGAAGCGAGGCAGGTCCCCAGCGGGAGCGCGAACGCCGCTTGCTGGTTAGTGCGCGTGGTCCGTGTCGAAGGCGACCGCGCACCCATTCGAGCAGAAGAAGTACTCGACATCACCGTCGGTGCGAATCGCGGCCGCGTTCGAACGCATCACCGACATACCACAGATCGGATCGACGCGCGCGTCTCCATCCGTCGACGCGCCATCACGGTGCGCGTGGTGTGTTCCCCAAAATTTATTCATATTCTTCCTTTCCTCGGTACTCGATACGAAGTGCTGGCCGTCGCTGCACCCACGTCGTGTCCGTTCATCGCCCGCGCAGGTACGCACGATTCGGTCTGTCAACGACCTGGAGTATCTCGGACCCGTCACGTTTCATGATGGTGCGCCATCGACTCCCGATCGAAGCGCTCGACACAGCCCTGCGAGCAGAAGTAGTACTGGACATCGTCCCGGCGACTCGAGTAATGGGCGGTCGCCGGGTCGACGGTCATGCCACAGATCGGGTCGATGACTTCGGTATTCGCGCCTGAAGACGACGACGCTGCGTGAGCGTGGGTGCCGTTGCTCGCGGACTTGAATCGATCCCGGCAGTGGTCCGAGCAGAAGTAGACGGCACTGCCCTCGTGTTCTAAGACCGCCGGTGCATGCGCGATTTCCACCTGCATGCCACACACCGGATCGATGGCGTACCCGTCGCCACCCCCAAAGCGCGCGCGGTGCCGATACACCCAATAGATGAAACCGAACAGGACAAGAAACACGAGGTTCAAGTACGTGGTGTAGTTCCATGAGAAGTGCGCGGCCACGACTTGGGTCGAGCGCGTCTGTGGAACCAGGTTCGCGGCGGTGAAGAGTCCCTCGGTGAGCAGGCCAGCCGCCGCCATGACGACCCAGAAGATCGCCAACATCTTGACCATCATCTTGGTGCCGTAGTAGCGGCGATAGATGAGTAGGAGCGGGAACGCGATCAGGTCAGCGAAGATGAACGACACCACGCCACCAAACGAGATCCCGCCGTGCCACAGCGCCGCCGCCAACGGCACGTTGCCCACGGAGCAGACGAAGCTGATGATTGCGATGAACGGACCGACGACCACGTTCTCGACGCTCGTCCAGAACCCGTGTCCGTGGAGGAAGACCACGTTCCACCACCGCGTGGGAATGAGAGTCGCGAGGAACCCGGCGATGCCGTACCCCACGACCATCTCCTTGCGCAGCATGGTCAGATCGGCCATCGTATAGGTGGCGGCGTTGGCCCACCCGCTCGGTGACCGTAGTGAACGCGCGCCGGTGCTCGAATGCTCCGACGACGGCTCATCGGACATGGTCGGTGACCCGTCGTGCTGGTCGAGGTGATCGTGGGTTGCGTGCGCGGACGTCGATAGCGTGGGGCTCTGCCTGATCAACGTCGCTCGCGCGGCCTCGATCTCACGCCCACGAAACCACAGACCGGCCGACGTGGCGAGCAACGCGATCATGATGGCACCGCCGATGAACTCACTCGCCGCGAACTGCCAACCCATCAGGACGACCA
>JAJYPU010000046.1 GCA_021795095.1 Actinomycetes bacterium | reverse complement strand
TCTGGGACCTACAAGGGAACCATAGCGATGCTGTGGTCCTCCACGGGCGTCAAGGCGACGGCAGTGACCGGCACTGGTTCGGCCACGTACCTCGGAGCGAGCAAGCTCTCGGGAACCGGTTCGGCCCCCGCGTCCAACACCTGTGACCCACTCACCGGTACGGGCACGCTGATCGGCGCGGGCAGCAAGCTCGTGCTCAGGATCATCGCACCGGCGACGTCTCAGGCCTGCGCTGCGGGCCAGGCGGCGCCGACGTCGGTGAGCGTCAAGGGAATCGCCAAGGTCCTGAGCGGGACGGGCAAGTACAAGGGCGTCACGGGAACGTTGAAGTTCACCGGGTCGTTCTCGATCAAGTCCACCACCGCGGGATCCAGCGAGACCGACGCGTTCAGCGCTGCCCTGAACGGCGTTTTGAGCATCAAGAAGTAGTGCCCGGACTAATCGATAGAGGAGGAAGAAGTATGAAGCGAGTAGTAGCAGCCTTAGCCGCGGGGGCCCTGTCCCTGAGCGGGGCGGCCCTAGTGGGAATGGGGACGGCGTCCGCGGACTCCACCACCACGACCACGGCGGCCCCGACCACGACCACCACCCTCGGCCCGCCGATCCAGGGCACGGCGAACGTACCCGTCTACATGAACGTCGACACGGTCGTCGGTGGCGGTGGCACCGGGATCTTGAAGGCGCCGGTCGGCTGCGCGATGACCAACGAGTTCTACGTCGGCCAGACCGTGGTGTTTCGCATGTCGGGTGTCAACGTCGCCACTGGTGGCACGCCCCTTACGCCGAACAACGTGATCAGCGCCAACGTGGTCATCCCCGGCATCTCCACGCCGTTCCCGATGAACTACGGCAACCACGGCACCGTGGCGTTCTGGACCTACGGCTGGAACACGGCGTCGTACCCGACACTGGGCGTCGTCAACTTCAAGATCGTGGTCACGACCAAGGCCGTCCCGGCGGTGACCAAGTTGCACCGCGTGAAGGTTGGCAAGCGCTACGTCATGCGGCGCTACATCGTCAAGCCGGCCGTGCCGGGTAAGAGTTACACCTTCACCCAGGCCGGAACCGCGACACCGTCCCAGCTCACACTGAACGCCATCCCGGCGGCCTGAACCTATGGCTACGGCGCCCTCGGACTAGTCCGAGGGCGCCGCGCCGTACCACCGACACTCGCATCGCTGGCGCGCTAACCCTACTTCCTTGAAAGGGAAATCATGATCCTGACCCGTCACGCCACAAGAAGGGCGATGGTGATTGTCGCGGCAGGGATGCTCCTGCCCCTCACGGTCACCGCAACGAACAGCGGGGCGGCCGACACGACCTCCACCCTGATACCGACCAACCTGGTCGCTCCGGCGATCCCCAACGTGCCCGCGCTGCCCGGACCCGTCACGCCGACCTTCACGTTGAGCCCGACCATGGGCAACCTCACGGTCACGCCCAATCAGGGGGTCGAAGGCGCGCCCCTGACCATCTCGGGTAGCGGACTGCCCGCGTCAACGAGCGTCGCGATCGCCTGGTCGACGTCGAACGTCACGTGGGTCCTCAGTCCCCAACCCGACACGGTCAACTACCTCGGTCGGACCTCGACCAACTTCTTCGTGACTCTCGCCACGGTGACGACCAACGCCAGTGGTTCCTTCAGCTACGCCACGACGGCGCCGGTCGACTTCGGCGGGACCCACGACATCTACGCGGTCGTCAACAACGTGGCCGTCGACCACGCCGGGTACGAACTCCTGCGCACGCTCACGGTCTCGCCGCGCAGCGGCCCGATTGGCACGCCCATCCACATCACCTACACGGGGATGGGCGCCACGCTCTACACCGGTGGCGCGGCGGTGCTCTACGACAACCACTTCTCCGGTGAGATGACGGCCTTCTGGACCCGGGGTACCGCGTCGGTCACGATCCGCGCCGCGGGCGCGGTCGGACCACACCTCATCCAGGTGGCTGACGCCCTCAGCTCGATGTACATGAACATCATCCAGTCGCCGGTCCCCTACGCCAACGGTGGGGTCGCGACGTTCACCGTCACCAAGGGTCATGCGTCATTGGCGCCGTCAATCAGTTGGCCGACGTCGGTCGCGCCCACCCTCAAGATGGTGACCACGCTCTCCAATGCGGGACTCGATCCCAAGTCCGACGCGGTCGCCGCGGCCTCGCCGACCGACGGGCCCGTCGGGACCAAGGTGAACCTCACGGTGACCGGTCTGTCCGGCGCCGGTCCCTACCAGCTGGCCTGGGCCTCGGTGCAGGGCAGCCGCGTGAACTGCGCGTCGGCGTCGTGCTGGGCGTACATTTCGGTGCCTCTCGGCACGGCGAGCGCGAGTGGGGGGACGTTGAACACGACCGTGACGGTCCCCGACGGTCTCGGTGGCTGGCACGTCATCCAGGTCCTCAACGGCTCGACGGTCGAGGCGCAGACGCCCTTCTACGTGAAGGAGTCGATGGTGCCGTTCTACTCGGCCAGTGGCAAGTTGCTCAGTGAGGCGATCGCCACGGCGAACGACGCCGCGACCCCCGCCGCCCTCGCGGTCGGTCAGTCCGGAACGGGCACCTACACCTTCAAGCAGGGCCAAGAGATCACCATCAGCCTGAAGGGCGTTGGTTGGACCCAGCTCGACAACACCCTCGGGGTCGACTACGACAACGCGTACATCGGCTACGGCTGTGGCTTCAACTCGAACGGGTACACGGTGATCCACCTGCGCGCGACGGGCGGTCCCGGGATCCACCTCATCGATCTCTACCCCCAGCTCTACACCCAACAGCCATCGTTCGCGAACACGCCCTACGGCATGGCCCCGGTACTGACCTACGCCCGAGACTTCCCGGGCCTCGCCCTCGGCTACCAGGTCCCGTCGATGCACTTCGCCATCAAGATCGTTAAATAAGTCGCATACCTCCCAACTGCGAGTGCCAGCGCCTCGCCCCCCGTGCGCAGGGGGCGAGGCGCTGGCATGTCCGGGCGCAAGCCCACCCGAACGCTAGACGGAACGATTCGGCCTGTCACGTCACTGAATCGCTGGTCGCGACGTCGACATGTCGCGTCACGACCGCTGCGATCGCGACGCGGCCCCGCTTCCTCGCCGGCCTACCTACCCGTGTCGTCGCTCGTCGCGCCACAGCCGCTCGCCCGCGAGTGCGAGCAGGCTCGGCAGCAGCAGGCTGCGCACGACCGTCGCGTCGACAAGGACGCCGATGGCGAGACCCGCCCCGAGCTCTTGGAGACCGGCGACGTGGCCGGCGATGAAGCCCGCGAGTGCCCCGACCATTATCACCGCAGCGCTCGTGACCACCCCGCCGGTGGTGGCGAGGCCTTCGACGATCGCGGCGCGGTTCGCGAGCCCGAGGTCGTGGGCCTCACGGATCCGCGCGAGGATGAAGACCTCGTAGTCCATCGAGAGCCCGAAGAGAACCGCGAAGATGAAGACCGGTACCCAGCCCTCGATCTGGGACACGCGGTAGGTGCCGAAGAGGTCAGCGCCGAGACCGAGGCGAAAGAGCCACACGAGCACGCCGTAGGCGACGGCGACCGACACGAGGTCCAGGCCGATGGCGATCAGCGCCGCGGAAACCGAGCGCACCGCCCGGGCGAGGGCGAGGAAGGCGAGCACGAGGGCCGCGAGCACGAGCCAGGGGAAGACGCCGTAGATGGCGGTGAGGAAGTCGACCCCCTGGGCCGGTGCGCCACCGACGACGAGGGCGGTGCCGCGGGGGAATCGCGCCGCGGCCGCCTCCGCGCGCACGACGTGGACCAGTCGCTGGGTGACCGGGCTTCCGAGCTCACCCTGGCTGACGACGAGGATGCGCGCGTAGCGGTCCCGGTGGTCGACGAAGGGCCACGTCGAGTCGGCGGCCACCACCTCGACCCCCGGGGTGTGCAACAGGGTCGTCTCGAGCGCGATGCGGGCGGCGACCTCATTCGCGGCACTCGCGCCATTGGCCCGTCCGGTGTCGATCAGCACCTCGATCGGGGTAAGAATGCCGGGCCCGACGGTGCGATTCACGAGGGCGATCGCCCGAGCCGAGGGCATCGAGGGGGGGATGGCCGTGAGCGAGCCCGGCGTCAGGCTGAGCCCGGCGCTCGCCCCGGCGATGACCCCGAGACCGACCAGCGCGCTCGCGAGCACGGTGCGCGGGTGGGCAACGACGGTACGCGCCAGTCGGGCGAAGACGCCGCTGCTCGGGTCGCGTGGCTCGAGCAGTCCCCGCGGCCCGTGGGTCGCGACGCCGCGGCGCCCGACGACGCTGAGTATCGCCGGTTGAAGCGTGAGCGCCGCCACGAGTGCGACGAGCGGCACGACGAGCCCCGCCGCGCCGAGCGAACGCACGAGGGGGACCGGCACTACGAGCATCGTCGCGAGCCCGATCGCGACCACGGCCCCCGAGATCACGACGGTCCGCCCGGCGCTTCCCATGGTGGCGACGATCGCGTCGGCGTCGTTTCTGCGCTCGAGTTCCGCGCGGAACCGGTGCACCATCAAGAGTGAGTAGTCGATCGCGAGGCCGAGACCGATCAGGGCCACCACGTTGGGGACGTAGAGCACCATCAAGACGTGACCGGCGAGCAGGTCGACGACCCCGAGGGCGACGGCCGTGGTGGCGCCGGCGACGAGGAAGGGGATCAGCACCGCGAGGCTGAATCCGAGCACACCGACGAGCAGCACCAGGGCCGCGCCGAGCGCGAGCAGCTCGCCGCGCGCGAGGTCACCGCGCAAGATGGGTGTGACGTCGGCCTGCAGCGCGGCGGGACCGGTCACGAGGGCCGTGGGCAGGTCGGCGCGGACGAGCGCAGCGCGCAGGCTCGCGACGGCGCTCGTTGCCTGGTTGAGCGAGTCGCGCGACTCGAGGTCCGTGAGCAGCAGTCCACCGAGCGCCTGTTGCTCGACGACGTGGAGCGAGGGCACGCGCGCGATCGCCCGGGCCAGTCGCGCCTCGGCGACGCGGTCGGCGCGAGTCGAGTGCAGATGGGGCACGACGACGGTGATGGCGCCCTCGATATTCTCACCGAACCGGTTGATCAGGATCGAGTCGGCCCTCGCCGATGCCGAGCCGGGCACCGCCAGTGAGGTCGTGAGGCGTTGGCCCAGCTGGTGGTAGCCGGCGAGGCCGGCGAGTGCCCCGACCAGCCACAGGGCGAGAACGGGGTAGCGCCAGCGGACAACCGAACGGGTCCAGTGGGCGAGCACCTAAGAAGGGTAACGCTCGCGAACCTCGGGTCGGTTAGACCTTGCCGCCGCGCCGGCTCTCGGCGACGCCGCCGAAGAGCGCCCAGACCACGAGCGCGAGCCCGGGCACGAGCAGCCAGATTCCAAAGACGAGGGCGAGCACCGTGAAGAACGAGCCCATGCCGAGGGTGAAGGGCCAGATGGAGGTGCCAGGAAAGGCACCGACGACGCCCGCGCCTTGCGCTTGGGTCGCGTTCGGGTCGTCCTCGGCGCGCGGGGCCATGCGTCGGCTCCACCAGTAGTAGTAGGCGCCGGGTAGGAAGCCGAGCAACATGCCAGCGAACATCATGACGCTGCCGGCGTTCTCGTGACCCCAGTTCCAGTAGACGGCGACCATCAGCCCGAAGAACAGGCCCAGACTGAGCAGGATCTTGGCCTCGACCCTCATCGCACGGGCTCCGATGGGGTCGCGGCGGGCGCCGGGGCGTGGGCAATCGAGCGGTGCTCGGGGTGGTTGTAGTCCCACGTCGGGCGCTCGGAGCGGATGACCGGCAGGCGGTAGAAGTTGTGATGCGGTGGGGGCGAGGTGGTGAACCACTCGAGGGTCTGGCCGTCCCAGGGGTTGTCGCCGGCCGGGTGCTTCTTCCAGCTCACGACGACATTCACGACGAAGAGGATCGTCGAGACCCCGATCAGCACGGCGCCAACCGTCGAGAGGTCGTTCAAGAACTTCCACTGCGGGTCGTGGGGGTAGATCGCCATGCGCCGGGGCATGCCGCGCAGGCCGAGCAGGTAGAGCGGCAGGGTGAAGACCTGGGTGCCGATGAAGAGGAACCAGAACTGGATCTTGCCGATGCGCTCGTCGAGCAGGTAGCCCGTGAACTTCGGGCCCCAGTAGTAGAGCCCGGCCATGCCCGCGAGCACGAGGGCCATCACCACCGAGTGGAAGTGGGCGACGACGAAGTAGGTGTCGTGGGTGAAGAAGTCGAGCGGGGGGCTCGCGAGGTAGATACCGGTCAGTCCGCCGATCAAGAACGTGATGACAAAGCCGATGGCCATCAACATGGCCGCCGAGAACCAGACCTCCCCTCGCCACATCGTGCCGATCCAGTTGAAGATCTTGATGCCGGTCGGCACCGCGATCAAGAGGCTCATGATCGAGAAGAAGGGCAGCAGCACGACGCCCGTGGTGAACATGTGGTGGGCCCACACGCCCAGTGAGAGCGCGGCGATCGAGAGCGTCGCGAAGATCATGCCCTTGTAGCCAAAGACGGGCTTGCGCGAGAAGACCGCGAGGATCTCGGTCACCATGCCGAAGAACGGCAGGGCGAGGATGTAGACCTCCGGGTGGCCCCAGAACCAGAAGATGTGTTGCCAGAGCACCGGCACGCCCCCGCCGGCCACCGAGAAGATGTGCGTGCCGAAGTGCCGGTCGGCGTAGAGCATGATGAGCCCGGCCGTGAGCACGGGGAAGGCGAGCAGGATCAGGATCGCCGTCACGAGCATGTTCCAGGTGAAGATCGGCATGCGGAACATCGTCATGCCCGGCGCGCGCAGGTAGAAGATCGTGGCGACCAGGTTGACCCCGGTGAAGATCGCCGAGAAGCCCGTGAGCAGCAGGCCCCCGATCCACAGGTCGGCGCCGGCGCCGGGGGTGTTAAGCGAGTTCGAGAGCGGGGCGTAAGCGACCCAGCCGAAGTTGGCGGCGCCGCCGGCGGTGAAGAAGCCCGACAGCATCGTGATCGCGCCCGTGAGGTAGAGCCAGTAGGAGAGGGCGTTGAGGCGCGGGTAGGCCATGTCGGGCGCGCCGATCTGGATCGGCACGATGATGTTGGCGAGCGCGCCAAAGGCGAAGGGACCCGCGAAGAGGTAGATCATCACCGAGCCGTGCATCGTGAAGAGCTCGTTGTACTGAGCGAGTGAGACGAGCGTGCCATTGGGGCTCGCGAGCTGGGCGCGGATGATCTCGGCGAAGGCCCCGCCGATCACCATCATGATTACCGCGGTGACGGTGTAGGAGAGACCGATGACCTTGTGGTCGGTCGTGGTGATCCACTTCAGGATGCCCGTGGGGCCGTGGTCCTCGTGGGGGGGCTCGGGCAGGTCGTGGGCGCTGACGGGGTGTTCGAGAATGTCAACCATCACTTCGCTCCATTACTGACGTAGGGCTTGGACGGCACGATCGACGAGGTCTGCTGGCGCTGGGCGATGTTCGCCGCCGAGGCCGCGTTGGCGCTCGCGGGGTTGTTGAACGAGGCGAGCCACGCCTGGTACTTGGCCATGGTGACGACCTTCACATTGAAGAACATGAGCGAGTGGTAGAGCCCACAGAGCTGGGTGCACTGACCGAAGAAGTCCCCGGTGTTCACCGCGCGCAGCGTGAACTGGTTGAGCACGCCGGGCAGGGCGTAGCGCGAGAAGTTGAAGGCCCGCACGTAGAAGCCGTGCACGACGTCAGTCGAGGTGAGGTTGATGTGGACGTTGGTGTTGACGGGCATGACCATCGTCGGGTCCTGGGTCGTCTGGCCGATGACGACCGCCGAGGAGCCGGGGTAGGAGAACTTCCAGCCCCACTGGAAGGCGTTCACGTCGATGGTGACGTTCGTCTTGGGGTTGGCGACTTCCTTGTTCTCAACGACCATGGTCGCGGCGAAGAGCCCGAAGACAATCAGAATCGGCACGATGGTGTAGGTCAACTCGAGGGGGATGTGGTACTGGACCTGCTTGGGGATAGCATCGCCGCGGCGCCGGTAGCGCAGGACCACCCAAAGCACGAGCGCGACGACGAGCGTCCCGATGATCGCGGCGCCGATGGAGAAGCCCTGCCAGAGGTGGAAGACCGAGCGTGAGGAGGTCGTATCACCCTGGTTCGCGCCGAAGTTCGGCACGGTGCACCCCGAGAGGGCGAGGGCGGCGAGCGGGAGTACAGCGGCCCGACGTACTCGTCGCCACCGGCGAGAGCGGGTCGATGCACCCTGGGGGGGCAGGGCGGGTGATTCCACGGTGAAAGACTACTAACGCCTTCTTCACCGGCCCATGGCGGAAAGTATGAACGCCCTTAGTTTTGCGTTACTGTCGCCCGCGGTCCTGGGCTACTCGTTCGACTGGTGGATTAGGAGTTGGTGTCGGTCGTCTTCTCGTCGGTGACGTCGGTCGCCTTGGCGTCAGTGGTCTTGGCGGCCTTTAAGCCCTTCTCGAACTCGGTCTTGGCCGAACCGAGGTTCCGGGCCAACTTCGGGATCGCCGACCCGCCAAAGACCAGCACGGCCACCACAATCACCACGATCAACAGATCGGGTCCAAAGATTTCAGCGAGAAACACAATCGTCTCCTTTGACTCGCTCGTCTCCAGCGTAGTGCCACTCGCCAGCCGCCGGTTAGCGTGTTGCTCGACGGGGCGGTGTCCGTTGGCGCCGATTGGAACCGAGTCCGTGAACAGGCGATGCGCCCGCGATGTGTCGCGGCCTCATTGCTGGCGACGCGGTCGCGACTAGCCGGCGATCGCCACCCCGAGCACGAGCGCGAGGATCGAGCCGAGCGTGCCGAGACCAGCCCACACGCCACGCGCGCGCGGCGTCGTCGCCTTGGTGTGGAGGTAGCTACCGATCCCGGCGACGACCACGCAGACCATCTTCACCGAAAAGACGACGTTCCAGGTGGCGCTAGCGCCCGCGTGGTCGATCGCGAGGTAGTTCCACACGCCGGTCGCGATGAGCAACCAGTAGGCGGGCCAGCTCAGGCGTCCGAAGGCGGCGGCCACCCGTTTGGGTGCGTCGGCGCCGAGGCCGCGCACCGTGCCGATGAGTCCCGCGAGAACGAGCTGGCCGCCGACCCAGACAGTGGCGGCGAGTACGTGCAGCGTGAGTCGCGTGATCGTGAGCGCGTCGGCGAGCTGTGGCTGATTGACGAGCGCGAGCACCGTCTATCGGCCCGTCCAGACCGGGGGGCGCTTCTCAGCGAAGGCGACCGCGCCCTCGAGGGCGTCCGCGCTCGCACCGATGGCGGCGAAGGCGTCGTTGTTGACCCGCCAGGCCGCAGCCTCGGTGAGCTCGGTCGCCTCGTGCATCACGCGCTTGGAGGTGCGAACGGCGAGCGGGGCGTTGGCGGCGATGCGCTCGGCCAGCGCGATCGCGGTGTCGAGCACCGCCTCGCCGGGCACGACGCGGTTCACGATCCCGAGCTCGTAGGCCCGCTGGGCGTCAATCGGGTCGGCCGTGAGGGCCATCTCGTAGGCGACGGTGATCGGGACGCGCTTGGCGAGACGGATCAACCCGCCACCGCCGGCGATGAGCCCGCGCGACGCCTCGGGGATGCCGAACTTCGCGTGGTCGGCCGCGACGACCATGTCGCAGCTGATCATGATCTCGAACCCGCCGGCGAGCGCGACGCCGTTCGCGGCCGCGATGATCGGTTTGGTGAGGAACCGGTTGGCGATGCCGGCGAAGCCGTGGTCGGTGAAGGGGACCTCACCGGCGGCGAAGGCCTTCAGGTCCATGCCGGCCGAGAATGCCTTGTCCCCAGCCCCGGTGAGCACGATGACCCAGACCTCGTCGTCGGCCTCGGCGTCGTCGAGGGCGGCCTCGAGCGCGAGGGCCGTCGCGCGGTTGATGGCGTTTCGCGCCTCGGGTCGGTTGATGGTGAGTAGCAGCACGTGTCCACGTTGTTCGCGCACGATTTCGTCGGCCATGAGTCCTCCTTGGACGCCCCGTCGGGGGTACGGCGACGACGCTACTTCGTCGGCCGGTAAGGACGTGCGAGACTGGGCCGGTGACCGGTCCGCGCCTCTTTGCCACGCTCGACGGCTACGCCGTCGAGGGCGGCTATGACGGGTTGACCGGTCCGACGACCTGCTACGCGCCCTCGATCGCGCTCGATCGACTCGCCGGGCCCGCGACGAGCGGGATCTTTGACGAGTACGAGGCCGTGCTCGACGCGGCGGCGGGGCTGGGACTTGACGGGGTGCGACTGAGCGTCGAGTGGACCCGGGTCGAGCCCCGGCGCGGCGAGGTCGACGAGTCGGCGCTCGCGCGCTACGGGGCCGTCGTCGAGCACGCGCGCGACCTCGGACTGTCGGTGACGATCGTGCTCTTCGATGCGGTGTGGCCGCTCTGGACCGGCCTCGAGGCGTGGCTCTTGCCCTGGGTGGCGCCGACGGCGATCGCCCACGGACTTCGCGTGGCGCGCGCATTGACGGCGGCGGACGGGGTCATCGTCGCCCCGCGCGCTGCAGACCTGGTAAGCGAGGGTTTCCTCGAAGGCACCGCCCCGCCGTTTCGAAGGGCCGCGACCCTCGACGCGGCCCGGGCGCACGCCGCCCTCTCGGGAATCGTCTCGACCTTGGCTGAGGACGATGCCATCAACGCCCGCGTGGTCGACTCCTGGCGTGAGCTGCGCCTCGACGTCGCGCCCGTCGGGGCGGCGTCGGTCGTCGCCTCGGGCGTGGGCGAGGTGCACCTGCGCAGTCTCGTCGCGGGCAGTGGCCCGACGGCGGTGACGACAGGGCTGCTCGCGCGCCGCGACGGCGTCTGGGCGCCGAGTGAGGCGGCAGCGCTACTCGGGCTCCTTCGCTGACTCGTCGGGGTGCTCGGCCTCGTAGGCCGCCTCGATGGCGAGGTCGCGACGACGCCGCAGTAGGTGGATGGCGAGGAAACCGCCGACGATGGCGATGAGCAGCACCACCCCCACCCAGGTCGAGTAGGTCTCGATCGTGGTGAGCGCCCCACCGGCGTAGTAGCCGAGGAGCGAGTACGACGTGCCCCAGGCGATGCCCCCGAGGGCGTTGGCGAGCAGGAAGCGCCGGTACTTCATTCCCGACAGTCCGGCGAGGCCCGGCATCACCGCTCGCAGGAACGCGGTGAAGCGCCCGAGGAAGACGTAGAGCGGACCCCGTTCGGCGAGGCCCTCGAGGGCGCGGTGCAGCCCGGCTTGTCGTCGTCGCAGCATCGGCAGCTTCAGCAGCTGGTCGCCGTAGCGCTTGCCGATCTCGTAGCCGACCGAGTCGCCGATGATCGCCGAGAAGATGACCAGGCCGATGAGGACCCCGATGTTGACGTGGCCCCGGCTCGCCACCACCCCGGCCACGATCACCGAGGTCTCACCGGGCAGTACGAAACCGATGAAGAGGGCCGCCTCGCCGAAGACGAGCAGGGCCACGAGTCCGTAGACGAGTCCGCCCGGCAGGTGCTGGATCTTGGTGACGATGATTGTGACGACCGAGGCGAGGACCATAGTTCCATTGTGGCCGCTCAACCCCTTCGCCCGAGCGAGCGGACCTGAAAGGCGCGCACGAGCGGCGCTGTGCCACCATGAGTCATGCCCCACACGTCGCCCTCGCGCCCTCGCGACCCGTGGTTGCGCACGCGCCTGCACGCGCCCGTGCGCGCCGGGGCCCTCTCGGAGTGGGCGCTCGTGCCCCTGCGGCTCTTCCTCGGGGTGACCTTCACCTTCGCCGCCCTGCAGAAGCTCGCCAACCCCAACTTCTTCAACGCGGCGAGCCCGATCTCGATCCACGCCCAGTTAGTGGCGGCTTCGCGCGTGAGCCCGTTGCGCGCGATCGTCGTGCACCTGATCGGACTCTCGACTGTGCTCGGCGCGACGATCGCCGTGGCGGAGCTCGCCGTCGGAGTCGCGACGTTGATCGGGCTCTACCAGCGCATCGCCGCCGTCGGAGGCGCCCTGCTCTCACTGACGTTCTTTCTCACCGTGAGCTTTCACGCGGCGCCGTACTACACGGGGGCCGACATCGTCTTCCTCGCCGCCTGGCTGCCCCTCGTGATCGCCGGTCGCGCCACGCGGCTCTCCTTGGACGGGCTGGTCCGCGCGCGCAGCGCTGCCGAGGCCCATCGCGGTGCGCTTGAGCTCGTCGCGATCCCCTTTGCCGAGGTGCAGTCGCGCTGTGGTCATTTCGACCAGGGGCGCTGTGACGCGCTGGAGGCGGCCTGTAACTCGACGGACTGTCCGGTGCTGGCGGGGCCCTCACCCACGGGCGACGACGCGGTCGATCGTCGCGCGGTGGTGCTCGCGACGGCGAGCACGGTGCTCGTGGGTGGCGCGGTCGCCGTCGGCGCGACGGTCACCGCCGTCGCCGGGCGGGTCGTCGGCGGTGCGGTCCCCCCGGTCGCCCCGAACACCCTGCACGCGGCGCCGGGAGCGCCGCGCACCGCGCTCGGGG
>JAJYPU010000005.1:17199-46291 GCA_021795095.1 Actinomycetes bacterium | reverse complement strand
CCAGGTACGACTTGCCCTCGTAGTCGCTGAAGCGTGAGCCGCTCGCCGTGGCGATCGCGAGCGGGTCGATCAGCTCCTGGGCGGACCAGGAGTGAAAGACGTGGTCGTGGTCGAGGCGCTTCACCTCAACACCGTCGAGTCGGCTCGCGGAGTAGGTGGTGAGTGTGGTGTTTGTCATGGCTCTCCTATCGGGTCTGGGGAAAGCCGAGGTCGACGCTGGACGTGGCCGGGTCGGGCCAGCGTGACGTGATGACTTTTCCACGGGTGTAGAAGTTGATCCCCTCGGGTCCGTACATGTGGCTGTCCCCGAAGAGCGACGCCTTCCAGCCGCCGAACGAGTAGTAGGCGACGGGCACGGGTATTGGCACGTTGATCCCGATCATGCCGACCTCCACCTCGGTCTGGAACTGTCGCGCGCCGCCGCCGTCGCGTGTGAAGATTGCCGTGCCGTTGGCGTAGGTGTTCGCGTTGATCAGGTCGATGGCCTCGCGCACCGTCTCACAGCGCACCACTGAGAGGACGGGACCGAAGATCTCGTCGCGATACACCGTCATCGTCGAGGTGACCTCGTCGAGCAGGGTCGCGCCGAGGAAGAACCCCGACGCGGGCAGCGTCGCGCTGCGTCCGTCCACGACCGCCTTCGCGCCGGCCTTGACGCCGTCCTCGATGTAGCCCGCGACCCGCTCACGGTGCGCGGCGGTGATGAGGGGTCCCATGTCGGTGCCCGGCTCGGCGCCGTCACCCACGCGCAGGTTGGGGATGCGTCGGGCGATCGCCTCGACCAACGCGTCGCCACTGTTGCCCACCGCGACGACGACCGAGATCGCCATGCAGCGCTCACCGGCGGCACCGTAGCCGGCCGACACTGCGGCGTCCGCGGCCATCTCAATGTCCGCGTCGGGCAGCACGACCATGTGGTTCTTCGCGCCGCCGAGTGCCTGGACGCGCTTACCCTGCGCGGTGCCGTGCTCGTAGATGTACTTGGCGATGGGCGTGGAACCGACGAAACTGAGCGCGGCTACGTCGGGGTGCTCGATCAGCGCGTCGACCGCGACCTTGTCACCCTGGACGACCGAGAACACGCCGTCGGGCAGGCCCGCCTCACGCCAGAGCTCGGCGAGAAAGAGTGAGGCGCTCGGGTCCTTTTCGCTCGGCTTCAAGACGAAGGCGTTGCCGGTCGCGATGGCGTTGGCGCACATCCACAGTGGCACCATGACCGGGAAGTTGAAGGGGGTGATTCCCGCGACGACGCCGAGCGGCTGGCGAATCGAGTACACGTCCACGCCCGAGGACACCTGTTCGGAGTAGTCGCCCTTCATGAGCTGGGCGACACCGGTCGCGAACTCGACGTTCTCGAGTCCTCGCGCCACCTCGCCGGCGGCGTCAGCGAGGACCTTGCCGTGCTCGCGGGTGACAATTGCGGCGAGCTCGTCGCTTCGAGCGTGGAGCAGTTCGCGGAAGGCGAAGAGCACCGCCGAGCGCCGCGAGAGGGGAATGCGGCGCCACGCGACCGAGGCCGCCAGTGCGGAGGCGACGACCTTATCGACCTCCTGGGTCGAGGCGAGGTTGACGTCGCCGGTGTGTTCGCCGGTCGCCGGGTTGAAAACCGGTGAGGTCCGAAGTGGTGAACCGTCGATCAATCGACCGTTCACCCAGTGTCCGATGTTTTGTAGCATGTGCTCGATAGTACATATGGTCGGGCTGGCACACAATAGTATGTTTGTATGGTCACAAAAATTTCTGAGGTGATCGATCGCGGGCGTTTGGAACGAACGAGCCGCGGGCTCGCGCGCGCACTGAGCGAGGCCATCGGCGCCGGCTCGTTGGAGGAGGGGTCGCGCCTGCCACCGATTAGAGACGTGGCGCTCGACCTCGGTCTTTCGCCCAGCACGGTGAGCACGGCCTGGCGCCTGCTCGCCCAGGCGGGCGCGCTGCGCACCGATGGACGGCGCGGCACGGTGGTCATGGCACGCCGCGGCCCGGGTCCGACGCGCTATCGGCGCGCCCTCGAACACAACTCACCCTTCAAACTCGACCTCTCGACCGGCGTGCCCGACGCGGCGCTGCTGCCCGACCTGTCAGCGGCGCTCAACACGCTGCACCGCGGTTGGACTTCGGGGAGCTATCTCGATGACCCGATCGTGCCCGGACTCGTAGAGGCGTTCGCACGGGACTGGCCGTACGGAACCGACGACTTCGTTATCGTCGACGGCGCGATGGACGCGCTCGATCAGGTCGCCACGAACCTGTTGCAATACGGCGACAAAGTCGTCGTCGAGAACCCGAGCTTCCCGCCACTGCTCGACTTGCTCGAGGCATTGGGCGTTCGTCACGTGGGCGTCGACGTGGACGAGGAAGGACTCGTGCCCGCGCAGTTCGCGAGCGCCCTCGCCGAGCGACCGCGCGCCGTCGTGCTCCAGCCCCGGGCGCAGAATCCCACGGGGGTGTCGATGAGCACCCAACGCGCGAAGGCGCTCGCCGATCTCGTCGGTGGCCAGGCGGTGATGGTCATCGAAGACGACTCGGCGGGTGCCGTCGCCGCGGCCGACCCCGTGAGCCTCGGACGATGGATTCCCTCACAGACCGTGCACGTTCGCAGCTTCTCCAAGTCCCACGGCCCCGACCTGCGTCTTGCCGCGGTGAGCGGACCCGCCGACGTGTTGGCGGCCCTGCGCGAACGTCGGTTCCTCGGTCAGGGATGGTCCAGTCGTCTGCTCCAGGCCGTGCTGGTCGACCTCTTGGTTCGTCCGACGACCCGCCGTCAGGTCGAGCGAGCGCGCGCGACCTACGCCTCGCGGCGGCGTAAGCTCGTGGCCGCCCTCAAGCGTGAGGGTGTCGCCACGATGGGCAATGATGGCCTCAATCTCTGGTTGCCCGTGCACGACGAGACCGCGGCACTAATCGCGCTCGCGAGCCGCGGCATCGGGGCGGCGGCCGGCACGCCGTTTCTCACGAAGAGTCCGGGAAGACCGCATCTGCGTATCACCGCGGGTCTCGTCGAGCGCGACTTCGCGACGGTGGCCTACGAACTCGCGTACGCGGCGCGAGCGCGCTCACACGCCGGTCCGCGGTAATGTGTCGCACTGATCGAGACGATCGGCTAGCGGTGTGCGCTCGGATACACGTCGAGGTAGGACGGGATGTCCTTCTCACCGGTCGCGTGCAGCGCGGCGTGGACGACGGCGCGAGTCACGGCATTCGCGCCGGCCGCCATGATCAGGTCCAGTTGCTCGGGACGTGATGACTCGGTCGTGATCATGCTGGTGCCCGCACCGCGGGGTAGTTCGACGGCCCCGGTCGCGAGCGCGAACACGACGTCACCGTCGGTCATGCAGTGCACGGGCGTCACTGCCCGGGCGAGGCCGTCGTGGGCCGCCATCGCGACGCGGCACGTTTCGGACTTGGAAAGTTCGGCGTCGGTCGCCACCACCATCAGCACCGTGTTGCGCGCGCGCGGTCCACTCAGCCACTGGCGCGCGTGTGCCACGTCCTCATCGCTCGGTATGACGATGTCGTCGAACTCGTCACCCAGACCGTAGCGTCGCCCGTAGAGCTCGCCGGTGCGCGGGTCGACGATGTTGCCACCCGAGTTGAGCGCGACGAGCGCCGCCACCGTGATCCCGTTCTCAAGCACGACACTGGCTGAACCGATGCCGCCCTTCAGACCACCCGCGCGCGCGCCCGTTCCCGCGCCCACGGTGCCCTGGGCGAAGTCATCGGCGGCCGCGTCGAGCGCCGCCCGGCCGAAGCTTGCGTCGGGCCGATTGGCGAACCCGCCGCCGCCGACGATGTCGAACAGACACGCGGCGGGCACGATGGGAACGACCTGGCCCTCCTCGGGTCCCACGCGAAGGCCGGTGCGTCGTTCCTCGAGGAGCCGCATGACCCCGTCGGCGGCGGCGAGGCCGTAGCTGCTGCCGCCCGAGAGGCAGACAGCGTCGACCGAGGAAACGAGCGTCGTGGGTGACAGCGCGTCGGTCTCACGCGTGGACGGACCGCCCCCTCGCACGTCGACGCTCCCGACCGTGCCCGTGGGGGGGAGGATGACGGTGGTGCCGCTCAGCCACTGCTCGTCGATGCGCTGGTGGTGGCCGACGCGGATTCCGCGCACGTCACTCAGGTCGTTCTTCGGGCCGCGGACGCCGACCTCGGCGATTTCAATGATGGGCATGATTGCTCCTCCACTCGATGCGCCACGAGCCGTCGTTCGAGGTCATCGGAAAACTATCCGAACGCCCGCGCACTCGCCAACAAGGTCGCCCATCACCAGGTCGTTTGCGCCGTGATGGTGCGAGGTCCGTCATGGGGTGAGCCCGCGTTCGCGGTAACGGCATCGTCGTTGTCGAGGCAATCTGCTGTACCCTGTATTTTGGATAAGGGTAGCAACACTCTGTCACCCGGCCATCGGGGTTTGGCCGACGCCGACAGGGGAGAGCCGCCTTGACGGACTGGGGGACAAATTGACGGACGTTGACACCGGTACCGCGCCGACGCCGCGCTGGGAGCGACGTTCGCGACTGGTCGACGAGGTGGCCGATGAGTTGCGCGCGCGGATTTACGACGGGCAGTACAGCGCGGGAACCGTTATTCACCAAGAGAATCTCTCTGCGGAGCTGGGGATCAGTCGTACTCCACTGCGAGAGGCGATCCGCATGCTCGAACAAGAGGGGCTGCTCGTCGCTGAACCGGGTCGTGCGGCCCGCGTGGTGTCGGGCAGTCGCAAAACCCTGCTCGACGCCTACGAACTTCGTTCCGTGATCGACGGCCTGGCGGCGCGATTGGGGACAAGGGAGATGACCGCGTCCCAGATCGACGAGCTCGAAGCGGTGGTGGACCAGCAGGTGGCGTCGTTGGAGCCGTGGGTGCCCGCGGAATACACCAAGCTCAACATCAAGTTTCACGAGCTCATCATCCAGTCCACGGGCAACCAGTTCCTGATTGCCGAGCTCGTCCTGCTTCGCATGACCGCGCAAATCTTCAACCCTTCGGTTGGGGTTTCCAAATCCGTCGCCGACAACGCGGTCACGCAACATCGCGCGATCCTCAACGCGATCAAGGATCGTGACGAGGAACGCGCCGAGACACTCGCGCGCGGTCACATCGGGACCACCATCGCTCGACTCCGCGAACAGGGAGAACAGGGGTAGCCGTCGGAGGTGTCGAGGGACTTCGAGGGGTTCGTCGGGCCACGAGCCCGGTCGTCGAAACGAACCTCGTGGCGTCCCTCGCTATGAGGGTGGTCGCGGCGTGGCCCACGGACCGGCGTTGTGACGTCGTGAAAGGTGAAGGTGTATGACATCCAAAGTCAGTGTCGACGTGAGTCGAGACGGTGAGATCCAGGTCGACGTCGCCGAGGCGATCGACTTCGCGGTGGGACTCGTGAAGATCCGCAGCGTCGACGAGCCGGGCGTGAGCGACGAGAGCGAGGCCACGGCGTTGGTACTCGCCAAGATGCGCGAGTGGGGCTGGAGCCCTCAACTCACCGAGGTCGCTCCGGGAAGGTCGAACATCATCGTCGACGTGCCCGGGGGCGGTTCGACGGGACCGATCCTCGCCTTCGAGGGTCACCTGGACGTCGTGACCGACGGCGACGTGAGCCAGTGGAGCGTCGACCCCTTCGGCGGCGCGATTCTCGATGGTCGTCTCTTCGGCCGTGGCGCGGCGGATATGAAGGCCGGCGTCGTCTCGATGCTCTTCGGGGTGCGCGCTCTGCAACTCGCGGGGCCCTTCCCCGGCACGGTGCGGATCCTCGCCCTGGTGGACGAGGAGGGCATGATGCTCGGCGCCAAGCACGCCGTTCGCTCGGGCGCGCTCGAAGGGGTCGCGGGCGCGATCATCTGCGAGCCCGAGGGTGACGAGGTGTGCTCGGTCTCCAAGGGCGCCGTGCGACTGCGCATCGATCTGGATGGCGTCATGACCCACGGCGCGATGCCCGACCAGGGCCGTAGTCCGCTGCCCGTGCTCGGACGCGTGCTCGGGGTCCTCGGAGAGATCCAACGGGACCTCCAGGATCGTCACGGGACCCACCCACACCTCGGCACGACCTACGTCACGCCCACCGTCGTCGAAGCGGGCACCCCGCCCCAGATGAACACCATCCCCGCGCGAGCGTCGCTGTGGGTGGACATTCGCTCGATTCCCGGTGTCGATCATGACCAACTCATCGAGCGGATCCGCGCCGAGGTCGCGGCTCAGGGCGCGGTCGACGGCGTTGACACCCAGGTCAGCGTGATCGACAACCGGCCGCCGGTGGACACCTCGGTCGAGGACCCAATTGTCACGTGCCTAGTGTCAGCCCACACGAGAGTGACCGGCACGCCGCCGAGCTTCGGGGGCGTTCCCGGCACGACCGATGGAACGATCTTCACCCGAGACGCGAACGTGCCCACGGTGGTCTACGGACCCGGTGGGAAGTGGATCGCGCATCAGGTGGACGAGTTCGTCGAGGTCGAGGCCATCGGTCGCTACGCCCTCACCTACGCGCTTGCGGCGCGCGAGTTCCTCTCGCGGGGCCAGTAGTCCACCGACAGCGTGGCTGTCACTACGGCGACCGCCCGTTGAACCCTTTGGCGTCTAGTGGTACTCTGGATTCGAAATATTGGATACAGTATGGCTGGGCCTCGCGATCAGGATGACATCGCCGGCCAGGGAGGCGGGGCATGACGAGTGCGACGAGACCAACTGGGTGTAACGCACGTTCAACCTGGCCACGATGATGGCACCGTCCACGACCTCCACGCATCGCTCGTACTCACTCGCGACCATCGGTGGCGACGGCATCGGCCCCGAGGTCCTTGGTCAGGCGCTGCACTGCATCGATGACGTGGCCGCGCTCTACGGCTTCGAGGTGAGCACGTCGCCGTTCGATCTGGGCGCTGAGCACTACCTGCGAACGGGCGAGCTCGTGACCGACGAGACCCTCGCGCAACTGGCCCGCCACGATGCGATCCTCATCGGCGCCGTCGGTGATCAACGCGTCGAGTCGGGTGTACTCGAGCGTGGCCTGATCCTTCGGATCCGCACGGCGTTCGCCCAATCGGTGAACGTGCGACCGGCCCAGCTCTTTCGCGGGATCGACTCGATCGTCAAGGACATGACACCCGAGCGCTGTGACCTCGTGATCGTGCGCGAGAACACGGAGGGCCTCTACGCCAGTGGGGGCTTCGTCTCCCACGAGGGCACGCCGTGGGCGACGGCGATGCAACTCTCGCTTAACACCAAGCCCGCGATCGCCGCGTGCGTCGAGTTCGCCTTCCAACTCGCCGAGCAGCGCCGACAGCACCTGACGCTCTGTCACAAGACGAACATCCTCATCGAGTCCGGTCGACTCTGGAGTGACACGGTCAACGAGATCGGCGAGCGCTACCCCGACGTGCGCCACGACTACGTCCACGCCGACGCATGCTCCGTGCACCTGCTTGAACGACCCGAGATCTTTGACGTCATCGTGACCGACAACTTGTTCGGCGACCTGCTGAGCGATCTGGCCGCCGTCATCCAGGGGGGCATGGGGCTCGCCCCGAGCGCCAACTTGAACCTCACGGGAAACGGTCCGAGCATGTTCGAACCCATCCATGGTTCGGCGCCCGACATCGCCGGAACCGGAGGCGCCAATCCCGCGGGTGCGATCTTCGCCGCCGCGATGTGTCTCAGCCACCTCGGGGAGCACGAGGCCGCGCGGGCATTGGAGTCGGCGACCATTCAGGTACTTGAAGAACTGCCCGCGATGCGCGGGCCGCAGATGGGCTGTACCACCAGTGAGGTCGGCGAGCGCATCCGTCGCGCGATGGCGACGCTGGCCCGTGCGGGTCTCACCACCACGGACGAGGCACCGCGTGGGACCTTTCGCAGCCGGACGGACCTGAGTGCGGAAAGGGGTTGAATCCCATGGGTGACAGCAAGGAATCGTCGAGGTCTATCTTCGACCTCGACGGACGACGGGCGGTGGTGATCGGAGCCGGTGGTGGTATCGGTGCGGTCGTCGCCCGGGGCCTCAGTGACTTCGGCGCGCAGGTCCTCTGCGCCGACGTCGACGAGGCGGCGGCGTCGGTCACCGCGGCCGCCATCACCGCAGCGGGCGGCGTTGCGCAGGCGTTGCGCATCGACGTGACCGACCCCGACGACGTTGCGGGCGTCGCGTCGCGCTTCGATGGCGTGGACGTGGTGGTCCTCACCGCGGCCATGAACGTGCGCAAACGGCTCGTCGACCTCTCACTGGAGGAGTTCCGACGGGTCCAGCGACTCAATCTCGAAGGAACGTTCCTCGTGATCCGGGCCTTCGGCGCACGAATGGCCGAGCGTGGGCGCGGCAGCATCATCGTCTACTCGAGCATTCGCGCCCAGGTGGTCGAACCCGGTCAAGGGGTCTACGCCGCCACCAAGGCCGGCGTACTGCAGCTGGTGCGCACCGCGGCCGCGGAGTTCGGCCCCTCTGGCGTGCGCGTGAACACCATCGCTCCCGGTGTGGTGGACACACCGCTCACCGCCTCGATCAAGGCCGACGACGAGTGGTACAACGCGTACGCAAATAAGTCGGTGCTCGGCCGCTGGGCGAAGCCCGAGGAGCTCGTGGGCGCCACGGTCTTTCTCGCCTCGGACGCCAGTTCCTACGTGACCGGTGCATACCTGACCGTGGATGGCGGCTGGCTCGCGGCCGATGGTCGCTACACCCCACGACTGTAGAGAGGTTGGAATGATGAACGCATCCAATGCGACACTCGACGCGATCGACCCCGCCACCGAGGAGGTGTTCGCGACGCTTCCGGTGTCAGACCCGGCGGACGTGACGAATGTTGTACAGCGCGCTCGTGACGCTCTGGCGACGAATACCCAGTGGAAGGACCCCGCGCATCGCGCTCGAACCTTGCACGAGATGGCCCGGCTCTTGCGCGAGAACGTGGACGAGCTTGCAGTGGCCGAGTGCCGCGACACGGGCAAGCCACTCGCCCAGGGCCGTGATGACGTGCTAATGGCCGCGGCCTATTTCACGTACTACGCGGGCTGGGTGGACAAGTTCGGTGGCCGGTCCATTCCCCTGGGCAGTGAGTTCGTCGACTACACCGTACGTGAGCCGTGGGGGGTGTGCGCACAGATCATCCCCTGGAACTACCCACTCCAGGTAACCGCGCGATGTGCGGCGCCCGCGATGGCGGTCGGCAACGCGGTCGTGCTCAAGCCCTCGGAGCAGGCGTCGGTGACGCCCTACCGGTTGATGACCCTCTACCGGGAGGCCGGTCTCGCCGAGGACATGTTCGCCGTGGTGCTGGGTGCTGGTGACGTCGGCTCGGCGCTGGTGGGTGACCCGGGCGTCGATCACGTGACGTTCGTCGGCTCGGCTGCGGTCGGCCAACGCGTCGCCCAGCAGTGCCTGGAGCGCTACATTCCCGTCGAGCTGGAGATGGGGGGCAAGTCGCCGTCGATCGTCTTCGAGGATGCCGACCTCAACCGTGCCATCCCGGTGATCGTGCGGGCACTCATTCAGAACGCGGGCCAGAGCTGCTCGGCGGGTTCGAGAGTCATCATCGCCGCGCCGATTTACGACGAGGTGATCGCACGCCTCGTCGACGCGTTCGCAAAGCTCAGCGTCGGCCCGGGCGAGGAGGACTTCGACCTGGGGCCACTCATCTCGTCGCGCCAACGAGCCCACGCCGAGGAGATGGTCGACCGGGCGCGCGAGGGTGGTGCGCGCGTCGTGTGCGGCGGTAAGCGCCCAGCCGATCTTGCGAGCGGCTGGTACCTCGAACCAACGTTGATCGACAACGTCCCCGCCGACGCCGAGATCGTCCAGGAGGAGGTCTTCGGGCCGGTCCTCGTCGCGGCCCGCTTCGAGGACGACGACGAGGCCGTGCGCTTGGCCAACAACTCCAAGTACGGGCTCGTGGCGGGCGTGTGGACCCGGGACCTGCGTCGCGCGCACGTGGTGGCGAACCGACTCGAGGTCGGTCAGGTGTTCGTGAACAGTTACGGTGTCGGTGGCGGGGTCGCGATCCCCTTCGGCGGACTCAAGCACAGTGGACATGCGAGAGGCAAATCGGAGGACGCGCTCCTCGCCTATAGCCGAGTGAAGAACATCTGCATTGCGTTGTGAAAGCGACGAGTGACGGTGTAATCGGATCGGTATCGCGCTACCACGGGAGCGGTGATGACAAAGGGTGGACGTGCAGACAACGAGGTCGCGGCGCACAACGGTGAGCCGCTGGCGCTGGTGATGCCGGGTCCGGTGGTTCGCCCCGGGGAACGACCGGACTTCAGCCACTACGGCGCGTTCGACCCGGGAGCAATTCGGCGCCCGGCGGTGGACGAGTCGGCCGCGTCGATGGTTGACCTGGCGACCGGACTGATTCGCGTGCTCGACGATGATGGGAACGCTGAGGGACCCTGGAACCCTCACCTGGACGCACCGACCCTTCGCGAAGGGCTTCGCGTCATGATGCTCACGCGCGAGTTCGATCGACGGATGATGATCGACCAGCGCCAGTCCAAGACCTCCTTCTACATGCAGTGCACCGGCGAGGAGGCCATTGCGTGCGCGTTCCAGTCCGCGCTTCGCAAGGGTGACATGAACTTCCCGACCTACCGACAACAGGGCCTGCTCGTGGCGGCGGGTTACCCGCTCGAGTTGATGATGTCCCAGGTGTACTCGAACTCGAAGGACCCGCTGCGCGGGCGCCAAATGCCGGTGTTCTACTCGGCGCGCGAGTACGGGTTCTTCTCCATCTCGGGGAACCTCGCCACCCAGTTCGTTCAGGGCGTGGGGTGGGCCATGGCCTCGGCGCTGACGGGTGGATCGGCGATCGCGGCCGCGTGGATCGGCGATGGCGCGAGCGCCGAGACGGACTTTTTCTCCGCGCTCGTGATGGCCTCGACCTATCGCGCGCCGGTGATCCTCAACGTCGTGAACAATCAGTGGGCGATCTCGACGAGCGAGGCGGTGGCGCGCGGGCAGGCCCCGAGCTTCGCCGCTCGTGGCCGGGGATTCGGAATCGCCGCGCTGCGCGTTGACGGCAATGACTATCTCGCGGTCCACGCCGTGGCGTCGTGGGCGGTCGAGCGCGCTCGGGCGAACTTGGGTCCCACGCTCGTGGAGTGGGTCACCTACCGAACAGCCGCCCACTCGTCATCTGATGACCCCGCCAGCTACCGGTCCGCCGACGAGCCCAGCGCTTGGCCACTCGGTGATCCCATCGAGCGCCTGGCGAAGCATCTCATGGTGCTCGGTGAGCTGGACGAGGCGCAACTCACGGCCCTGCGTGAGCAGGTCGAGAGCGAAGTCGGGGCCGCCCAGTTGAAGGCGGAGTCCTTCGGAACGCTGAAGGATGGCCCGAAGCCCTCGCCGCGCGAAATCTTCGAGGACGTCTTTAAGACCATGCCCGAGTCTTTGGCCAGTCAAGAGCGAGAGGCCGGGTACTGATCATGGCGAAGATGACGATGGTCGAGGCGATCCGTGATGCACACGCGGTGGCGATGGTGCGCGACGAATCGGTGGTGGTCTTCGGGGAAGACGTCGGCTACTTCGGCGGGGTCTTTCGCTGCACGATGGGACTCCAGCAGCGCTTCGGCGTGTCGCGATGCTTCGACGCGCCCATCACTGAGTCGGGGATCGTCGGGGCCGCCGTCGGCATGGCCGCCTTCGGGCTGCGGCCGTGCGTGGAGATCCAGTTCGCCGACTACATGTACCCAGCCTACGATCAGATCGTCTCGGAAGCGGCCCGGCTCCGCTACCGCTCCGCCGGTGACTTCAGCGCGCCGTTGACGGTGCGCATGCCGGTGGGCGGGGGCATCTTCGGTGGTCAAACCCATTCACAGAGCCCCGAGTCCCTATTCACCCACGTCGCGGGCTTAAAGACGGTCATGCCGTCGAACCCCTACGATGCGAAGGGACTGCTGATCGCCGCGATCGAGGACGACGACCCCGTGATCTTCCTCGAACCCAAGCGCCTCTACAACGGGCCCTTTGACGGCTACCACGATCGTGCTGCCGTGCCGTGGGCGCGCCACGAGCTCGGCGAGGTCCCCGAGGGGTACTACAACGCGCCCCTCGGCACCGCCGCGATCCGACGACCGGGCAGCGAGGTGACGGTGCTCGCCTACGGCACGATGGTCCACGTCGCGCTCGCCGCGGTCGAGACCTACGGCGTAGACGCCGAGGTCATCGACCTGCGAACGTTGATCCCGCTCGACCTGGCGACCATCGTCGCGTCGGTCACCAAGACCGGGCGATGCGTGGTTGTCCACGAGGCCACCTTGACGTCGGGATTCGGCGCCGAACTGGTCGCGCTCGTTCAGAAACACGCATTTTATCACCTCAGCGCACCCATCGAACGCGTGACCGGATACGACACGCCGTACCCGCACAGCCAGGAGTGGGCGTACTTCCCCGGCCCCGAGCGCATCGGCGCGGCGCTGGCACGCGTGCTCGAGGGCTGACCGTCGAACCGTTACGAGTGTTTTCGCTCGGCCGCGGCGACCCGGGTCATGGCAGGGGCGATGGCACTTCGCAGGTGTGACGGACCACGCTCGGGGGCGGTGTGCCGATGGTGGGTCGTGAACGAGTGCGTCGAGGCGAGCAGCAGGCGCCCGGGCGGACCTGGTTGACACGCCCATCCTGGCGTGGTATACCGGATTCGAAATATTGGATACACGAAGGCACCACTGGTCCAGGCTGCATGCACGTCGAGTGGGTCGCTTCGTGATTAGGGGGGATAGTGAAAACTCGTCTTGGAATACGAAGCCGACTCGCAGTCGTGTCCGTACCGATGGCGTTCACGCTGGTGGTGCTCGGCTCGGTGATGGGCAGCCCACAGCTCTCGGGCGCGGCCTCCTCAGGTGGCTCGCTGGTGATTGGTTCGGCGGTGGCACCGCCCTCCCTTGATCCAACGTCCAACGCCTCGGCGGCGATCGATGAGGTCTTCGACTACAACGTCTATCAGCACCTGGTCGAGCTAGACCCGAAGGGCGCGGTCATCCCGGTGTTGGCGACCACTTACAAGGTCTCGAGCGACGGACTGACCTACACCTTCGCGGTCCGCTCCGGGGTCACGTTCTCCAACGGAGACCCGATGACCGCGGCGGACGTGGCCTACAGCCTCAACCGCGCCGTTGACCCCAAGTCGGGCTACCCGTATCAGTCGCTCGTCGCAGACGTCAGCTCGGTGACCGCTCCCAACCCCTCGACGGTGGTCGTGAAGCTCACCCACCCCGACAACCAGTTTCTCTACAACCTCGCGGCTTACAGCAATGGCATGGTCCTTGACCCCGCGGCCGTCGCGAGCATTGCGACGGCTCCGGTCGGAACCGGTCCCTACATGTACCAGTCACAGATCTCGAACTACGACGTGGTGCTGGCGGCGAACCCGAACTACTGGGGTCCCAAGCCGCACCTCTCGACGGTGACGTTCCGGTACTTCTCGAGCCCGAGCACCATGGACAGCGCGCTGCAGAGCGGCCAGATCCAGGTGATCGACAACCTCGACAACTCCCAGAACGTGAGCCAGTTCAAGAACAACAGTTCTTTCAAGGTCATCCACGGACCGACCGAGGGCAAAATCGACCTGACCTTGAACAACACGGCGGGCCCGCTCAAGAAGCTGAAGGTCCGTCAGGCCATCACCTACGCCACCAACAAGAGTGCGATCCTCAAGACGGTGGGTGCGGGTTACGGCACCGTGATCGGGAGTGACCAGGTCCCCGGTGACCCGTGGTACACGCCGAGCGTGAACAAGGCGTACTCCTACAACCCCGCGAAGGCGAAGAAGCTGCTCGCCGAGGCCGGCTACAAGCACGGGTTCTCGCTCACTTTGACCCTGCCGCCCTACGGGTACGCGACCACCGCGGGTCCACTCATCCAAGCCGAGCTCGCGGCCGTCGGCATCAAGGTCACGATCAAGAACATCGCCTGGGCGCTGTGGATCTCCAAGGTCTTTACCGACCACAACTACCAGCTGACGATCATCGATCAGGTCGAGGCCCGTGACATCGGCGAGTACGGCGACTGCGGCTACTACTTCAACTACGCGGGCTGCAAGCAGGTGGCCGCGATGATGAACAACGCGACCGCCGCGACCACGACGGCGAAGGAAGTGGCGGACTTCCGCGCGATCGTTCGCAAGATTAGCGCCGACGCGGCAAACAACTGGCTCTACAACCCCGACCAGTTGACCGTCGCCGACAAGAACGTCGTGGGCCTGCCCGGTAGCGGACTCACCGAGTCGTTCAACCTCAGCTACGTCTCCTTCGGCGGCTCACTGCCCAAGCAGGTGGTCTCGGAGGGCTTCGCCTCCTGATGCCTTTGGACGACGTTGCACGCCGCACGTGTGCCAGCACCCTTGAGGGTGCTGGCACACGTGCGACTATGAATGCGTGCCCATGAGCGGTCCGATGAGAAAGATTGCCCTAGGAGCGATGCCCTTGGTCCGTCGGTTGGCAACCATGCTGGTTGCCCTGTGGGGAGCCTCCCTGCTGGTGTTCGTCGTGCTGAATGTCCTGCCGGGATCGCCGGCGCAGGTGATCCTCGGGACCCAGGCGACCCCGCAGTCGGTACGCCAACTCACGATCCAACTCGGACTCAACAAATCGCTCGTGCGCCAGTACCTGGACTGGATGGGCGGACTGGTCCACGGCGACCTGGGCGTCTCGTACATCTCGCACCTGAGCATCGGCAGTCAGATCGCCCAGGCCCTGTCGGTCACAGGCCCCCTCGTGCTGTTCGCCCTCGTGATCGGTCTCGCCATCGGTCTGCCGCTCGGCTTCGCGGGCGCACTGCGTAATGGGCGCTTCTCGGGCTCACTGATCGGTGGACTGAGCCAGATCGGCATGGCGGTGCCGTCGGTGGTCGCCGGGCTCATCTTGATCATCGTGCTGACCGTAAAGCTGCATGTGTTTCCCACGAGCGGTTTCCCCGGTTGGTCCGACCCCCTGCAGGCACTTCGCGCCCTCGTGCTTCCCGCGTTCTCGCTGGGTCTCGTCGAAGGCGCCATCCTCAGTCGCTACGTGCGCGCCTCGATCCTCGAGCAACTGCGCTCGGACTACCTGCGCACCGCGCGCTCCAAGGGCTTACGTGTTGGCCAGGCACTGCGTCGACACGGCTTTCGCAACGCGGCGATCCCACTCGTGACCGTGCTCGGCCTCGAGCTCGCCAGCCTGGTTGTCGGCGCCATCGTGGTGGAGAACGTCTTCGCCCTACCGGGTCTCGGGCTCTTGCTGTTGGATTCGGTGAACAACCGTGACCTAATCACCGTCCAGGACACCGCCATGCTGGTCGCGGGCACCGTGCTCGTGCTCAACTTGCTGGTGGACCTCTCCTACCGCCTGCTCGACCCGCGACTGAAGGGCTCGTCGTGAGCGACCTTCCAGCGAGCGCAACGGGCCGCGGAGCTCTCGACGACCACGCGCTCGTTGACGCGCCGGCAGCTCACGACACGCGCGCCTGGCGACGGTGGCTCCGCAATCCCAATTCGATGATCGGCGGGGTCATCGTGCTGCTCGTCGTCGCGTCGGCGCTGACCTCGCTGTTCTGGACCCCCTACAACCCGCTCGCCGTCGACCCCGCCCACGCGCTCGCCGGGCCCAGCCTGCACCATCTCCTCGGCACCGACGAGTACGGTCGCGACGTCTTCAGCCGGCTGATGGCCGCCTCCCAGATCGCCATGTTCGTCGGTGCGCTTTCGGTCCTCATCGCGACCGTTATCGGCATCCCCGCCGGCCTGCTCGCTGCCCAGCGCCCGGGGGCGATCGGTCAAGTGGTCCTGCGCCTCGCCGACATCCTCTACGGCTTCCCCGCGCTGCTCGCGGCCATCGTGCTCGCCGCCGCCTTCGGCGCGTCCAAGACCACGGTGGTACTCGCGATCGGTATCTCCTACATCCCGGTTTTCATCCGAGTGACCAGGAGCAACGCCATCGTGGTACTCAATTCGGAGTACGTGCTCGCGGCCCGCGCATACGGCCGAAGACCCCTCGCGATCCTGCGCCGCCACGTCGTGCCGAACATCGCGACCACGATCATCGCCCAGATGAGCCTGCTCTTCTCGCTCACGGTGCTGGCCGAGGCCGCGCTCGACTTCCTCGGGCTTGGCACCGCCGCGCCGGCGGCGTCGTGGGGCACCATGCTCCAGTCGAGCCAGAACTACCTTGGCAACGACGCGCTGCTCACGGTGTGGCCGAGTCTCGCCATCGTGATCTGCGTCCTCGGCTTCAGCCTGCTCGGCGACGGCATCGGCGAGCTGCGCGACTCGAGGAGTCGACACTGATGTCTCTACTCGAAGTGCGCAATCTGAACGTGTCGAGCAGCGCTCTATCGCTCGTCAGTGACGTGAACTTTGAGGTGGACGCGGGCGAGCGCCTCGGGCTCATCGGCGAGTCGGGCTCGGGCAAGTCACTGACCGCGCTCGCCGTCATGGGACTGCTCGGCGAGGGGCTCAGCGCGAGCGGCGAGGTGCGCTTCGCCGACGAGGACCTCCTCGCGGCCTCGGAGCGACGTCGCTGCGAACTGCGCGGCAGCCGGATCGCCATGATCTTCCAGGAGCCGATGAGCGCCCTCAATCCGACGCGCCGGATCGGTGACCAAGTCGGCGAGACATTGCGCATCCACCAGAACTTCTCGCGACGCGCCTCGGAGAAGGCGGCGATCGAGCTACTCGCGCGCGTGGAGTTCGCCGAGCCCGAGCGCTACGCGAGGATGTACCCCCACGAGCTCTCCGGTGGCCAACGACAGCGGGCCATGATCGCGAGCGCCATCTCGTGTGACCCCGAGGTGATCCTCGCCGACGAGCCGACCACGGCGCTCGACGTCACCGTCCAGCGCCGCGTCCTGGACCTGCTCGACCGGCTGGTCGACGAAGAGGGATGCGCGCTGCTCTTGATCGCCCACGACCTCGCGGTGGTGAGCGAGGTGTGCGATCGCGTGGTGACGATGTACGGCGGTCACGTCGTTGAGTCCGGTTCCGTGGCTCAGATCATCGACGAGCCCCACCACCCCTACACCAAGGCCCTGCTCGCCACCTCGCGGGCCCTCTCGGTGACCGAGTCCGCCTCCGGTGCGGATCTGCCGTCGATTCCCGGCACCGTGCCGAGTGCCGGCCAGTTCCCCCGCGGGTGCCCCTTCCGCGATCGCTGCGATCGCAGCGTCGAGGCGTGCGTCGAGATGCCGCCGACCCTGACCGAGGACACGCGCACACTCGCATGCTGGAACCCCGTCGAGCGTGCCGAGCGCGTGAGCGACGGTGCGCGATGAGCGGTGCTTCACCGACGTTCGACCTGCGCGGCGTGTCCAAGATCTACCAGACCCGGGGGCGCCACGGTCCCTCGGTCACCGCGCTCAACGACATTTCCTTCACCGTGAACGAGGGCGACTCGACCGCCATCGTCGGCGAGTCGGGCTCGGGCAAGTCGACGTTGTCACGGCTGCTGCTGGCGCTGGAGGCGCCGACCTCGGGCTCCGTTCGCTACCGCGACGAGGTCATCAGCGGGCGCGACGAGCGACAGCTGCGCGACTTTCGACGACGGGTGCAGATTGTCTTCCAGGACCCGATGTCGTCGTTGGACCCGCGGATGAAGGTCCACGACCTGCTCGCCGAACCGCTGCGAGCGTTGAAGATCGAGGTGGACGAGGGTGAGCGCGTTCGTGGGCTCCTGCAGTCTGTAGAGATGCCCACCTCGGCCGCCAATCGCTACGCCCACCAGTTCTCCGGGGGTCAGCGTCAGCGCATTGCCATCGCCCGCGCGCTCGGCCCCTCACCCGAGGTGCTCATCGCCGACGAACCCGTCAGCGCCCTCGACGTTTCGGTGCGCGCCCAGATCCTGAACCTGCTCACGGGTCTCGTTCGCGACTATCACCTCACCCTCGTGTTCATCTCGCACGACATGGCCGTGGTGCGTCACCTGTGCGACTCCATCGTCGTCCTGTACCGAGGCAATCTGGTCGAGACCGGTCGCACCGAGGAGATCTTCGCGTCGCCACGCGAGGACTACACCAAGGAATTGCTCGCGGCCGCCCCCCAGATCCGTGCGGCGAGGGTCGCGCGGACGAGGAAGTAACGCGAGGGCGAACCCCCTACCGCCTGAGCGGACCGAGTTCGATCCTCGTTCGCGACCGGGCAATCAACGTGGCACCGGGAGGACGGCCCCATTTGGGTCTTATCGCTCGTCGCGTGGTCTCAGTCCTGCTGGACGGCGCGCAGTCCACCCCAGGCGAGGGTGGCGCTTCGCGCGGCGAGGCGCTCGGCCTCGGCCGGTGCGGGCTCGGGCCAGCCGTTCGCGTCCTGCTGGACGAGCCAGGTCATCGCGGCGCCCTCGGCGATCCCGACGACCCCGGCCGCGAGCTGGCGGCGGTGCTCATCGGAGATCGAGAGGTTGATGTAGGGCTCGAGGAACGAGACCAGTCCGACCTCGAGGCGGGCGAGCTCCTTCGCGGTCTCACCCTCGTGGCGGTGGATGAAGAGGATCCGGAAGGCGTCGGTCTCGCGCACGACCATGTCGAAGTAGACGCGAAAGGCCACCTCGATCTTCACGCGCGGTGACTCGACGGCCTCGACGGCGGCCGTGAGCCGGGCGAGCAGTCGCTGGGCGGTCTCGGCGACGATCTCGCGGTAGAGGTCGGACTTGGAGGCGAAGTACTGATAGAGGATCGGCTTGGTGAAGCCGGCCTCGCGGGCGATGTCGTCCATCGTCGTCGCCTGGAAGCCGCGCTCGGCGAAGACCGTGCGCGCCACCCCGAAGAGATGCGCGCGCCGCTCCGCGTACCGGGGCCGGTCCTGGTCGATCAGCATCGGGCTCAGCCTAGTGGCCCCAGATGTCCCCGAGCAGGGTCGCGAGCCGACCCGGAAGGTCGACCAGATTGAAGTGGGTGCGAGCGACCGCGAGGTTGTGCTCGACTCGCGCGACGTCGGGGTGCTCGAGGAAGGCGGTGATCCCGGCGAGGTCCTCGAGGTCGAAGAACGAGAGGCCCGTGGCGCGTAGCTCGGCGAGCACCGGGTAGGGGTGGACGGCGAGCGGTTTGCGGTGGGTGACCGATTCGATCGTCGCGTTGCCGAAACCCTCCCAGGTGGAGGGGAGTACCACGAGGTCACAGGCCGCGTAGGCGTCGTGGATCGAGCCGACCGGTCCCCGGCGGACCTTGACGGCGCTCGAGGCGAGCAGCGCCGCGAGCTCGTCGTCGTAGCCGTCCTCGGGTGGGCCGAGCAGCCAGAGCACGGCGTCGAGCTTGCCGGCGAGTCTGAGCGCGCCGGCGACGTTCTTGCGCGCGATGGCCCGGCTCGGGAAGAGGACGAGGGGCTCGTCGTGCACGAACAGCACCTCGCGGGTGACCCGCCGGTCACCGACCGGCGGGTCACAGTCAAAGGCGTTGTAGATCGTCGTCGCGGTGATCCCGCGCTGTTCGAGTTCGAGTGCGCTTCGCTCATTGATCGTGACGTGTCGCCAGTGCGGGTCGTCGGGGACGTCGTCGAAGTGGGCGAGGTGGGCGCGCTGCCAGGCCAGGTCGTGGTGGTGCAGGATCGCGGGTCGGTCGCGCAGGACCGCGGCGCAGACGTCGGCCGCACCCGGGTTGAGGGGGAGCGAGAGCAGGTTCTCCACGATGACGAGGTCTGCGTCGCGCAGGGCGTCCTCGAGCTCCTCGGCGTGCGGGGGGCTGTCCGCCCCGATGGCGAGGCCACCCAGTCGACGATCGACCGGACCCTCGCCCGCGACCGTGACGACCTCGTGGCCGAGGGCAGAAAGCGCCCCCGCCCACTTCGCGGCCTCGATGGAGACCCCGTCCACGCCCCCGAGGCGGAAGCTGACCTGGGCGACGCGCACGTCCTCAGGATAGAGCGAAGGTCCGAATAATCGGGTAGTAGCATGGCGTGTCGGCAATCGCCGTGGCCGAGTGGAGGACGTTCTGGCCCCCAAAGCGCTCATCACCGGGATCACTGGACAGGACGGCTCGTATCTGGCCGAGTTGCTGCTCGCCGAGGGCTACGACGTCGTCGGCCTGATGCGACGCAGCTCGACGGTGAACATCGAGCGCATCAGCCACATCCAGGACCGCCTGACCCTCGTCTCGGGCGACCTGATGGACGAGGTCTCCTTGATCAACGTGCTGCGCGACCACCGTCCGCGCGAGGTCTACAACCTGGCGGCCCAGAGCTTCGTCCAGGCCTCCTGGAGCCAGCCCGTCCTGACCGGGGAGACGACCGCGCTCGGCGTGACCCGACTGCTCGACGCCATCCGCATCGTTGATCCCACCATCCGCTTCTACCAGGCGAGCTCGTCGGAGATGTTCGGCCGGGTGCGCTCGGTGCCCCAGAACGAGCAGACGTCCTTCTATCCGCGCAGCCCCTACGGCGTCGCCAAGGTTTACGGCCACTGGATCACCGTCAACTACCGCGAGAGCTACGGGCTGCACGCCTCGTCGGGGATCCTCTTCAACCACGAGTCGCCCCGGCGCGGCCTCGAGTTCGTCACCCGCAAGGTCACCCACGCCGTCGCCGCCATCAAGGCCGGGCGCCAGCGCGAGGTGCGCCTCGGCAACCTCGACGCTCAGCGAGACTGGGGCTACGCGGGGGACTACGTGCGCGCCATGTGGGCGATGCTCCAGCGCGACACGCCCGACGACTTCGTCGTGGCGACCGGGGAGACCCACTCGGTGCGCGAGCTCTGCGAGGTCGCCTTCGCCACGGTTGGGCTGGCCTGGGAGGATCACGTCGTCGTGGACCCGGCCTTCCTGCGACCGGCCGAGGTCGACCTGCTCGTCGGTGACGCCACCAAGGCCCATCGCGAGCTCGAGTGGAAGTGCGACGTCGACTTCTACGGCCTGATCGAGATGATGGTGGCCGCCGACGTCCACGCCCTGGAACGGTGACGGTCCCGCCCGTCGCCGAGCTCGAGGAGGCCGTCGTACTCACGGGGGGGTTTCCCGTGCTCGCCGGCGTGACGCTCACGCTCGAGCCCGCGTCGCTCACGGTCGTCGTGGGCGCGAACGGGGCGGGTAAGACCAGCCTGCTGCGCCTGCTCGGGGGGCTCGACCCGCTCTCGCGGGGCCGCGGGGTCGTCGCGGGGGTGGACCTCGCCCGAGGGGACCGTCGAGTCTTGCGTCGCCGGGTCGGCTGGCTCGGCCACGAGGGCTCCTTCTACGACGACCTGAGCGTGGAGGAGAACCTCCACTTCGCCTGTCGGGCCCTCAACCGGCCCCTCGCCGACGTCGGCCCGGCGCTCGCGCGCGTGGGCCTCGCCGAGCGTGCCCACACCACGACCCGACGGCTCTCGGCCGGCCAGCGCCGCCGGCTCGCCCTCGCGTGGCTGCTGGTGCGTCGGCCCGAGATCTGGCTGCTCGACGAGCCCTACGCCTCACTGGACGACGCCGGTCGAGCCCTGCTCGATGAGCTCCTGGTCGACGTCGTCGCGGCGGGCGCGACGGTCGTGGCGAGTGCGCACGACCCCCTGCGCACCACCCAGACGCGCCGCACGCTCACCCTCGCCGGGGGACGGGTCGTGGCCTCCTCGTGATCGCGACGGCCCGGCTCGTCGCGGGCAAGGACCTGCGCATCGAGTGGCGAAGCCGCGTCCTGCTCTGGCAGGTCGTGCCCTTTGGCGTGATGGCGCTCGTCTTGAGCGGCCTCGCGCTCGGACCGACGCGCGCGGGGCACTCGAGCGCCGGTCCGGGACTGTTCTACCTCGTGGTGCTGCTCGTCACCCTGCTCGCGATCAACCGCAGTCAGGCGATCGAGCGCACCCCGGGGACCCGCGCGTCGGTCGCCACGCTCGGGCTCGACCCCGGCGGGGTCTTCCTCGGCAAGGCGCTCGCGCTCGCCGTCGAGCTCTGGGTGATCGGCGCGGTGCTGCTCGCCGGGACGGTGCTGTTCTTGCACACCGCGCTCGCGGGCTCACTCGAAGCGGTGCCGAGCCTCGTGCTCACCCTGGCCGCGCTCGCGGCCGCCGGGACGCTGTACGGGGCCCTGACCGGGGAGGGCGCGGCGCCGACGACCCTGCTCCCGGTGCTCGCGCTGCCGGGCTTCGCCCCGCTGTTGATCGCGGGCGAGCGGTCCTTCTCAGCCGCGCTCGCCGGGGGGTCGCCTTGGGAGTGGTGGGTCATTACGCTGGTCGCGCTGGTCGCGTACCTCGCGGTCGGCGTACTCCTTTACGGTGTTCTCGAGGAATCGTGATGAAACAGCTCGCTCAACGTCTACTCGGCCCGGTGACCCTCGTCGCCATGGCCCTCACGATCTGGCTCGGACTCGTCGTGACCCCCCCGGACAAGGTCCAGGGCAACCTCGCGCGGCTCGTCTACGTGCACCCCGCGGTCGCCTGGGTCGCGCTCTACCTCTCCTTTGGCACCGCGACGATCGCGAGCGTGCTCTACCTGTGGCCGCGCACCCGGTCGGCCACCGCCGACCGCGTCGCCCACAGCGCGATGGAGGTCAGCCTCGTCTTCATATCGCTCACGTTGATCACCGGCTCGATCTGGGGCCGACCGACCTGGGGTGTCTGGTGGGCTTGGGACGCGCGGCTTACCTCGACGGCGATCCTGGGGCTGCTCGCCGTGGGCTACCTCGCGCTTCGTCGCGCGAACGACGACCCCGAGCTGCGCGCCAAGCGCAGCGCCGTCTTCGCGGTGCTCTCGGCGATCAACGTGCCGATCATCCACTTCTCGGTGCTGTGGTGGAAGACCCTGCACCAGGGCGCGACGGTCTTCACCGCGAACCGCACGCTGCTCATCCACGGGATCATGGCCTGGACGCTGCTCATCAGCTTTATCGCCTTCTCGCTCGCCTACTGCTGGCTGGTGCGCGCGCGCTACCGTCTCGAGGTCGCGCGCGAGACGCTCGGGGCCAGCGCCATCGAAGACGCGCTCGCCGCGCGGGTCCTCGAGGGCCAGTCGTGAACTACGTTCTCGCGGGCTACGGGTTCGCCTTCGGTGGCCTCGCGCTCTACGCCTTCTCGATCTGGTGGCGCACCCGTGGCCGTCACTGAGCGGCCCGAGCTCACCCCGGTCGCGCCGCCACCGTCGGCGAGCCGCAGCCGGCGACGCTCGCTCGCCGTGCTGGTGGTGCTCGCCCTCGCGATCGTGGCGCTGCTCAGCCAGGGGCTACTGCACAACCTCAACTACTTCAAGACCGTCGACGAGGTCCTCGCGAGCCGTGAGTCGATCGGTACCGGGGTCATCCGTCTTGAGGGAGTCGTCGCGCCCCACACGATCCGGCGCACCAACGTCGGCACCGACTTCGTCGTGACGGGACCTCGCGGCTCGATCCCCGTGGCGGCGACCGGCACGCCGCCTCAGCTCTTCCAGGCGAACATCCCGGTCGTGGTCGTCGGGCACTTCGCCTCGGCGAGCTCGACGACGTTCCTCGGCAGCGCGATCATGGTCAAGCACACCGCCGCCTACATCGCCAAGTACCCCAACCGCGTGAAGGCCCCCAACGGGTCGGTGCGATGATCGAGACGCTCGGGCGCGTCGGGTTGGACCTCGCCCTCGCGGCGGCCGTCCTCGGGGCCCTCGACCAGTGGCGCGGGCGACGTAGTCGCGCGGCCCACGGACGGTTCTTCGCGCTGCTCGCCCTCGGCGGGGTCGTGCTCAGCGTCGCGGTGATGCAGTACGCGCTCATCACGCACGACTTCTCGCTCGCGTACGTGGCCGAGAACAACGCGACCTTCACGCCGTTGCTCTACTCGATCACGGGTATGTGGTCGGCCCTCGAGGGCTCGCTGCTGCTCTGGGTGCTGCTGCTCAACGGCCTGCTCGTTGGGGTCGTGCTGTACTACCGGCGCGAACGCGACGACGACGTCGTGCGCGTGGCCTCGGCGGTGCTCTTCGCGTCGAGTGCCTTCTTCACCTTCTTGATGGTCGGGCCGGCCGACCCCTTCCTCGCCAATCCCGCCGTCGTGCACCAGGGGGCCGGTCCAAACGCGCTCTTGCAGGACAACCCGCTCGTCGCGATGCACCCGCCCCTGCTCTACCTCGGCTTCGTCGGCTTCAGCGTGCCCTTCGCCTTCGCGATCGCCATGCTCGTCACGGGCCGAGTCCAGGACCGCTGGCCCCTCGAGCAGCGTCGCTGGACGGTGCTCGCGTGGGGGGCGCTCTCGCTTGGCATCGTGCTTGGGGCGTGGTGGAGCTACCAGGTGCTCGGCTGGGGCGGCTTCTGGGGCTGGGACCCCGTGGAGAACGCTGCACTCTTGCCTTGGCTGACCGCGACCGCCTACATCCACTCGGTCATCGTCCAGGACCGTCGGGGCCTGTTTCGGATCTGGAACCTCTCGCTCGCGATCGCGACCTTCGCCCTGACGGTGCTCGGGACGTTCTTCACCCGCTCGGGGGTCCTCCAGAGCGTGCACGCCTTCTCGTCCTCGACGCTCGGGCCGCTGCTCATCGGGTTCTTCTTCGTCGTCGTGGTCGGTGGCGGGGGACTGCTCGCCTGGCGCGGTGACCGGTTGCGCAGCCCCGTCGGGGTCGACCACCCCCTCTCGCGCGAGGGGCTCTTCGTCGCCAACAACGTGCTCTTCGTGGGCTTTGCGATCGTGGTGCTGCTCGGGACCGTCTTTCCCCTGCTCTACCAGGCGGTGAACGGCGCCCAGGTCACCGTGGGCTCGCCCTACTTCGCCGCGGTCGCGGCCCCACTGTCGGTGCTACTGCTCGCGCTCATGGCCATCGCCCCGCTCGTGAGCTGGCGCACGGTCGACGTCGCGGTGCTCTGGCGACGGGTGCGCATCTCGGCCTGGTCGGCGCTCGCGCTCGTCGTCGTGCTCTTGCTCGCCGGCGTGGACCGCTGGGTCGAGCTCGTCGCCTGCTTCTTCGCGGCCGCCGCTGCCGGGGCGGCGCTGCGCACGCTTCGTCTGGCGCTACTCGCCGCGCACCGGCGCGGGTCGCTTCGCCGCGCGCTGCGCGCGCCCTCGACCGGCGGGATGATCGTGCACCTCGGGGTCGTCGTGCTCGCGCTCGGCATCGTGACCTCGACCTCGTACGCGACGCGCAGCGAGGTCACCCTCGCGACCGGCCAGTCGACGGTGGTCGCCGGCCAGTACGTCGGATTCCACGGCTTTCGCACCGTTAGCAACGCCCTCGAGCACGCGACCGAGCTCGTCGTCACCGTCGGGCACGCGACGCTCTACCCGGCTATCACCACCTTCAACGGGCGCTCGACCCAGTCGGTCGGCACGCCCGCGATCGACTCGAACCTGGTGCGCGACGTCTACGTGACCTTTGACGCCGTGGGCGGCAACGGCGCGGCCTCGGGCGCCCAGCTCGCGAGCAACCTGCCGGCCGGCTCAGTCGTGCTCGGGGTGACCGTCGAGCCCCTGCTCGCCTGGCTCTGGATCGGCGGACTACTCGTCGGGCTCGGCAGCGCTGTCGCCTTCGTGCGTCGACGCCACGTCGAGGAGGCCGCGTGAGACGCTCGGTGGCGCTCAGCGCGATCGCCGTGCTCGTGGTGGCGACGGGCCTCTCACTGCTCCTCGCGACGAGACACCCTGTCTCAGAGGCGACGAGTGCCCCGAGTCCGCTGCTCGGCCACGTGGCCCCCGCGGTCGTCGGGTCCGAGCTCGGCGGGGGACACTTCTCGCTCGCGAGCGATCGCGGCAAGGTCGTCGTGCTCTCGTTTTGGGCCTCGTGGTGCGGGCCGTGTGTCGCCGAGGCGCCCGAGCTGTCGACCTTCGCCTGGGCGATGCGCGATCGCGGGGTGGCCGTGGTCGGGGTGGTCTTCAACGACTCGGTCGCCGCGGCGAGCGCTTTTTCGCGCCACTACGGCTCGCTCTACCCCTCGGTCGTGGACCCCGGCGGCGTGATCGCGAACCGTTACGGGGTGACCTCGCCACCGACCACCTTCATTATCAACGCCCACGGCCGCATCGCGGCGACCCTCCTCGGTCCGGTCACGGCCACCCAGCTGCGCCAGGTCGTCGCGCGGGTGCGCGCGTGAGACGCCTCGGGTCCGTGTGGACCTTCCTCGCCGCGCTCGTCGTGGTCGTGGTCGTGGTCGTGGTCGCGGTCGTGAACCCGCACGCGCCGAGTGCGGCCGCGCGCGTCGCGCACCTCGAGACGCTGGTGCGCTGCCCATCCTGTGAAGACCTGTCGGTCGCCCAGTCGACCTCGACCTCGTCGCTCGCGGTGCGCCACGAGATTACCCAGCTCGTCGCCGCCGGGGTGAGCGACTCGTCGATCCTCACCCGGCTCGAGTCGACCTACGGCCCGTCGGTCCTGTTGAGCCCCCCGACATCGGGGATCGGGGTCGTGCTCTGGCTCGTGCCCCTGCTCGGCGTTCTCGTGCTGATCGGGGTCGTGGCGCGCCTGGCGAGGCGACGATGAGCGAGCGCCGCGAGATCGACGACGAGCTGGCGCTGCGCGAGGCCTCCCTTTCCGACGCGCGCCGTGAGTTCGCCGCGGGCGAGCTGAGCGACGCGGCGCTCGCGACGATCGAGGCGCGCGAGCGCGCCGCGATCGCCACGCTCGTCGAGCGCGCCGCCGCAATTGCCGAGTCCGAACCGACGGTGGACCGTCCGCCCGCCGTTCGGGTACGGCGTCGGCGGTGGCTGCTCGTCGCGGCACTCGCCTTCGCTGGCGCACTCGCGGTCATCCTGTGGTCCGCGATCGGGCCCCGCCAGGCCGGCACCTCGATCACCGGGTCGGTCACCCTCGGCCACAGCGCACAGATCACCCAACTGCTCACCGAGGCCGAGGCCGACGTCGCCAACCAGAACGACGTGGCGGCCCTCGCCGCCTACGCCCAGGTGCTTGGACTCGATCCGCGCAACGTGGTCGCGATCACCCAGACGGGGTGGCTCGACTTCTCGGCCGGTAGCTCGGCGAAGGACGCCCGGCTCGTCGCCTACGCCACGTCGCTGCTTCGCCGCGCGATCACCCTCGCGCCGCGCGACCCCGGTGCACGTCTCTACTACGCGATTGCGGCGAGTGACACCCCGGGCAACGCCGCGCTCGCGAAGACCCAGTTCCGGGTGTTCCTCGCGCTGCACCCCTCGGCCGCCCAGCGCGCGGTGGCGGCGCCCTACCTCGCGCGCTACGGGCTGACTGGCTGAAAGCAGCCCCTCGGATCAGGGCGAATCGAATAGAACGACCCGAAGACTCATGTACTACAATTGACGCATATGAAGACGATCGGCGTCCGCGAGCTCCAACAGCACGCGTCGGCCGCACTTCGCCGCGTCGCCCAGGGCGAGGTCATCGGGGTCACCGACCGGGGTCGTTTGGTCGCCATCCTGAGTTCGCCGGCGAACGTCACCCGTGCGGCGGCGTTGGTGGCGTCGGGTCGGGTCGAACCCGCGCGACGCGATGTGGCGTCACTCGCGTCACCCGTGCCGGGGGCACGCGCGAGTTCGACGGTGCTCGACGAACTGCGCGGCGAGCGCTGATGGTCTGGTACCTCGACACTTCGGCGTTCCTCAAGTTGCTCGTACTCGAAGACGAGTCGCCCGCGCTGCGGGCGTGGTGCGTGGCCCATGACTCGCTCTGGTCCTCGCACCTACTGCGTACCGAGGCGCTGCGGGCCGCGACCCGTCTCGGTGTCGACCGCGCGGTCGTCGATGAGGCCGTGGCGACGGTGTCGCTCATACTGCCGAGCACTTCAACCTACGTGAACGCTGGTCTCGCCGAGCCCTCGTCGATTCGCTCGCTCGATGCACTGCACCTGGCGTCGGCACTCGAGCTCGGCGAGGACCTAGAGGGGATTGTGGCCTACGACGACCGACTGATCGAGGCCGCGCGTCGCAACTCGGTGCGCGTCGTCACGCCCGGTCGGTCCGAGTAATCGCTAATTGAGTTGGTGGCGACAGGCGTCGTCGCCGAGGGCCCGCGAGGAGAGCGTCACCGCGGTGCGCGCGCTGCCGACGCCTTCGAGCATGCCCGCGATCAGCCCGCGGTCTACCGCACAGAGCACCGGGTGGTGACGGGCCGCGAGACCGAAGGGACAGTTCTCCGAGACGACTGAGATGCCGTTCTCCTCGTCCTCGGCGCGCGCGGCGAAGCCGTGCGCGTTGAGCAGTCCCGCGATCGAGGCGAGAGCGGCCTTCACCGGTCGGCCGGTCTCGAGGGTCGCCCCGTTCGCGCCGAGGCCGCGACCGTATTCGACGCCGACCTGGTGGGCGATGGACTCGGCCTCGTTCGCGCCGAGTCGGTCGAGGGCTCGCTCGAGCAGTGCGACGAGTAGGGCGTCGCGGCGCACCGCCGCCTCCATCGCCGGCGCGGTGTCCACCACCCGGTAGCCCTTCGCCGGGCGACCGACGGTGGTCTTTCGCAGGTTGTCGTAGGTGACGTAGCCGCCCTCGGCCAGTCGTTCGAGGTGGTGGCGCACGACGTTCGCGTGGACCTGGCAGTGCTCGGCGAGCTCGGCCGCGGTCGTGCCGGGGTTCTCGCGCAGGTAGAGGTAGATGGCGCGTCGGGTGCGGTCACCGAAGGAGTGGGTGAGGCTCGTGACCGTGGCGTTGAAGAGGCCCGGGTCGAGTTCGCGCTCGTTGGTACTCACGCAGGGCAGTCTACGAGCGGGGCCCCGCTTTCGCGACGGTAACCTCGTACGGGGGCGATCACGAGGAGACACCCATGTCAGAGGACCTACGCCGGGCGATTGGCGCGATCACCGAGCCCCAACTGGTTCGCACCCTTGAGGAATTGGGCTTTCTTGGCACCGTCGAGGACCGCGACGGTCTGAGCGTCGAGTTGGTGCTCCCGGTCGTCGAGTGGCCGAACCGCGCCTGGCTCGAGGACGAGATCGCCGACGTCGCACCGGGTGCGATGGTGAGCGTGCGCGCCATGACCGACGACGAGCGTCTGGGGCTACGCAACTTCCTGCGCGGCAACATGACCGCCGAGTCCGGTCCGGACCACCACCACGACACCGCGACGCCCAAGTTCCTCGACAAGCTCGCCAAGACCCGCGTGCTCGGCATCTCCTCGGGCAAGGGTGGCGTGGGCAAGTCCTCGGTGACGGTCAACCTCGCCATCGCGCTCGCCCAGGCCGGCCACCAGGTCGGCATCCTCGACGCCGACGTCTACGGCTTCTCACTGCCCAAGATGCTCGGCGCCGACCACGACCCCATCGTGCTCGGCGACACCGTGATCCCGACCCTCGCCCACGGGGTGCGCTGTATCTCGATGGGCTACTTCGTGCCCGACGAGCAG
>JAJYPU010000005.1:0-17189 GCA_021795095.1 Actinomycetes bacterium | reverse complement strand
CGACGTCGCGCTCACGTTGTCCGAGATCCTGCCGCGCGTCGAGATGTACGTCGTAACCACCCCCCAGCCAGCCGCCCAGCGCGTCGCCCAGCGCAGCGCCTACGCCGCGCGGGCCCTCAAGCTGAGCGTGCGCGGGGTGATCGAGAACATGAGCTGGTTCGTCGGCGACGACGGCCAGCGCTACGAGATCTTCGGCGCCGGCGGCGGCGCCAAGCTGGCGAGTGACCTCGGCATCCCGTTGCTCGGCCAGATCCCCCTCGACCCGCGACTGCGCAGTGGTGGCGACCTCGGTGACCCGGTCGTCGTCTACGAGCCTGAGAGTGACGTGGCCCACGCCTTCACCGAGCTCGCGGCCACGATTCATCGTCAAGGTCCGGCACGCGTCTATCGTCAAGAGCTCAAGCTCGTCTAACCCACGCAAGGGGGATCATGGAACTCGCTGGTCGAACGGCTGTCATCACGGGTGGGGCGAGTGGGATCGGCCTGGCGACGGCGACGCGCATGGCGGCTGCCGGCGCGTCCCTCGTGCTCGGCGACGTCGAGGAGGCCGCGCTCGCGCGCGCGGTAACGACACTCTCGAACGCCGGAGCTCGGGTCGTCGGCGTCGCCTGTGACGTCGTGGTCGAGTCCGACGTCATCGCGCTTCGCGAATCGGCACTCGCGAACTTCGGCGCCGCCCACCTCATCTTCAACAACGCCGGGGTCGGCGCCGGTCCGGCCATCGGCACGCCCAAGGCCGTGTGGGATTGGGTTATGGGGGTGAACGTCGACGGGGTGATCAACGGCATCAACGCCTTCGTGCCGCTCTTCCTCGAACAGGACGAGGGCCACGTCGTCTCCACCGCCTCGCTGGCGGGTCTCGGCGGCGTGCCCGGCATGGGACCTTACTGTGCGAGCAAGTTCGCCGTCGTCGGGATCGCCGAGACGCTCTTCCACGAACTTCGCCTCTCGGGCAAGCACGTGGGGACCTCGGTGCTCTGCCCGGGCTTCGTGCGCACGCGCATCGACGAGTCCGAGCGCAACATGCCCGAGGACCTGCGGGCCTACAACGACGAGCCGACGGTGCGCGCCATCGGCGCGATGGCGAGCGACGCGGTTCGCGCGGGCATCGACCCGAGCGTGGTCGCCGAGGCCGTGACGACAGCCGTGCTCGAGAACCGCTTCTGGATCCTCACCCACGAGCACGCGGCGATCCGCACGAGCGAGCAGCGCGTGGCTTGGATGAGCGGCGGTGAGCCGCCGCGCATCAACCTCGAGGGCGCGACCCGGCCGTAGCGGTCAGAGCGCCGCAGCCAGTACGGCGCGGACCTCGGCCACCGTGGGGAATCGAGGTGCGTTGAGGGTGACCTCGTCGCGCTGGGCGGCTGTGGCGACCGTGTCGAGCATCTCGGGTGTGAGGCCCTGCTCGGCGAGGGTCAGTGGCGTGCCGACGCGCGCGGCGAGGTCCGCGACCGCCTCAATGGCCGACTCGGCGTTCTCGCGGGTCGACCGGGTGTGGTCACCGACCCCTAATGCGATCGCGAGGCGCGCGTAGACGTCCTCGCGAAGGTCGAGGTTTGAGCGCATCAGATGCGCGAGGACCGCGGCCAGCACCTCGCCGTGCACTGCGCCCGTCGCGGCGCTCACCGCGTGGGCGATGCCGTGGCCGAGGCCGAGCCCGGTACCCGAGGCGAAGGCCACGCCGGCCAGATGCGCGGCGAGGGCCAGGTGACTGCGTGCCTCGAGGTCCGCCCCGCTCGCAACGGCGACGGGGAGCCAGGTCGCGATGGTGCGCGCCGCCTCGAGGGCGACCCCCGTCGCGAACGGGTTCGGGTTCTTGGAGGCGAGGGATTCGAGCGCGTGGGCGAGTGCGTCCATGCCGGTGGACGCCGTGGCGCGCGCCGGCAGACCGACCGTTAGCACGGGGTCGATGATGGCGAACCTCGGGAGCACCGAGGCGTGACCCACGTAGAACTTCTCGTGGGACTGTGGGTCGTCGATGACCCCGAACGCGTTGGTCTCGGACCCCGTCCCGCTGGTAGTCGGTACCGCGATGACCGGGAGTGCGGGCACGGGCTGCTCATTTCGGTAGTCGAAGTCGCGTCCCGAACCCACGTTCACCCCGGCGATGGCGACACCCTTGGCCACGTCCATCGAAGACCCGCCGCCAACGGCAATCACCGCAGATGGTCCGAAGACACGAAGCGCCGCCGCCGCGGCGTCGAGCGTGGCGGTCGTCGGATTCGCGATGACCCCGTCGAAGACTTCGACCTCTACGCCGGCGGCGCGCAGACCTTCGGCGAGACCGTCGGGGATCCCGACGTGTCGCAACGCCTCGTCGGTGACGAGGAAGGCCCGCGACGCATCGACGAGGCGAACCGCCTCGGCGAGCCGATCGGCCTCGCCGATACCGAACCAGAGGGTGGGCAACGGGGCGATCGAGAGCGGCTGCTCACCGAACACGACTCAGCCGACCGCTCGGCGTAACGGCGTGTTGGTGAGATCCTCGAGCAGCTTGACGGCGAGCATCTCGCCGCCTTCGGGGCCGTAGGCCGCGAGCGCGCGTCGGTGGGTCTGCTCGACCAGGGCTGCCATCTCGACGGGCACGCCGAGGTCGCGTCCCATGTCGACAGCGAGGCCGAGGTCCTTGCAGACAAGTCGCATGGCGAAGGACTCGTCGTAGTCACCGTCGAAGACCGAGTTGATGTCGTGCTCGATGAAGTGGCTGTTGGCGGGACTTGCGACCAGCGAGCGTTGCAGGACGTCGAGGTCGATGCCGGCGAGACGACCCATCACAAAGGCTTCGGCGGCGGCCACCGCGTGGTCGAACCACAGCAGGTTGAGCAGCAACTTGACGGTGTGGCCGGCACCGATTGGTCCGGCGTGGAAGATCCGCTCGGGATCGCCCATCGACTCGAGCAGGGGACGATGGGCGAGGTAGAGCGCCACGTCGCCGCCGACGAAGATCTGCAGCGTGCCGGCCTTGGCCCCCTTGGCCATGCCACTGACCGGGGCGTCGAGTTGGCCGAGTCCCCGCTCGGTGCTTGTCGCGGCGAGCTCGCGCCCGAGGCCGGGGGAGCTCGTGCTCATATCGATCCACGTGGCACCGGGGGCCAGGTGCTCGAGCACGCCGTTGGGCCCGGTCATCACCGAGCGGACCTGGACGGGTCCGGGTAGCATCGTCACGACCACGTCGACGGCCTCGGCCAGTTCGGCTGCACTAGCCGCGCGCGTCGCGCCGACGGCGACCACCGTGTCGACGGCGGCGTCGCTGACGTCATAGACGACGAGTTCGTACCCGGCGGCACGGATATTGATCGCCATGGCGCCACCCATGTGGCCCAGACCGATGAAACCTACTCGCATGATGGTGTTCTCCTCTATTTGGTGGATCGAACTCAGTGCAGGTCGAGCCAGGTGGTCTTCAACTGGCTGTATTCCTCGAGGGCGTGCAGCGAGCGGTCGCGGCCGAAGCCCGAGCGCTTCATGCCCCCGAAGGGTGTCGCAACGTCGCTCGCGTCAAAGGTGTTCACCCAGACGGTGCCGACGCGCAGCGCCGCGGCGACGCGGTGAGCTCGACGCAGGTCGGCCGTCCAGACACCCGCAGCGAGTCCGAAGTCGCTGTCGTTGGCGAGGGCGATCGCCTCGGTCTCGTCGGTGAAGGCGATGCTCACGAGCACGGGTCCGAAGATCTCCTCACGCGCGACGCGCATGTCGTTGGTGGCTCCGGCGAGCACCGTGGGGGCGAAGTAATAGCCCCCGAGGTCCTCACGCACCCTCGTTCCGCCCGAAACGATGGTCGCACCCTCGGCGACACCGAGGGTGACGTAATTTGCGACGCGTTCGAACTGGTCACGGTCGACGAGAGCGCCGATCGCGGTGGCCGGGTCGAGGGGGTCCCCGATCACCAGTGCCTCGCCCGCGCGCGCCACCGCCGCGGTGAAGTCGTCGGCGATCCGTGCGTCAACGAGCAGGCGCGATCCCGCGTTGCAGGTTTCGCCTTGGTTGTAGAAGATCCCCAACGCGACACTCGACGCGGCGGCGTCGAGGTCGGTCGCGTCGGCGAACACCAGCTGGGGTGACTTGCCGCCACATTCAAGGGACACCGACTTCATATTTGACTCGGCCGCGTAGGCGAGGAAGCGTCGCCCGACGTCGCCGGATCCGGTGAAGGCGATCTTGTCGACGTCGAGGTGACGTCCAAGGGCGGCGCCGGCGGTCGGACCGAAGCCCGGCACGACATTGAAGACGCCGTCGGGTAGTCCGGCCTCGCTCGCGAGGCGTGCGAGGACAAGCGCCGTCAACGGGGACTGCTCGGCCGGCTTCAAGACCACGCTGTTTCCCGCGGCCAGGGCCGGCGCGATCTTCCACGAGCTGATGATCAGCGGGTAGTTCCAGGGCACCACTGCCCCGACGACGCCCAGGGGCTCACGCGTGATCATCGCGAGCGAGCCCGAGTCGGTCGGGGCGACCTCGCCGTACTGCTTGTCGACGGTCTCGGCGAACCACTCGATGCAGCGCGCCGCACCCGGCACGTCGACGGTGAGTGACTCTCGGATGGGTTTGCCGACGTCGAGGGTCTCAAGCAGCGCGAGCTCGTCGACGTGCTCGACAATGAGATCGGCGAAGCGGCGAAGGATCGTCTTGCGCTGGCGTAGCGGTGCGCGGGACCACACGCCGGCATCGAAGGCTCGTCGCGCCGCGCGTACGGCGGCGTCGACGTCAGCGACGTCACCAGACGCGACGGCCGTGAGTACACGACCGTCGATCGCGCTGACGTCGTCAAAGGTCGCACCATCCACCGCGTCGACGGCGCGACCGTCGATCCACGCGCGCCCATCGGGACGAACGTCGATCGAACGCTCGCGCCAGTTGGGCGCCGCGGCGAGGTCGCGCGTCACGATCAGGCTCCGACCCGCCATCGGGCGATGGCGTCCTCGTCGAGCTGAGCACCGAGGCCGGGGCGATTCGGCACGACGACGTTGCCATCGAAGTCGATGGTTACCGGCTCGCGCAGGAAGAAGTCGCGGCGCTCGATGGTCCAACCCGGAGGATCGAAGGGGAACTCGAAGAACGGCCCGCCGCCGACCCCGGCCACGACGTGGAGGTTCGCGAGCAGCCCGAGCCCGTTGGTCCAGGTGTGGGGTGTGAACCACCGGTGCTGGGCCTGGCAGAGTTGGGCGACCAGTCGCGCGCGAAGCATGCCCACGGCGAGCACCACGTCGGGCTGATAGACGTCGAGGGCGTCGGCGTTGAAATAGGCGAGGACTTCGGGCACGCTGCGGCACATCTCGCCGCCGGCCACGCGCAGCGCGGTCTGGTTACGCAGCGCGGCGAGTCCGCGAACGTCACCGGCGGGTAGCGGCTCTTCGATCCAGAACACGTCGAGCTCGGCCAAGGCGTCACTGATGCGCGCGATCGCGCGCACGTCCAGTGATGGCACGATGTCCCCGGGCATACGCCACGCCTGGTTGAAGTCGACCATGATCTCCATGGTCGTGCCGACTGCCTCGCGCACCGCCGCGACGGCCTCGATGCCCTCGTCGATGCGGAACTGGTCGACACGCAACTTGACTGCGCGGAACCCCATCGAGCGAAGTGACAGCACCGAGTCGACCCGGTCCTGGCGGGACTTGATCTCACCGAGCGATGCGTAGGCAGGGATGCGGTCGGTGGCTCCGCCGAAGAGCACGGAGACGGGCTGCTCCAGAGCCTGGCCAATCACGTCCCAGAGTGCGGCCTCGAACGGCCAATAGTGCCCGGCGTGGAAGTTGATGGTTTCGAGGACCTCCACGTGGCGCTGGATGCGCAGTGGGTCCTCGCCAATGAAGTAGTCGAGGTACGGCTCGAATCCGTCCATGGTGTCACCCGATCCGATGCCGCGGATCCCCTCGTCGGTGTCGATCAGCACGACCGTCGCGTCGAATGCCCGCCGCGGCGACCGGTCCCACGCGGCGTGGAAGGCGGGCTCGAGGGGCAGGCGCAAGCGCTCCAGGGTGACGTTCGTGATCTTCACCGTTCGCCAGCGTAGAACGGGTTGTAGGGATGTTCGAGCGCCGCGAGAACGTCGGCGGTGGCGGGTAGACGGTTGACCCCGTTGGTGAGCGCCGTGCGCGTCGCCTCGCGGTTGTTGCGAAAGACGGCGTCTTCGTCGTTCGCGGCCGGGTTGACCCAGACAGCGGCGATGATCCGCAGGTCGTCGACCTCGGACTCGGGAATGATCCCGGCGACGACGGCGTCGGCGACGCCGGCGGCGACGCCGGCCTGGGCCGCGCCCCAAGTGATGGTGCCGTGGACGTCACCCTCGATCGCGGCCTTGTTGACGAACAGGGTGAACGGCTTGACCGGCACGCCCGGCTGCAGGATGGTCACGAAGGGCGCGAAGCCAGCGCGGGGTGTCGCCAGGGCCGTCGCCCACGCGGTCTCGGCGCCGCTGCCGCTACGTCCGAGCACGGTGTTGATGTGGGCCGCGTTCGCGCCGTCGCCGACGAAACTTTCACCAAGTTGTATGGGTTCGCCAAAGGGCGTCATCGCGAGGCCTCCTTTCGGGGATCGCCCTACGACACTCGTCGTACAACGGTCCGCGTGCACTGTCTGACCGCCTGATGGTAGCACAAGGGATAACTTTGGCAACAGTAAAGTGCAGAATCGACAACTTAGGATAACTTAGAAAAACCTAGAAAAAATAAGGGAGTTACGGGCCAACACTGGTGGTGTCGCCGGACCAATGAGGAGATTTCGGGAAATATGGTTGTCAAAACTGACATGATAGTTGTATGCTCACGCCGTGCCGACTACACGCATCGATCGCAGCGCACCGGGACTGGTGCGTGACCTCGAGCTACTCGAGGTGCTCGGGGCCAATGACGCCGCCTACGGCGGACTAGGCACGGTGCGAATCGCGCAGCTGGTGAACCGCGACAAGGGCCAGGTGTCGCGCTCACTGCGGGCACTGGAGCACGAGCATCTGGTCGAGCGCGACCCTATGACGCGCGAGTATCGACTCGGGTGGCGGGTCTACGCGTTGGCGGCACGCTCGAGCGCCGGGCGACTCCTGCAGGTTGCGCCCACGGTGATCCGTGAGCTGGTCGCCGAGCTCGACGAGACCGTGCACCTGTGCACGCTGCAGGGGCTCGACGTCTTAACGGTCTTGTCGTTCTCGCCGTTACGCGAGTCGCGCGTGGGTTGGGAGGGGCGCTGCGTGCCCGCGGCCTGTACCTCGGCCGGACGTGTCCTGCTCGCCGATGTGCCCCTTGACATCATGCGGTCGCACTTCGGTCCCGAACACTTCACGATGGTGGGGCCACGTCAGCGGGTGCACAACGCCGTCGAGCTCTACGACGAGGTCGTCGCGACGCGCGAGCGCGGATACGCCATCGTGGACGAGGAGTTCGAAGCCGATCTCGTCGGCGCGTCGGCGCCGGTTCGCGATTTTCGCGGTCAAGTCGTCGCGGCAATCAATGTGTCGGGCTCTAAGGCGAGCCTCGGTTCGCGCCTCGAGGAGGCTGGTCAGTTGGTTGCGCGCTATTCGTTCGAGATCAGTCAGCGGATGAGCGGATACGTCGACCTCCTGCCGGCGTCGGGCGGGAAGCCGTCATGAGGATCGAGCGACTCGTGGACCTTCGTTCGTCCCACGGTCGAGTGGACAGCCGCACCAGGTGCGGCGCTCGAATGTTGGTGGGTGGGTAACAAGCAATACAGCGGGCTCCGAGACCGTCTCGGAGCCCGAGGGTCGCCGAGGGCACCCGATTTCATCAAGAGGGGAGTGCAGTGAAAAACGAATCAGGATTGAACGAGTACGAATATCACTTGTTCGACACGTTGCGTTCCGGCGACTTCAGCCGGCGGGACTTCATTCGCAAGGCGACGGCGATGGGCATCAGCGTGCCGATCATCGGGTCGATCGTCAATGCCGTCGAGCCGGTCGGGGCTGGTGCCGCGTCGCGTTCGGCGCACGCGTTCAGGCCCAAGCGCGGTGGGGTCGCGCGCGTCGGGGTGAACGTTCCGACCGCCGCGCCGGACCCGGTTCTGATGGCCGACGAGGGCGGCATCGTGACGGTCCAGATGGCCGGTGAGTACCTCGTCACGCCGGACCAGAATTGGAACCTCCAGCCCGTGCTCGCCCAGAGTTGGAAGAGCACCAACCCCAAGACCTGGACCTTCACGCTGCGAAAGGGCGTCAAATTTCACAACGGCCAGACGATGACGGCCGATGATGTCGTCGCGACCTTCAACCGTCTGACCGACCCCAAGGTGGGTTCGGCCGCGCTTTCGGCTTTCAACGGCATCCTCGCCAAGGGCCAGATCGAAAAGGTCAGCGAGTACGTGGTGACCTTCCACCTGAGCGTGCCCTTCGTGGACTTCCCGTACCTGCTCTCGCCGTTCAACTACAACGCGATTATTTTGCCGCACAACTACAAGATCGGTACGTTCATGAAGACCGGCTCGGGCACTGGTGCCTACAAGGTCACGGGATACACGCCCGACCAGGGCGCGACCTTTGTGAAAAATCCGTCCTACTGGTCCAAGGGCATGCCCTATATGAACGGCATCAAGTTGAGCTACTACCAGGACACCGCGACCGGTGTGCTCGACATGCAGGGTGGCCAGTACGACTACCTGCCCTCGATTACGTACGGGTCGGGTCAGGCACTCTTCTCGAACCCGAACGTGGTCATCCAACGTCACGCGTCCTCGGGCTACCGCACGATCCAGATGCGCACCGACATCGCGCCCTTCAATAACGTCTACCTCCGTCGTGCAGTGGCCGACGCCCTGGACCGAAAGGGCATGATCAAGGCGTTGCTCGGCGGCTTCGCCACGCTTGGAAACGACGACTACTTCGCGCCGGTCTTCCCGATCTCGAAGCTCGCGATCAAGCAGATTCCCCAACGCCAGCAGAACATCGCCAAGGCCAAGCAGGAGCTGTCCCAAGGTGGTCAGGCGAACGGCTTCGCGGTGACCTTGACGACCGAGCAGTACCAGGAGATTCCGAACCTGGCGGTGGTTATCCAGCAGAACCTGAAGTCGATTGGGGTGAACGTGACGTTGAACGTCGAGACCCAGACCGCCTACTACGGTTCCGGCGCCAATCAGCCGTGGCTGAGCACGCCGTTCGGCATCACCGACTGGGGCGCACGTGGCGTGCCGAGTCAGGGAATCACACCGGCCTACACCTGTTCGGGGACGTGGAACTCCGCCCACTGGTGCAACAAGTCCTACGACAAGCTCCTCGGCTCGCTCAACGCGTCGCTCGACGAGACGACCCGGATGCGCATCGCCGCTCAGATGGCAACGATCCAGCACGACGAGGTACCCGATGCAATCGCGTACTGGCTCGACGACCTGCAGGCGCACGGCAAGAACGTGCACATCGGCTACGCGCCATCGAACTACGTGAACCCGCGCGCCATGTGGTTGGCCTGATCGATTTCCCCGCGCCCTACCGCCCAGCGTAAGCCGGGCGGTAGGGCGCTACACGAGAAACCAATGCTCACCTATCTCTCCAAACGGATCCTCCTGGCGCTTGTGACGCTCGTGCTCGTGTCGCTGATCGTCTTCCTGGCCTCTGATGTCCTGCCCGGCGACGTGGGGCGCACGATCCTCGGCAACTTCGCGACCCGGGCCCAGGTCCACGCGCTCGATGTCAAGTTGGGCCTCAACCACCCCGTGATCGACCGTTACTGGATCTGGGTGAGTCACTTCGTTCGCGGCGACTGGGGCACTTCATACACGCTCCAAGTTCCCGTCTTTGGACTCGTGATGCGCCACTTCCTCAACTCACTGATCCTGGGTGCTTTCGCACTCGTGCTCATCGTCCCGGTATCGATCGCCTTCGGCGTGCTCGCCGCCACGCACCACGACCGTCCCCTGGACCGGGTCATCTCCGTGTCGGGCATGTCGATGCTCGCCCTGCCCGAGTTCGTCACCGGCATCGTCGTACTGGTGTTGTTCTCCATCGTCGTGCATTGGTTCCCCGTGTCGTCCTCGGTGCCGGTCTTCAGCCTGCCCAGCATCGTGCGCAACCTTTTCCTTCCAGCCTTGCCCGAGATGGTGCTGATCTTCGGCTACGTATCGCGCATGGCTCGTGCGGGCACTGTCGAAGCCCTCAACGCGGGTTACACGCGTACCGCGGTCCTAAAGGGCCTGCCTCGGCACCGGGTGATGTTGCGCCACGTGCTGCGTAACTCGCTGCTACCGACGATCACGGTGGTCGCGGTTCAGGCCGGGTACCTCGTCGGCAGTCTCATCGTGGTCGAGACGATCTTCAACTACCCCGGCATCGGTAACCTGATCTACAGCGCCGCGACGAACCACGACCAGCCGGTCCTGCAGGCGGCGGTCTTCCTCGTCGCCCTTGTCTACACGGTGACGAACCTGGCCGCGGACATGCTCTACGCCGTTCTGAATCCTCGCGTGAGGTTGGACTCGTGAGTACGACACTCGAAACGACGCGCGTGGCGCGACTGGACTCACGCCGCGCCCGCGCTCGCGCCGTGTTCGGACAGCTCGTACGTTCGGTGAGCTTCGACGTGGGGGCGCTCATCGTGGTGTTCTGGGTCGTTGATGCGATCTTCTGGCACGTCATGGTCCCCCAGGACCCCCAGGCGCTGAATCCGCTGATCGCCCTGAAGGGTCCGTCGGCCGCCCACTGGTTCGGCACGGACTGGCTGGGTCGCGACGTGTTTTCGCGCACCCTCGCCGGCGCGACCTCGGTGCTCGAGATCGCGCCCCTCGCGACGGTGCTCGGCATCGCCGGTGGGACCATCGTCGGCTTAGTGACTGGCTACTACGGGGGTGCGGTCGACGCACTCGTGATGCGACTCGTCGACGCCTTCCTCGCGTTCCCGCTCGTGATCATCGCGGTGCTGGTGCTCTCACTGCTCGGGACCTCGGAGATCACGGTCATCGTGCTCATCGGCGTGATCTTCACGCCGGTCGTGTCTCGAACCGTGCGCTCAGTGGTGCTCGTCGAGCGCGACAAGGAGTACGTTGCGTCAGCCCGAATGCGTGGTGAGGGTGACTGGTACATCATGACCGCCGAGATCCTGCCCAACGTGACCACGCCGATCATCGTCGAGTCCACGGTCCGCCTGGGTTACGCGATCTTCACCGCGGCGACCCTGTCGTTCCTGTCGCTCGGCATTCAGCAGCCCTCACCCGACTGGGGGCTCACCATCTCCCTCGGTCGTCAGTATCTGCAGATCGCTCCGTGGATTGTGCTCTTCCCGGCCATCGCGCTCGCGACGCTCGTTGTCGCGGTGAACCTGGTCGCCGACTCCGTACAGCAGGTGATGGCCCAATGAGTGAACTGACCACCATCGACGACGTCTTGTCGGTGTCGAACCTCTCGATTTCGTATCGGCGTCGTGCGCGCGCCATGCGCGTGGTGAGCGATGTTAGCTTTTCGATCCGCCGGGGCGAGGCCTACGGCCTCGTGGGCGAGTCGGGTTGTGGCAAGAGCACGATCGCCATGGCGGTTATGGCCTACCTCGCCGATAACGCACAGATCGACGACGGATCGATCCGGCTGCTCGGTGACGAGGTGATCGGCGCACGAGCTGCGGACCTACGCGACTGGCGGGCGAGTCGCGTCGCGATGGTCTACCAGGACCCCGGTTCCTCGCTCAATCCCACGATGCGTGTCGGACGCCAGTTGGCCGAGGTTTACCGGTACCACGATCACGTGACCTGGGACCAAGCCAACGCCGCGGCGCTGTCGATGTTCGAGCGTGTCCAGTTCGCCGACCCGCGTAAGATCCTCGAGCGCTACCCCCACGAGCTCTCAGGTGGGCAGCAGCAGCGGGTCATGATCGCGATGGCGCTCGCGGCGAACCCCGCTCTCTTGATCCTGGACGAGCCGACGACCGGGCTCGACGCGACGGTCGAGGCCGAGATCCTCGACCTCGTCGAGGAGTTGTTGCGCGATATCGGTACGGCCGCGCTATTTATCAGTCACAACCTGGCCATCGTCAGCCGGCTCTGTGAGCGCGTCGGCGTTCTCTACGCCGGACGTCTGGTGGAGGAGGGCCCCGCCTCGGAGGTGTTGCGTAGCCCACATCACCCGTACTCGATCGGGTTGCTCAACAGCATCCCGCACTGGGGCGCCACCAAGGACCACTTGCGACTGCTGCCCATTCCCGGCGACCCGCCGGCCCTCGGACAGATCCCGAGTGGCTGCGCGTTCGCCGGTCGCTGCGCCATCGCACAAGAGTCGTGCCTCGTCGCCGCGCCCCCGCTGGCACCCTGTGCGGGCGTCCACTCGTTGAGTGCGTGCCTACGTCGCGACGAATCCGCGGCCCTGGCCGAGGTGACTGGGAAGAACGTCGAGTCCGATCGACCGAGCCCGGTGGCCACGCCGGTGCACATCCGCCACGAGGCGGTCGTCGAGGTCTCCGACGTCGTCAAGCGCTTTAGCGCCCACGGCACCACCTTGACCGCGGTTGCTGATCTCTCACTCACGATCCACCGGGGCGAGATACTCGGACTCGTGGGCGAGTCGGGCAGCGGTAAGACGACGCTCGCGCGCACCATCGCCGGGCTGTATCGGGCAGACGGTGGCGCGGTGTCGGTCGGTGGGCCGGGTGAGCGCTCGCGTCGTGAACGGGCCCGCTACCTCCAGATGGTCTTTCAAAACCCCGACACCGCGCTCAACCCAAAGTTTCGCGTCGCCCGACTGCTCGGTCGCTCGGTGAAGCGGCTCAATCACGGGCTCTCGGACGACGAGCGTCACGCCAAGGTCCTCGACGTGGCCCGCTCCGTGAAGCTCCAAGAGAGCCATCTCGACCTCTTACCCGGTGCCCTCTCGGGCGGCCTCAAGCAGCGTGTCGCCATCGGTCGGGCCTTCACCGGCGACCCGACGGTCGTGGTGCTCGACGAGCCGGCGTCGGCCCTCGACGTGTCGGTCCAGGCGACAATCTTGAACCTGCTCGTCGATCTGCAGCGAGAACACGACCTCAGCTACCTCTTCATCTCCCATGACCTCTCGGTCGTGCGCTACTTGTCAGACCGCATCGCCGTGATGTACCTCGGCGAGCTCGTCGAGGTCGGCCCAGCGGAGTCGGTCATGAACCCACCGCACCACCCCTACACCGAAGTCCTGCTCTCGGCGAACGCGGCCGCGATCGCCGCGGGTCGACCCCGCATCCGGCTTCGCGGACCGTCGCCGAGTCTCGCGGACCCGCCATCGGGTTGTCGGTTCCACACGCGCTGCCCCCGGTCACTCGGCGACCTGTGCCGCGACGTGGTACCGCCCATGCAGCGCGCGGACGAGGGACATGAGTATCGCTGCCACATCGACCCGGCCACCCTCGCGGCGCTGCAGTCGTCACCCCCCGACGCGTCGTGAGCGCGGCTGACGAACGCGGGGCGACGACCATGGTCGGGGCAGCGACGACGACAAGGAGCAGACGTGGACATCCGTGACTTTTCCCTGGACTTCTTCTCGCTACGCGGGAAGAACGCCATCGTGACCGGCGGCAACACCGGTCTCGGACAGGCGTTCTCGCTAGCGCTCGCCAAGGCCGGGGCCAATGTGTTCATCCCCAGTGTCACCGACGACGGTGGCGAGACGCGAGACCTGATCGAGGCGAGCGGCCAGCGAGCCGAGGTCGTCATGGCCGACGTCACCGCCCCCGGGGGTCCCCGCGAGGTCGTCGAGGCGTGCGTATCGCACTTCGGCTCCCTCGACATCGTGGTCAACTCGGCGGGGATCTGCAACATCGCGACGGTCGACCAGTTCGACCGGAGTCAGTGGGACCCCATGATTGCACTGAACCTGACCGCGCCCTTCGAGCTCAGTTTCGAGGCGGCCAAGTTCATGATGAAACAGCGCTCGGGCAAGATCATCAACATCGGCTCGCTCTTCTCGCTGCTCGGCGGCTTGGGCTCGCCGGCCTACGCCGCGACGAAACACGGCCTGGCCGGGTTCACCCGCGCCTACTGCGACGAGCTCGCCCAGTACAACGTCCAGGTGAACGCAATCGCGCCGGGCTACTTCGCGACAGCGATGACGACGGGTACCCGGTCCAACGCCGAGCAGAACCAGCGGGTCCTCGACCACATTCCCGCCGGTCGCTGGGGTGACGTGGCGGACCTGATGGGCGCGACGGTCTTTCTCGCGAGCCGTGCGGCTGACTACGTGAATGGGCACCTGCTGGTGGTCGACGGTGGGTACTTGGTGCGATGAATTCGATAAAGGAGAACGGACCCGTGGTGAAGACACGATCGGATTTGAGCCGCACGCAGATCGCCGAGCGACTGGTGGCGATGTTCGGCCACGAGCTGGTCAACCTCGACGCCGAGCATCTGCGTCGCGCGAGTGTTGACCGCTTCAAGAAGTACACGGCGGTGAACGACATCTTCGACGGGCCGTTCCCGGTGGCCGTCGTCTCGGTGACCTCGGCGTCGCAGGTGTCCGAACTGCTTAACTTCGCCAACGAACACCGCATCAACGTCGTGGCCCGCACCGGCGGCACCGCGACCGAGGGCGGACTCGAGACGATCGTGGAGGACACGATCGTCGTCGACGGATCGGCGATGAGTGCGATCTTGTCCATCGACCCGGTGAACATGATGGCGACGGCCCAGTGCGGGGTGCCCCTCGAGGTGTTCGAGGATGCGGTTCGAGCTCACGGGCTCACCACGGCGCACTCGCCCCAGTCCAAGCCCATCGCCCAGATGGGCGGACTCACCGCGACCCGATCGATCGGCCAGCTCTCGACGCTCTACGGGGGGATCGAGGACATGGTGGTCGGCCTGGAGGCGGTCTTCCCCGACGGGACGATCACCCGGATTAAGAACGTGCCGCGCCGCGCGGCCGGTCCCGACATTCGCCACGTGGTCATCGGCAATGAGGGCGCCCTGTGCTTCATCACCGAGGTGACGGTCAAGCTCTTCGCCTACCACCCTGAAAACAATCGGTACCAGGGGTTCCTCGTGGATGACATGCGCACGGGTCTCTCCATCCTGCGCGAGGTGATCACCGAGGGGTACCGGCCGGCGGTCTGTCGGCTCTACTCACCCGAGGACGCCCACCAGCACTTCGAGGACCTCGATCCCGAGCGATGCCTACTGCTCTTCATCAGCGAGGGGCCGGCCGCGATTGCGGCGGCGACCGCTGACGCCATCGCCTCAATCGTCGCCGGGCACCTGCACGAGGTCGTGGATCCGGCGCGAATCGAGGCGTGGTTCGCGAACCTGAACTGGGGTATGGACAAGATCCTCGCCGAGCAGGCGACGATGCGCACCGAACACCGACTCGGCTACACGACCGAGATCTCGGCGAATTGGTCCCAGATCGGGGACATCTACGACGCGGTCATGGAACGGATCCGCACCACGTACCCCTACGCCAACGACCTCACGATGCTCGGCGCCCACTCGTCGCACAGCTATCAGACGGGCACCAATCTCTATTTCGTCTACGACTACGACATCGACTGCGAACCCCGAGACGAGATCACCAAGTACCACATCCCGATCAACGCGATCATTGTCGAGGAGGCACTACGCCTGGGCGGGTCCATGGTGCATCACCACGGCATCGGCAAGTACCGTACCGAGTGGACCGAGCGCGAGCACGGCAGCGCCTACTACATCCTGCGTACGTTGAAGACGGCCTTCGACCCTCAGGACATCATGAACAAGGGCACGATCTTCAAGGTGGACTGAGCATGGCCCCGCATTTCGTGATCGCCATCGACAACGGATCCCAGAGCACGAAGGTGTCGATCGTCGACCAAGACGGAGTGGTCGTGAGCGAGGCCCGTCAGGCGCTGCGCCCGAACGACACGCCTCGCCCCGGGGTGGTCGAACACCCCGACGACGACATCTGGGACTCAATTGGCGTCGCCAGTCGAGCCGCGATGGCCCAGTTCCGCGGAGATCCTGCCGACATCGTCGGCGTGGGCCTGTGCACGATCCGTTTCTGCCGTGCGATGCTGCGCGACGACGGCACCCTCGCGAGCCCAGTGCTCAGCTGGATGGACGAGCGCGTCTCGTGGCCCTACGTGCACGTCGACCCGGCAGTTCGTTACGTGACCACATCGTCGGGTTACGTCACACACCGTCTGACCGGCGAGTTCCGAGACACCGCGGCCAACTATCAGGGGGTGTGGCCGATCAGCACCGATCGATGGACATGGCTCGAGGACGACGAGGGCTTCGCCGACTTCGGCATTGAGCGGTCCATGTTGGTCGAGCTGGTGATGCCCGGCGCGTTGCTCGGCGAGGTGACGCCGGCCGCGGCGCGCCACACCGGCATCCCCGCGGGCACCGCGGTCTACGCGACGGCGAACGATAAGGCGGTCGAGGCGCTCGGTAGCGGATTGCGCGCGAAGGATGACCTGTTGGTCTCGCTTGGCACCTACATCGCCGCCATGACGCTCGGCACGTCGAACCGGACCGGCGCGGCGGGGTTCTGGACCAACTTCGCGTCCACTCCCCGTGACTACCTCTACGAGAGTCTCGGGATCCGGCGGGGCATGTGGACGGTCAGCTGGTGGCGTGACATCCTCGGCACCGAGGTTCTCGGCGCCGCGGCCGCGGCCGAGATGAGTCCCGACCAGTTCCTCGACGGGGGCGCGGCCACCGTGCACCCGGGGTCCGATGGCCTGATGGTGATCCTCGACTGGCTCGCCCCGACCGAGCAGCCGTTTCGCAAGGGTTCAATCCTCGGGCTCGACGCGCGCCACGGGCGATTCCACGTGCACAGGGCGATCCTCGAGGGGATAGCAATGACGATGGCGCGTCACGCACGCGCGATGGCGCACGAACTCGAGCGTGACTTCTCGCGGCTCATCCTCGCCGGCGGTGGCGCGCAGTCCTTGTTGTTCGCACAGATCTTCGCCGACGTCTTTGCTTTGCCGGTCGCTCGATCGACGGTGCCGAGCGGCGCCGGACTCGGCGCCGCGATGTGCGCCGCCGTTGGATCCTCGATCCATCCATCGTGGGACGAGGCGGTCGCCCGTATGGTTCACTGGCGCGACCCGGTCGCACCGATCATGTCCAACCACGCGCGCTACCAGCAATTGTCCGAGGTCTATGACGCGGTCCCCCAGTACACCGACGCGATCTATCGTTCCTCATTCGAACTGTTTCACTAGCGCGCGTCAACAAATCGACAACCCGAAACCGATTGCCATTCAAGGACCGAGGAACCTACGATGCCACTACGGGTTGACGTGGTCGCTCGGGGGGAGACATCGATG
>JAJYPU010000284.1 GCA_021795095.1 Actinomycetes bacterium | reverse complement strand
CCGGCAGCGCGTGGAACTACTCAGTCGCCACGGACGTCCTCGGTCGGCTGATCGAGATCTGGAGTGGTGAGTCACTCGATGACTTCGTTGAGCGCCGCATCCTGACACCCTTGGCGATGCACGACACCGACTGGTACTGCCCCGAGGAGAAAGTAGACCGGCTCGCGCAGCTCTACGCCTACGCCAACGGTGCCAGCGTGCTGGTGCCCGAACTCGCTGGTGCGGCGACCCGCAAACCGAAGCTGCTCGCCGGCGGCGGTGGGCTGGTCTCCACCGCGCACGACTACCAGCGGTTCATGTCCATGCTTCTCGGCGCGGGCGAACTCGACGGCGTACGCCTGCTCTCAAGTCGCACCGTCGACCTGATGACCCAGAACCACTTGCCCGAGGGACGCGATCTGGTCACCTTCGCGCGTGACTCCTTCAGCGAAGTCGGCCAGACCGGCGTGGGCTTCGGACTCGGCATGTCGGTGGTCGCGGACCAGCCGCGCAACAAGAGCCTGACGTCGGTCGGCACGTTCGCGTGGGGCGGTGCGGCGTCAACGTACTTCTGGGTCGACCCGACGGAGGAGCTCACCGTCGGGTTCTACACTCAACTTCTGCCGAGCTGGATATACCCGGTCCGCCGAGAGATCCAGCAGTTGGTCTACGCATCCCTGGTGGACTGATGCCGGTCGCGTCGCGTTTCTTGTGAAGTGTTGAAGGAGGAGATGATGAACAAACTCGTCAGTTCGGCCGCGCTCGCGGTGGCCGACATCCCCGACGGGGCCTCGATCGCGGTCGGGGGGTTCGGACTGTGTGGAATTCCGACCACCCTGATCGACGCGCTCTACCAACTCGGCAGCACCGACCTGGTGACCGTGTCCAACAACTGCGGGGTCGACGCGGCGGGCCTCGGGGTGCTGCTCGGGGCCAAGCGCATCGCGCGCACGACCGGTTCCTACGTGGGCGAGAATAAGGAGTTCGAGCGTCAGTTCCTTAGCGGTGAACTCGAGGTCGAGCTCGTGCCCCAGGGCACACTGGCCGAGCGGTTGCGCGCCGGGGGAGCGGGCATCCCCGCCTTCTACACCCCGGCCGGCGTCGGCACCCAGGTCGCCGAGGGCGGCCTGCCCTGGCGCTACGACGGCGCCGGTGGTATCGCGATCGCGTCGCCGCCCAAGGAGGTCCGCGAGTTCGACGGTGTCGCCTACGTGCTCGAGCGGGCGATCAGGACCGACTTCGCCTTGGTTCACGCCCGGTACGGCGACGCTCACGGCAATCTCGTGTACCACGAGAGCGCGGCCAACTTCAATCCGCTCTGTGCGGCCGCGGGGCGCATCACCATCGCCGAGGTCGAGGAGGTGGTGGAGCCGGGCGAGCTCGACCCGGCGCGTGTGCACACCCCAGGGATCTTCGTCCAGCGCGTCGTCCACGCGCCGGGTGTCGAGAAGCTCATCGAGAAGAGGACGGTGCGATCATGAGGACCCGTGAGGAGCTGGCCGCGCGTGTGGCCAAGGAGTTGGTTGACGGCCAGTACGTCAACTTAGGGATCGGGTTGCCGACCCTCGTGCCCAACTACGTCGAATCGGGCGTGCACGTCGTGCTGCACGCCGAGAACGGCATCCTCGGGGTCGGGCCGTACCCGAGCGAGGACGCGGTGGACGCGGACTTGATCAACGCGGGCAAGGAGACCGTGACGGTGCTGCCCGGCTCGTCGTTCTTCGACTCGGCGGCGTCCTTCGCCATGATCCGAGGGGGTCACGTCGACGTGGCGGTGCTCGGCGCCATGCAAGTGTCGGCGAGGGGCGACCTCGCCAACTGGATGATCCCCGGCAAGATGGTCAAGGGCATGGGCGGTGCGATGGACCTCGTCCACGGAGCCAAGCGTGTCATCGTCATGATGGAGCACGCAGCCAAGGACGGTGCGTTCAAGATCGTCAACGAATGCACCCTGCCGCTGACCGGGCGCACGTGTGTCCAGCGCATCATTACCGACCTCTGCGTGATCGACGTCGAACCCGATGGCCTCGTCCTACGCGAGCTCGCGCCCGGGGTGACCGTCGATCAGGTGCGCGCCGCGACCGAGCCGGAGCTGCACATCGACTTGGGCTGAGTCGCACGACTCGACGGGTCGCGCGTTCGGTAGTGTCATGCTCGTGACCAATCGAGGCGCTTCGCGCACGACGGGGTGGTTCGCCCGTGGCTGAGCGGCGACGCGCGCCCGCTGGGGCCGTCGGCCCGCCGGATAAGGCGACGACGGCGGCTCCTCGACCGGCCCGCGGTGAGCTCAAGGGCAAGGGGCAGCGCACGCGTCGCGCCCTGCTCGAAGCGGCAGAGGAGGTCTTCGGCGCCGTGGGTTACCACGACGCGTCGATCGTGAAGATCACCGAGCTCGCCGGCGTCGCCCAGGGCACGTTCTACCTCTACTTCTCGGGCAAGCGGGAGATCTTCGACGAGGTCGTCGCGGACTTGAACCAGCGGGTGCGCCACGCGATGTCCGAAGCGGCCCGTGGTGCGACGACCCGGTTGGAGGCCGAGCGTCTGGGTTTCGCGGGATTCTTCCGCTTCACGGCCGAACACCCCGCGCTCTACCGAGTGATCCGTCAGGCCGAGTTCGTGTCGCCCCAGGCACTGCGTCACCACTACGAGACCATCATCGAGAACTACATCCCACCCCTCAATGAGGCGATGGACGCCGGCGAGATCGCCGCGGGGGACCCCATGGTGTTGGCGTGGTCGTTGATCGCCGTCGGTGAGGCCATCGGGATGCGCTGGATCCTCTGGAACGAGGCGCACGAGGTCCCGCCCGAAGTCTTCAACGAGATGGTGACCATCATCGCGCGCATGTTGGGGGGCCACGCGGTCGCCGAGTCGTCGAGCG
>JAJYPU010000283.1 GCA_021795095.1 Actinomycetes bacterium | reverse complement strand
GACTGGCGCCCGTAGAGGACGCGGGTGTCACACCCCGACTGGCCAGCCGATCGTTCAATCAGCGCGACCGCGGTGGTGAGCCCCTCTTCGCTGTCGGCGGTCACGGTGATGAAACCCGCGAACTCGACGTCGGCGTGACCGTTCAGCAGCGCCTGTTCTCGCGCGAGGAGGTCGCTGTACTCCTGGACGTCGGCGAGGTCTTGGACCTGGCCGACCTTGGCCTTGTGCTGCGCGTCGGTGATCGCCTCGGTCTTTTCCTTGCGCAGCGCCCGTAACGCTTCGCTCGTGCCGAGGGGATGGGCGAGAAGAGACAGCGACTTGCGGATGTCGGGGGCGAAGATGAGCGCGTGCAAGAAGTGCGGGGCCACCTCCACCCGCGGCCAGTCACTGATCCAGAGCACGCACGAGTAGCCCGAGTCGTGGCGCAGGTACGACCAGTGCTCGCTGAGCGCCACCGGGCCGGCGGAACGAAGGGTCGCGCCCACTTGGTTCTGTGCGACCTCGGACGCGGGGTCGTAGGCCTGGCGGATCGTGGCCGCGAGTTGGGCCTCGGTTAGCCAGCCCTCGAGGCGCAGGTCGGCGTCGCGCAGCCCGTGTTCCAGGACGCTCATGTCGATGCGCAGCACCGACGCCGCGCCCTTCACGCCCCGTCCGGCGTTACGAATCGCCGCGGCCGCCCTCTTCATGTCGAGTGCGACGGTGATGGTCGTGCGGTGCGTCGAGGACCCGAGTGAGGTCTGGGCGAGTAGCTCTCGGTACTCCTCGTTGGGCCAGTCGCGTTCGCCCGTGCCGTGCTCTTCGTACCACTGGGCGACCTTCGTGCCGGGGTCGGGCACCGTGGACTCGAGCACCTGGATGAGCGCACCAGTGCCGGTCTGGGCGAGGGAGGCGATGACGCGCCCCCAGGTCGCCACCCGGTCGCGCTGGGCCGACGGCGAGAGCAGCACGTAGGCGGGGTGAGAAACCGCGAGGGTCGCCGAGAGCGTCTGGCGGTGCGGGTCGTGCACGAGGCACGCGCCGCTGTCGGGGTCGTTGTAGAAGCGCAGTGGTGCCGCGTCGCCCGGCAGGGCCATCGTGCCCGCCGGCCGCGGCGGGGACACTCTCGCTAAGTAGGTGGTCTGGTCCGTCGAGAGGCGCAGCGCCCAGTGCAGAAGCGTCGGGAGCCACTCGACGAGCGCCTGGCCCTTCACCGGGACGAACGCCGATCCGAGTAGCGCGCCCCACATCGGCGTCGTCACGAGCAGCCCCACTCCCCCGGCGCCGAGAAGACCGATCAGGAGAACCACCGCGGCGGCGCCGATCGCGCTCGCGCGCAGGCCCGAGAACCCCAACAGGAAGCCGCGCGTCGAGCGCCGGGCGAATCGAACCGTCGGTGGGCCGACGTTGGTGGAGGTCACGAGCTCTCCTTCGGTCGTGACTCCGTACTGGTGAATCGACGCGGCGGGACCGGCGCGAAGGCGGTGGTCGTGGGCGTCGGATCGATCGTCGACGCGCCCGCCGACGTGGCGTCTCTCGACGGGTTCGGGTGGCTGCCGGTCGGCGCGGGGCCATGACTCGGCGCCGCGCTTTGCGTCGGGACCGACACCCCCGTGGTCGGTACTGGCCCCACGCGTGGTCCCCGCTCACCGCTCGCCCCGGGTGGCGCGGACGATGGCGAGCCCGCTCCATCCACCACGGGGCTCGGTCCCGCTGAACCCCGATCGGTCGAGCGTGTCGCGGAATCGCCGAAGTGTCGTCGAGCGTGCGTCGCCGCGCCCACGTAGAACGCGGCTCCGGCGACCACACCGGCACCAGCACCAGGAGCAGGAGCAGGAGCATAGTGGGCACCCGACCGAGCGTCCGTGGCGCCACTCGATCCGGTCGATGCTTCTGACCTCGCACCCAGTGGCGCGCCCACGCCCATCGGGGCGGCGATGCGGTGCGGGGCACCACCGAGGCTCTGGGCCGCCCACTTCATCGACGCGACCTTCTGGGGGGCGCCAATGACCGTAGCGGCGCCCGAGGTGGCGTGGGCGGCCGAACCGGCGAGGTTCGCCATGTGATCGCCGGTGAAGTGCACGAGTTTGAGCGCCATCCACGGCGAAAATCCCGCGACCAGCAGGATGAGTAGCCCCGTGATGTCACTCGTTATCCCGGACATCCCGCCCGCGCTCGAGCTCGTTCCCATGCCCCCCAACACGCCGAGCCCGATGACAAAGATGATGATGAGTATGAGCTTGGCGAACACCAGGGCCGCCATGGCTTCGAGCCACTTGCGCACCCAACCCCGCGACAGGTCCGCGACACCCCCGACGAAGGCGAGCGGTGCGAATATCGCGGTGATGATGATGAGCATCTTTCGAACCACGAGGGCGAACCAGACGACCGCCACCGCGAGAATCGCGAGCAACGACAAGATGAGAATCGCTGCGGGACCGGCCACCAGTCCGGTGAACAGGGCGGGATCGATGATCCTGGACCCGAGTGTCGCAATCGAGTCCCCGGTCGCCACGCGCACGACGCCCGCACAGAGTTGATCGACCGCCGCGAGCAACACGTCAAGACTCGCGAGCGTGATCGCGACGCCCACCGTCGCGATCACTAGTCCGCGCATAGCGCGTCCGATCCCGGTCCCGTCGTGGCGCAACGCCGAGACGGCGAGCTGGATAACGAAGAGACCAACGCAGACGACCGCCGCGATCGCACTCACGAGCCCGAGGTCGAGCTCGAAGGTGGGCCCGCCGATCGAGATCGCCGTCGCCGAGGACATCTGGGACCACAGCCAGTTGATCGCGGAGTCCGCGGTGTTGCCAAAGGCCGTCGCGACGCTCGCGAACACCGAGTTGGTGACCGACGAGCCCAGCTTGCCAATCGACCCGACGACC
>JAJYPU010000282.1 GCA_021795095.1 Actinomycetes bacterium | reverse complement strand
GACCGTGCGGCCCTGACCGTCGGTCAAACGACCGTCGTCGAGCACCTGGAGCAGGACGTTGAAGACGTCGGGGTGGGCCTTCTCGATCTCGTCGAGCAGCACGACGGCGTAGGGGCGGCGTCGCACGACCTCGGTGAGCTGACCGCCCTCCTCGTAGCCGACGTAGCCCGGGGGCGCGCCGATCAGTCGGCTGACCGAGAACTTCTCCATGTACTCGCTCATGTCGATGCGCACCATCGCGTGTTCGTCGTCAAAGAGGAACTCGGCGAGCGCACGCGCGAGCTCGGTCTTGCCCACCCCGGTGGGCCCGAGGAAGAGGAACGAGCCGATCGGTCGGTTCGCATCGGACAGGCCCGCGCGCGAGCGTCGGATCGCGTTCGCAACGGCCTCGACGGCCTCGTCCTGGCCGACCACGCGCGAGTGGAGGAGCTCTTCCATACGAACGAGCTTGTCGACCTCGCCCTCGAGGAGCTTGGAGACCGCGACACCCGTCCAGCGACTCACCACGTCGGCGACGTCCTCGGCGTCGACCTCCTCCTTCAGGAATGCACCGTGGGCTTGGAGCTCGGCGAGCTCGGCCGTCGCCTGATCGATCGTGCGCTCGAGTTCGGGGATCGTCCCGTAGCGCAGGACCGCGGCGCCGTTGAGGTCGCCCTGGCGTTCCAGCCGGTCGGCCTCGGCACGGCGGTCCTCGTACTCCTGCTTGGCCGTCTGGATCTTGGTGATGGCCTGCTTCTCCGCCTGCCAGCGTGCGGCCAGCGCGTCGGACTGCTCACGGTAGTCCGCGAGCTCCTCGTCGAGCTTGGCCAGACGTTCGCGCGAGGCGTCGTCGGTCTCGCTCGCCAGCGCGACGCGCTCGATCTCGAGCTGACGGATCCGACGGATGACGACGTCGAGCTCGGTGGGCATCGAGTCGATCTCGATGCGAAGCCGCGAGGCCGCCTCGTCGATGAGGTCGATCGCCTTGTCGGGGAGGAACCGGTTGGCGACGTAGCGCTGGGAGAGCGTCGCCGCCGCCACGAGCGCGGCGTCTTGGATCCGCACGCCGTGGTGGACTTCGTAGCGCTCCTTCAGCCCGCGCAGGATGGCGATGGTGTCCGCGACAGAGGGCTCGCCCACGAAGACCTGCTGGAAGCGGCGCTCGAGGGCGGCGTCCTTTTCGATGTAGCGCCGGTACTCGTCCAGCGTGGTCGCGCCGATGAGGCGCAGCTCGCCGCGCGCGAGTAGCGGCTTGATCATGTTGCCCGCGTCCATCGCGCCCTCGCTGGCGCCGGCCCCGACGATCGTGTGCAACTCGTCGATGAAGGTGATCACCTCGCCCTTGGCGTCTTGGATCTCCTTTAATACGGCCTTCATTCGCTCTTCGAACTCACCGCGGTACTTCGCGCCCGCGAGCATCGACGCGAGGTCGAGGGCGATCACGCGTCGGTCACGCAGCGACTCGGGAACGTCACCCTCGGCGATGCGTAGCGCCAGTCCCTCAACGATGGCGGTCTTGCCGACGCCGGGTTCGCCGATCAGCACCGGGTTGTTCTTCGTGCGCCGCGACAGCACCTGGATGACCCGACGGATCTCCTCGTCGCGACCGATGACCGGGTCGAGCTTGCCGGCGCGCGCGAGCACCGTCAGGTCGCGACCGTACTTCTCGAGGGACTGGAAGGTCTCCTCAGGGTTCTCCGAGGTGATCCGGGCCGACCCGCGGATCGAGCGAAGGGCACCGAGCAGGGCCTCGCGGGTCGTGCCGAGCTCCTCGGCCCAGGCGACCATCACGTGGTCGACCGACAGGTACTCATCCCCGAGGTCGGCGCGCAGCTCGTCGGCCTGTTCGAGGCCGTGGCGCGCGTCGGCCGAGAGTCCCGGCTGGGTGCCGCCGACCGTGCGCGGCTCGCTCGCGACGCGCTCGTTGAGCGCGGCCGCGACCGCGATCGGGTCGAGCCCGGCCGCTACCAGCAGTGGGCGCGCGACACCGTCGGCCTGGTTGAGCAGGGCGAGCAAGAGGTGTGACGGGGTGACGTAGGGGTTGCCGGCGGCGGCCGCCTGGGTCGTCGCAGCCTGGAAGGCCTCGCGGGTCTTCACCGTCCATCGTTGGGGATCGAGGGTCATCACACGCCTCCTCGACGCTGACGTTGCGCCGCGACGAATAGCGCGATGGTGTTCTGGACCGGTACGAGGTCGCGCCGGTACTGACGATGCGTCGCCTCGACCGAGGACTGGACCGCCTCGCGAAGCGCGGCCACCTCGCGGCGAGCGTCGTCGAGCTCGCGTTCGAGGCGCAAGATGCGCTTGACGCCCTCGAGGTTCACCCCGTCGTTGGTGAGCTCCTGGATCCGGCGCAACACCTGGAGGTCCTCGTCCGAGAAACGCCGTGACCCCCCGGTCGTGCGCTGGGGGTTGAGCAACCCGGTTCGCTCGTAGTTGCGCAGCGTCTGGGGGTGCACGCCCGCGAGCTCGGCGAAGACCGAGATCACGTAGATGGCCCGTGAGGTGTCACTCATGATCGACGTCCTCGTGCAGCGCGTGGGCGAGCTTCTCGACGATCGCGCGCTGATCCTTGGTGAGCTTCGCGGGGATGCGCACGTTGATGGTCACGAGCAGGTCACCGGTCGGGTGCTTGCCCGCCGCGGGCACGCCGCGACCGCGCACGCGCATGGTCGTGCCGCTCTGGGTACCGGCCGGCACCTTCAGGGTGACCGGGTCGTCGAGGGTGTCCACTGACACCGTGGTGCCAAGCATGGCCGCGGTCACGCCGACGTCGACCGAGGTGGTGACGTGTCGGCCGCGACGCGCGAAGCGCGGGTCGGGCGCAACGTGCACGTCGACGAACAGGTCACCCGCGGGCCCGCCCTGGGCACCCGGTGCGCCCTT
>JAJYPU010000281.1 GCA_021795095.1 Actinomycetes bacterium | reverse complement strand
CCGTTCTTCAACCAGGTCGCCGCAGGCCTCACCGCTGATCCGTTCGTCGTGGCGAGCAGTCTGGTCCCCTCGTTCACTTCCTCACTGGTGGGCTCCGATGGTGCGCCGTCCACCCGATCCCTGCTCGCGGTCCCGCCCTCCCACTGGAGTGCACGGAACATCGCCACACTCACCGCACTCGCGGCCCAAGTCAACTCCTTCAGCCAAGCCATCACCGATCACGCCGTTGCCTTCGCACTTCGTGTCGCGACCGCACGCGCCGAGACCGTCGGCGGAGCGTCGGCCCGCCAGAACGCCATCAACGCGGCCACCGCCGGACTCAACGCGCAGCTCGCCAAGTTCACCGTCGACCCGAGCGCTATCACTCTCGCCGGCCCCGGGACCGCGCTGCCGATCACATTGCACAGCACCGCCTCCTACACGATCACCGCAGTGGTTCATCTCCTGACCAATCAGTTGGACTTCCCCAAGGGATCCAACGTCGTGGTGACCCTCGGCGCACCGACGACCTCCGTGCGCGTGCCAACCGTGAGTCACCGCGGTAGCAGCCTCACGTTGCAAGTGAACGTGACCACGCCCGATCAACAGGTCTTGCTCGCCCACGCGGCCATCCAGGTGCGTATCGCTGGTACATCGGTCGTCGGATACCTGTTGACACTCGCCTCACTCTTGGTGCTCGGGGCGTGGTGGTGGCAGACGTATCGGCGCCGCTCGAAGGGACGTCACGCTCGATGAGCACCACGTCGAGCCATTCCTCACGCGTGCTGTCGATGGCGAGCGGTACGCTCGCCTCGCGGCTGACGGGACTGCTACGGGTCTTCGTCCTCGTCTGGGTCCTCGGGTTCACCCCGCTCGCGGACGCCTTCAACCTCGCCAACACGATTCCCAACATGCTCTTCGACCTCGTCCTCGGCGGGATCATGATCGCCACCTACATCCCCGTGTTCGTCGAGCGTCTCGCCGTCGACGGTGAGCGCAAGGCCTGGCATTCGATCTCCACAGTGCTCACGGCGTCGGTTATCGCCCTGGTCATCGGGTCCGCCCTCGCGTGGATCGCCGCCCCGTGGATCATCGACGGCTTCACCGCACTACACCAACTCGACGCGGGTCACGCCGCTACGCTGCTCGAAAATCAACGCCGGGTCGCGACGGAACTGCTGCGGTGGTTCGTCCCCCAGATCTTCTTCTACGGTCTCATCGGACTGGCCACGGCCCTGCTCAACGTGCGTCACCGCTTCGGAGCCCCCGCGTGGGTGCCGGTGGCGAACAACGTCATCGCCGTCGCCGTGCTCATCTGGTTCCACCTCGTTGATCCGACACCGGTGCTCGCGCAATTGCCCGGATCGCACGACCTGCTGTGGCTCGGACTCGGCACCACCCTCGGCGTCGCCGTTCAGTTCCTCTGTCTTCTCCCCTCGCTCGCCCGCAGCGACCTCTGGCGCGTCGCCCCGCGGTTCGACCGGCACGACCCCGCGCTCCACGCCATCGGCCGACTGGGCGGATGGACCCTGCTCGTCGTCGTCGCGAATCAGGCGTCGCTCTACGTGATACTCGCACTCGCCTTCGGCGTCGGCGGCAACGGACCGGTCAGCGCCTACACCTACGGATGGTCGTTCTTCCTCATCCCCTACGCGGTCATCGTGGTCTCGGTACTGAGTTCACTGGCGCCCCAGTTGTCTCGGATGGCCACCGATGAGGACTACACCGGCTTCAGCGAGCGACTCCGGTTTGGCCTACGGCAATCGCTCGTGATCATTGTGCCGTGCACCATCGGATTCATCATCCTCAGCCAGCCCCTTGTCGCGGTCCTCAACCACGTCAACGCCACGCACACACTCGCGGCGGGAACTGTGCTTGCGGTGCTCGCGGCCGGCATGCCGGGCTTCACTGTGTACATGCTCTGCGTTCGGGGCCTTCAGGCGATGCAGCGCGCCCGCGAGGTCTTCGTGCTCTACCTCTTTCAGAACGGCCTCAATATCGCCTTGGCCCTCGTGTTCGGGCGACACTCCATCGCGGCACTCACCTCCAGCGTCTCCATCTCGTACACGGTCGCAGCGGTCGCAGCCCTGTTCACGCTCTCGAGACATCACGTCTCGATCACCACGACGATCTGGTCAATTCACGTTCGCCGAAGCACCGTCGCGTCGCTCATCGCCGGCACCGTGATGGCCGCGACGTACGCGGCGTCGAGCGCGAACGTCGGCCTCGGCCTGATCGTCCGGTTCGCGAGTGCCTTCGTGATCGGCGTGGTCGCCTACGTCGTGGTCGTGGTACTGGGACAGCGTCGAGCTGGCCGGCGACCGTCGAACGTGCAAGGCTGACAGACGCAGAACGTGAGGGGGACCAATGGCTCGAATCCGTGTGGTGTGTGACAGCGGCAGTGACCTCCCCGACGACGTCGCCCAACGACTCGGCGTCGACGTGGTGCCGCTGACGATTCGCTTCGGGGACGACGAGTTCACCGACCGCGTCGACCTGTCCCCGTCGCAGTTCTGGGCCAAGTGCAAGGAGTCCAAAGTCCTCCCCGAGACAGCGGCCCCCTCCCCCGGCTCGTTCCAGGCGACCTACGAAGAAGCGCTGGCGAACGGCTACGACGGGGTCCTCGTTCTCGCAATCTCGGCCGCGCTCTCGGCGACGCATCAGTCCGCCTCGCTCGCCGCCGAGGCGGTCGCGGACCGGATACCCGTGCGCGTCATCGACACCAAAGCCGTATCGATGGCCGTCGGACTGATGGCGATCGACCTAGCCGAGCTCGCCGCCACCGGGGTCGGCCTCGACGGCCTAGAGACGCGCGCGCGAGACCTGCTCGGCCGCGTTGGTATCTGCGGCACGTTGGACACGCTCGAACACCTGGTCAAAGGGGGT
>JAJYPU010000280.1 GCA_021795095.1 Actinomycetes bacterium | reverse complement strand
ACGACGACGATGAAGGCGAAGATCAGCAGGCTGTCACCCTGGGTGGGCGAGATGAGGTCGCCACTGAAGACCACGGCGTAGAGCAGCCCGGCCAGCCCGGCCATGGCACCGCCGATCACGAAGACGAGGGTGAAGGCCCGACCCACGTTGATGCCGAGCGCACTGACCATATCTCGGTTCTCGACTCCGGCTCGAATGGTGATGCCGTAGCGGGTCTTGCGCAAGAACAGCTCCAGCGAGACGAGCACGACGACACCCGCGACGAGGGCGACGAAGTCGCTGTTGGGCAGGCTGAGCCCACCGACGTGGGTCGCCTCGATCAGCCAGAGCGGCACGGGCACCGAGAGTGAGTTGCTGCCGAACCCGCCGAGGAGCAGGCCCACGACCGCCAGGTCGAGTCCGATCGTGACCAAGATCTGGCCGATGGGTCGTCCGTAGAGCGGGCGGATGATCAGCACCTCGGTCAACCCCGCCGCCAGGGCACCGCCCAGGATCGAGGCGACGAGGGCGGTGCTGAATAGTAGCGGGGCGCCCCACGAGGCTGGCAGGTGGGACGCGACGTCCCACGCCGCGTACGCGCCCAGGGTCATGAACAGACCGTGGGCGAAGTTCAAGATGTCCATCAGCCCGTAGATGAGCGAGAGGCCGGAGGCGGCGAGGAAGTAGACGGCGCCGAGCGCGATACCACTGAAGGTGAGTGCGAGCAAGACGTTCATCGGACTCCCGTCACCCCGAGGAACCGCTTGGCTAGATCGGGGTCGTCCAGCTCGTGCGCGTCGCCGGTGTGCACCACTTCGCCGTGGTCGAGCACGACGACGCGCTGGGCCAGTCGCCGTACGACCGCGAGGTTCTGCTCGACGAGCAGCACGGTGGCGAGCGTCGCGACTCGCTCCAGTACGTCGGCGAGTTCGCTTACGAGGCGCGGGGCGAGTCCCTTGGACGGTTCGTCGACCAAGAGCAACGGCCACCCGTTGAGTAGCGCCCGCGCGATCGAGACCATCTGCTGCTGGCCGCCGGAGAGGGTGCCCGCGCGCTGGCGAGTGCGCTCGCGCAACTCGGGGAAGATTGCGTAGACGTCGTCGTAGCGCGGCTCGTCGACCCGTTCGGCGAGCCGGAGGTTCTCGGCGACCGTGAGACCGGCGAAGACGTCGCGGTCCTCGGGGACGTAGCCCACGCCGAGGCGGACGATTCGGTGCGTCGACCAACCGCGCACGTCGGTGCCGAGCACCGAGATCGCGCCGGTGCTCGGCACGAGGCCTAGCAGGGCCCGCAGGGTGGTCGTCTTACCGACGCCGTTGCGACCGAGTAGCGCCGTCACGCCACCCACGGGTACTTGGATCGAAACGCCCTGGAGTACGTGGGACCCCGCGATGGTGACGTGGAGGTCGGCGACCTCGAGCGCGTTGGTCATAGCGGCTGTCCCAAGTAGGCGCGTTGGACGTCGTCGTTGGCGACCACGCTCTCGGGGTCGCCCGTCGCGAGGACGCGACCCGAGTCGAGCACGGCGATCGTGTCGGCGAGGCCGACAACCACGGCCATGTGGTGTTCGACCATCAAGACGGTTCGCCCCTCGCCGTGGAGTCGCCCGATGAGTTCCATGAGCAGCGGCACGTCCTCGGTGTTCACCCCCGCCATGGGCTCGTCGAGCAGCAGGACGCGAGCCTGGGCGGCGAGCAAGATAGCGAGCTCGAGCTTGCGCTTGTCTCCGTGGGAGAGCGAACCGGTCGGTCGGTCGGCCACGGGTGAGAGCCCGACGTCGGCGAGCACCTCGGTGGCGACCCGGCTCGCCTCGTCACTCAGTTTCGGGCGTCGCCAGAATCGGGCGCTGCCCCCAAGGCGGGCCTGGGCCGAAAGTCGAGCGTTTTCGAACACGCTCAGTGCGTTGAAGAGGCTCGAGGTCTGGAACGTGCGCCCCAGACCGAGTCCGGCGCGTCCCGAGGGCGCGATGCCGGCGACGTCTCGTCCCTCGAGGGTGATGGACCCCGTGGTGGGCACGAGCAATCCGCTCAGCATGTTGAGCAGGGTCGTCTTACCGGCGCCGTTGGGGCCGATGATCCCGAGGAAGGAGCCGGTCGGTACCGCGAGGTCGATGTCACTGAGGATTGTGGCGCCACCGACGCGGAACCCCAGTCCCGTCACCCGAAGGGCGAGGGACTGGGGTTCGACGACGGAATCCATGGAACGCGTGGACTACTTAGTTACCGAAGTGGGCCACGACGGGCGGGGCGGTCTGTGCCGCAGACAACGTCGCGAGTGTGACGGGCTTGTAGACGCCGGTCACCGTGGAGACCAGTTGGACCTGGAACATCGGCTGGAGCATCGCGTGGTCCGAGGCGCGGATCTGCTGCATGCCCTTGGGCGCCATGAACTTCCATCCCTCGAGTCCCTTGATCATCTTCATGACGTTCGTGCCCTGTCCGGTCTGGATCGCGCGTACGACCATCTGCGCCCAGACGAAGCCGTCAGCGGTGAAGAGGTCCGGGTACTGCTTGTACTCGCGCAGCATCGCCTTGATGAGGTAGGTGTTGACCTTGTTGTGCGGCGACTCCCAGTTGTAGAGCGAGAGGTAGTAGAACTTCAGGCCCGCCGTACCGTAGAACTGGTAGGTCGCAGTGTTGGCCAGTCCAGTAACAACCTTGGAGCTCGCGAAGATCCCCTGCTGGTCGAGGGCCTGGGCCAACGGCGCCCCGGTCGCCCCGGCCCACGCCAGGAAGACGATGTCGGGGTGCATGGCCTGGACCTGCAGCGCCGTTGGTGTGAAGTCCGTCGTCGTCAGCGGCACGAGCAGACTCTTGACGGTGTCGCCGAGCGAACCGAAGGCCTGAGTCGCGTCGGTGACGTAGGACTGCCCGAAGGCGAAGTCCTGACCGAGGACGAGCACCGTCTTACCGGTGCCGAG
>JAJYPU010000279.1 GCA_021795095.1 Actinomycetes bacterium | reverse complement strand
TCACCGAACCGACCATGTTGGACGCCGCCCGTCGGGCCGTGGCCTTCGCGAACCAGTAAGGACCGACCATGAGCATCTTCGTAGACGAGAACACCAAAGTCATCGTGCAGGGCCTCACCGGCGGCCAGGGCCGCTTCCACGGCCTGCGCAACCGCGACTACGGCACCAAGGTCGTGGGCGGGGTCACCCCGGGTAAGGGAGGCACCGACGTCGACGGCATCCCCGTCTTCAACACCGTCGCCGAGGCGGTCGCGGCGACCGGGGCCACCGCCTCGTTCGTCGTCGTGCCGCCGAAGTTCGCGGCCGACGCCATCATCGAGGCCGCCCAGGGCGGCATCACGTTCATCGTGAGCATCACCGAGGGCATCCCCGCCCACGACGAGGCCCGCGTGTACAACCGGCTGGTCGAGGAGTTCCCCGGCGTGCGCCTGCTCGGGCCGAACTGCCCGGGCATCATTAGTCCCGGCAAGTGCAACATCGGCATCACCTCGGGCGACATCGCCCTCGCCGGTGGACCCGTCGGCATCGTCTCGCGCTCGGGCACCCTGACCTACCAGGCGCTCCACGAGCTCAGCCAGCAGGGGATCGGCCAGACGACCTGCGTGGGCATCGGCGGTGACCCGGTGCCGGGCACGAACTTCATCGACTGCCTGGCCGCCTTCGAGGCCGACCCCGAGACCAAGGCCGTCATGATGATCGGCGAGATCGGCGGCTCCGAGGAGGAGCGCGCCGCCGAGTGGATCAAGGCGCACATGACCAAGCCGGTCGTCGCCTACGTCGCCGGGGTCACCGCTCCGGCGGGACGCAAGATGGGCCACGCGGGCGCCATCATCTCGGGCTCCAAGGGCACCGCCCAGGCCAAGATGGCGGCACTGAGCGAAGCCGGCGTCCACGTCTGTCTCAATCCGACCGAGGCCGGAGAGAAGATGGTCGAGATCGTCCGGGCGCTCTAGACGTTGGCCAACGTCCGACTCTGCGTCCTGGTGTCCGGTTCGGGCACAATCCTCGAGGCGATGTTCGCCGCGGGACTCGAGGTCGCCCTGGTGGTCGCGGACCGACCGTGCCGGGCCCTCGAGGTCGCCGACGACCACGGGATCGACGCCCTGCTGCTCGATCGCGCCCTCTACGGCGGCTTCACGCCGACCTTCGACCGCGACGCCTACAGCAGGGACCTGGCGACCCTGCTCGCGTCGCACCGCATCGACCTCGTCGCGATGGCCGGGTTCGGCACCGTGACGACGCGGACCTTCCACGAGGCGCTGCCCGGTCGGGTGCTTAACACCCACCCGAGCCTGCTGCCCGACTTCAAGGGCTGGCACGCCGTGGCGGCCGCGCTCGCCGCGGGGGTTCCTGAGTCAGGTTGCACGGTCCACGTGGCCACCGAGGCGCTCGACGACGGGCCGATCCTCGCCCAGCGCCGCGTGCCGGTGCTCGCCGGGGACTCCGAGAGCGACCTGCACGAGCGGATCAAGACCGTTGAGCGCGTGCTCTACCCCGACGTCGTCGCGCGCGTGATGCGCGCGCTCGCCGAGGGCCGTGAGCCGGCGTCGATCGTTACCGAGATGGGAGAAGAGTAGATGCGGGCATTACTGAGCGTGTGGGACAAGACCGGCCTGGTCGAGTTCGCCGAGGGGCTCGTCGGGCTCGGCTACGAGCTGGTCGCCTCGGGCGGCACCGCGACGGCCCTCGATGAGGCGAACGTCGCCCACGTCGACGTCGCGGCGGTGACGGACTTCCCCGAGATGCTCGGCGGCCGGGTGAAGACCCTGCACCCGATGATCCACGGGGGCATCCTCGCCGACCGCGACGTGCCCGAGCACCTCGAGGCGCTCGCCACCCACGAGATCACCCCGATCGACCTCGTGGTGTGCAACCTCTACCCCTTCTCGTCCAACCCGTCGGTCGAGCTGATCGACGTGGGCGGCCCGACGATGGTGCGCGCCGCGGCGAAGAACCACGCCCACGTGGGCGTCGTGACCAACCCCGCCCAGTACGAGGCCGTGCTCGCCGAGCTCGTCGCGGTGGGGACCCTGAGCGACCAGACGCGACACCGTCTCGCGCGCGCCGCCTTCGCCCACACCGCGGCCTACGACGCGGCCATCGTCGCGTGGTTCGACGCCGGTGGGTCGATCGGTGAGGCGCCGAACGCGCTCGACGCTGCCCTGCCCGAGACGATCCACCTCAGCCTCGAGCGCGTCGAGACCCTGCGCTACGGCGAGAACCCCCACCAGGTCGGGGCCCGCTACCGGATCGCCGGGGGCGACCCGTGGTGGGACCACGTGCACCAGCACGCCGGCTCGCCCCTGTCGTACCTCAACCTCTTTGACGCCGACGCCGCGTGGCGCCTCGTGCACGAGCTCGCGGCCGACGCACCGGGACGCGCCGCCGTGGCGATCATCAAGCACGCCAACGCCTCGGGCGCCGCGCTCGGCGCGACCCTCGTCGAGGCCTTCTCCGCCGCGCTCGCGGCCGACCCCCAGAGCGCCTTCGGTGGGGTGGTGGCCGTCGGCGGCGGGCTCGACGACGAGCTCGCCGAGGTGATCGCCGCCGGCCCCCAGGCCGACGTCATCATCGCGCGGTCCTTCAGTGACGGCGCCGTCGAGCGCCTGCGCGCGCGCCGCAAGGCGACGCGCCTGCTGAGCGGCCCCTTGCCCGAGCCGCTCTCGCGCTCGGTGCGGACCTTCGGGAACACCGCGCTCGTCCAGGACGCCGACGAACTGCTCGCCGCCCCCTCGACCTGGCGCTGCGTGACCGAGGCCCAACCGACCCCCGCCCAACTCGTCGACCTCGCGGTGGCGTGGCGGGTCTGTGCGCGCACGACCTCGAATGCCATCGTCATCGCGCGCGACGGGGTCGCGGTCGGTGTGGGCGCGGGCCAGCAGTCGCGCGTCGTCGCGGCCGG
>JAJYPU010000045.1 GCA_021795095.1 Actinomycetes bacterium | reverse complement strand
TCCAAGATCATGGTCGCGCACCTAGGGGGCGATGTCAAGGAGCGAAATCAGCTCGACGTGCTCGGTCATGGGGAAAAGGTCGAGGATCTCCATATGGGAGACCGAAAAACCACTCGATAAGAAGACTTTAAGATCTCGGGCAAACGTCGCCGCGTCACACGACACGTAGACGATGCGGCGCGGGCGCCGATCTGCAATCGCCGCAGCCACGCCCTTGGCCAGCCCGGCTCGCGGTGGGTCGACGACCACGATGTCGTTCGGATCGACCAGGTTGCGCACGACATCTGCAGTGACCATCGTCTGGCGAACCCGGAGTTGGCTGTGACCGGCACCATTCTCACGTGCGTCACGTACGGCGTGCGGCGAAGACTCGACTCCCACGACTCGCCCGGTGGTGCCAACGGCCACCGCCAGCGCCACCGTGAACAACCCGACGCCACTGTAGAGATCGACGACCCGGTCGCCTCGCTGAACGTTCGATAGTGATAACACCCGCCCGAGGAGCATGGACGGAGCGTCAATGTGCGACTGCCAGAACGACTGGGGCGAGACGTTGTAGAACGTATCGCCGACGGCGACCCGCGAGAAAGGTGCCGGATCAATCCGGTGGCCCCGCAGGTCACAGACCTCGAAGCGAGCCGTGCGACCAACGCGACGCTTGACCACGGCGAAGGGCGGCGCGTCGCCGATGGCCCGCAACTCGACCTCGTCAGCTCGTGTCCATTCAGTGCTGAACGCTTCCTGGGCGCGTGAGTCCACGAGCCAGCAGGGATTGATCGCGACCAGCGAGTGCGAGCGGCTCGCGCGCAGAGCCAATCGGCCGTCGCCGTCCACCGCACAACGCAAGCGAGTCCGGCTGCCATGGGCGGGCGACGGCGCGTGCACCAACGCCGGCGAGTAGTCGATTCCGGCGATACGTCGGAGTTGTTCGGTGACGATTGACTCCTTCCATGACGCCTGTCCCGCGACGGACGCGTGTTGGAGATCGCACCCGCCACACCCCCCGGCACCCGAGAACCGACAGGGCGCCGTCACCCGGTCCGCACTCGGTTCAAGGACCCGTCGCGCAACCGCGCGAGCGAAGGACGTGGTCCGTTCGCCAACACTCACCGCGACCAGCTCACCGGGCAGGCTGTCACGTACGAACACGACGAGTCCGTCGCTGAGTCGGCCGACGCCCCCTCCCGTGGCGGGTCGCTCAATACGGACTATCTCTTCGTCGGTGGGCTCGAACACCGCCGTATCCTACCGAGACCACCCCGGTCGGCACACCACGGAGACGGTGGATGCAGCGACGACGATCGTCATCGCCCCCTCAGTGCCACACTCGCGCCAGGTAACCTCACACGGTCGCGTCGGGTCCGACCGCGCGGTCGTAGCTCCTCGCGTGGGCGAGGACCACGCCCATGAGTTCCTGTGCTCGCTCTCGCGCCCGGGGCTCTTCCTCTGCTGTCTGCGTGATGAGGGCCGTCGGGTCATAGCCCAGGGAGCGGGCATCATCGCCACCCGCCTCGAACCAGTCGCGTAGTTGCGCCGCATCGATCTCGGGGTGAAACTGCACGCCGACGTGTCGGCCAATGGAGAACGCCTGCACGCAACGACTCGACGTCGCCCACAGCGTGGCGATCGCGGGCAAGCGGCACACGTCAAAGTGGTATTCGAACCATGGCCCAAGTCCGATGGGAGAACCGGGCGTCGGCTCGACGAAGTGCCAACCAATCTCCGGTTCGTTCCCTGGTCCGACCACACCACCGAAGTACCGACAGAGTGCCTGAGCACCAAAGCAGATACCGAAGACCGTGATCCCTCGCCGGTCGGCCTCCTCGATGAGCGCGAGTTCGCGAGCGAACCATGCCCGTTCGACGTCCGGGTCGTAGACGGCCGAACTCGACCCGAGTATCACCACGAGGTCAACTCCGTCGAGTGCCGGGGTTGGACTCGCCTCGTTAAAGAGCAGCACCGACAACTCGAAGCCGCGTGACGCCAACGCCTTACCGATGAGACCAGGGTTGTCTTCTCCGTGATGGCGCAGAATGAGGGCGCGAGTCACCGTCAAACCAACACGTTCGCGTACATCGGCGGACTTACGAAGGCGTCCACCCGAACGAAGCCGCGATCTCCTTGCACGTCGGACAGATCGGGTACTTCTTCGGGTCGCGGCCCGGAACCCAGACCTTGCCGCACAGCGCAGTGACGGGGGTGGCGTTGATGATTCCTTCGACCACGGAGTTGCCAATCGGAACGAACTCGCCACCCTCAGGCGTGTAGCCCTCCAAGACCAAGTGGGCGAACCGGTCGTGGTCGCCGTCGTCCGTGATAGGTGTGGTCGTTTCGCGGATCTCGGTGTCGGCATTGCTCACAGATACGTATGATACCGACCGTCGTCGCTAGTCTCATAGCGTCATGCCGCGACGCCGCCGACGACCTTCCACGCGGCCGGTCGGCCGCGTCGCGTCCCATTTCACGCGTGATGGGACGCCCAAACAGCCCTACCGGACCCAGGCCGAAGCCCAAAGCGCGGCTCAGCTCGCCTGGACGCTCAACGGCGTTGACTTGAATTCGTACCGCTGCGATTACTGCTTCCAGTGGCATATAGGCCGTCGTTTCCGCGGGGATTAGCGCCGTAGGACGAAACCGGGCAAGATAGATGAACGCGACAGGGAAAGGTTCACCATGGCGGTTCAGGCCTACATCTTGATTCAGTCCGAAATCGGCTCCAGTGAGAACGTGGTCACGGCGACCCGGGCCGTTCCGGGCGTCATCGAGTCATTCGAAGTGACCGGTCCCTACGACGTCATCGTCCGCTGCGAGGCCGAGAGTGTCGATGACCTCGGCAAGTTCATCGTTGGCGCGATTCAGCGGGTACCGGGGATAACCCGAACGCTCACATGCCCCGTGGTCAACATCTAGCTGTAGTGACCAAGTAGGTCGTGAACACGACTGGTGGGTGGCTTGCGCGGTGACGGACTTGCACCGAGTACGACGCGCTGCGTGCGATACCGCTCAGACATCGCTTGATTGACCCGACGGAGACGCTGCATGCATCGACGGGCGGACTGACACCGTCCCGTCGATTCATGTGCAGTATCCGCGACGAGTCGCCGCACGATCCGATTTCGATCAGATCGGTCCGTCGTTCGCCGTCGTCGACTCCCCGAACGCACCCGCCAGACGGAATGCCTCGAAGTCATCCCCAGCGATCCCCCACCGGGTGAGGCCCTCGCGTGTGCCCGACCCCGCTAGGCCGGGCGGGTCGCCGATTGTGCCCGGTGTCTTAGAGAATCTCGGCACGGGGTTGGGCTGAACGGTGCCGTCAACATCAAAGACCGCTCGCTCGACGTTGACGGGGTGCGCCGCCGCTTCGCGAGGTGAGAGGACCGGCGTGACGCAGGCGTCCGTGCCCGCGAAAACCCCCTCCCACTCGTCGCGCGTCTTGGTCGCGAACACCGCCGCGAACCGCTCTTTCATTTCGGGCCACGATGCACGATCCATCTGCGGTGCCAACGTCGAGGCATCGAGCGCAAGCCCACGAACGAGCTCCGCGTAGAACTGGGGCTCGATCGCACCGACGGCGACGAACCGGTGGTCGAGGGTCTCGTAGACGTCATAAAACGGGGCCCCAGAATCGAGGATGTTGACGCCGCGCTCCTCAGTCCAGTAGCCGAGGTTCTCAAATGCGTGGGTCATGGTCATCATCGACGCTGAACCGTCGACCATCGCCGCGTCGACAACTTGACCTTCGCCCGTCACCCGCGCGTGCAATACCGCCGCCAGCACCCCGAAGAGCAGGAACATCGAGCCCCCTCCGAAGTCCCCCACGAGGTTGAGCGGCGGCACGGGTCGCTCGCCGACTCGACCAATCGGCCAAAGCGCACCCGACAGCGCGATGTAGTTGATGTCGTGACCTGCGCGCTGAGCTAGTTGACCCTCTTGTCCGTAACCCGTGATCCGTCCGTACACGAGGCGTGCATTGCGAGCGGCGACGTCTGACGGCCCGACACCGAGGCGCTCTGCCACCCCCGGGCGAAACCCCTCGATGAGCACGTCCGCCTGCTCGCAGAGTCGCAGGACGAGTTGGCGTCCCGCCTCGCACTTCAAGTCGACGGCGACCGACGGCCGCGAACGGGCCAGCAGGTCCCAGGTGAAGGCATCCTTGGCGTCAATAGCACCACGTTCCAGTCGCAGCACGTCGGCGCCGAGATCGGCCAACAACATGCAGGCGTAAGGACCGGGCCCAATTCCGGCCAACTCGATGACCTTCAGGCCGGTGAGTGGGCCCGTCATCGTCGCGCCGTCCAGATCTGGCGCGTCGCTGTATGCGATCTCGACGCGCACTCCCGTCGAGATCGGGCGCGAACAACCCTCGTGCGAGATCGCACCTCGACGGTCATCGGATGTCCAGCCCAGAAACGGTGCGTCCAAACTCCACATCACGCAAGTTACTTGGTGTTCGTGTGCCAACATGGCGCCATGTCTTCTTTCACGCGCCGCGATGCCATTCTCGCACTGGGTTCAACGCGCTACGACATCGTCGTGATCGGTGCCGGCATGACCGGTGCCGGGGTGGCGCTGGATGCCGCGTCACGTGGATTTCGCGTGGCACTCATCGACGCCGACGACATCGGATCGGGCACGAGTTCCAAGTCCTCCAAGATGGTCCACGGTGGTCTGCGTTACCTCCAGCAAAAGGAGTTCCGTCTGGTCCACGAAAACCTCCGCGAACGCCAACGACTGCTGGAGAATGCCCCATTCCTCGTGCGGCCACTCCCCTTCCTCATTCCGCTCTTCGGCTCGAACGGCGTTGCTTCCCGGGCCCTCGCCAAGGGGTACGCCACCGCGCTTCGCTTCTACGACTGGGCCGGTGGTTGGCGGATCGGCCATCGGTACCGCAAGATCGATCGTGCCGAGGCCATCGAGTATCTGCCGACGCTTCGCGCCGACCGGCTCGTGGCGGGCTTCCTCTACTACGACGCGCGCGGCGACGACGCGCGCGTGGCACTGCTCGCGGCTCGAACCGCAGCGCTCGACCACGGGGCCGATGTCGCGAACTACGTTCGAGCGATCTCGATGGAGCACGACACTAACGGTCGAGTGCGCACGGTTCAGGCGCGCGACGAACGAACCGGCGAGAGCCTCGCCATTTCGACCCGTTGTGTCATCAACGCGACCGGTGTCTGGGCCGACCAGGTGATCGCGATGGCGAACGGAACCCCGTCCGCCGTCATCACCCCGGCCAAGGGGGTGCACGTCTCGGTGTCGCGCGATCGACTGCCCGCGGAGGTTGCTGCGGTGTTCGCCGTGCCCGACGACCATCGCAGTATCTTCGTCGTGCCCTTCGAGGACGCGCCATACACCTTCGTCGGCACGACCGACACCGCCTACGACGGCGAACTCAACGACCCGATGTGCAGCCCCGACGACGTCGCCTATCTGCTCGAAGCCGTCAACGCCTCGACGGATTCTGCGCTCACCGTCGACGATGTCACCGGCGTCTGGGCGGGCTTGCGACCCCTGCTGGCACCGCCCGAGGGCAAGACGCTCTCCCAGCGCACCGCGGATCTCTCACGTCGTCACCGCGTCATCGACACCGGTGACGCGGTCGTCCACGTCACCGGGGGCAAATGGACGACGTACCGTCAAATGGCCGAGGACGCCGTGGACACGGCCGGACGGTACGTCGGACGCTCGCCGGTGCGCACGAAACATCTGCGCTTCCACGGCACGGGTCCGTGGCGGCCGACAACCGATCTCGAAACCCACCTCTACCGGCGCTACGGAGAAGACGCTCTCGTAATGCTCGCGATGATCGCCGACGACCCCACCCTCGCCGACACGCCCATCGTCAACCAGCCCTACGTGCTCGCTGAGTTCATCTACAGCGTCCGATTCGAGATGGCCGAGTCACTTCTCGACTTGCTCACACGGCGCACGCGGGCCCACCTGCACGACGCGCGGGCCACCTTGGCCGCGGCACCTCGGATCGCCGAAATAGTCGCGTCTGACTTCGCCTGGAGCGACGAGCAGACCCGAGCCCAGGTCGCCGCGTACGCCGAGCTCGTCGCGCGAGAATTCGCGGCGGCCGGGCTCTCCGAGGGGCTCAGTTCGTGACGCGCCCGACCGCGCCCGTCGCCTACCCACCCGGCGTCGCCGACGTGGCACCCCCGCCCATCGATGCCACCGTGCTCGAGGCGTTCGCCGAGGTCGGTGTGCCGTACAGCGTCGAGCCCATGACCCGGGCCGAGCACGGCCGCGACTGGTGGCCCCTCTCGCTCGCATCGACCATGCGTGGCGTCGTGCCCCACTGGCCCGGCGTCGTGGTGAGTCCGCGCTCCACGGCCGAGGTCCGAGACGCGATCCGAGTCGCCACGCGCCACGGTCTCTCGATCACCGCTCAGGGCGGTCGTTCGGGGGTCCTCGGCGGTGGCGTCGCCCCCACCGGCGGTGTCGCCCTCGACCTCACCGGACTAGACCGAATCACGAGTCTCGACCCGGTCTCAGGCACGGTAACACTCGAGGCCGGCGTCTTCGGCCCCGACCTTGAACGGGTGATCAACGCCGAAGGCTTCACCGTCGGGCATTTCCCCCAGTCCTTCGAGCTCGCCACCGTGGGTGGATGGCTCGCCTGCCGTGGCGCCGGCCAGTATTCGAACCGCTATGGCAAGGTCGAGGACATGGTGCGTGGTCTCACCGTCGTGCTCGCCTCCGGCGACGTCGTCACCCTCGGCGGACGCGGTCCCCGCCAGTCGGCCGGACCAGACCTCGTCCAACTCTTCGTCGGGTCTGAGGGCGCCCTCGGCGTCATCACCGAAGCGACACTCGTAATGCGACCCCTACCCGCCTACGAACGTCGTCGCGCGCTCTCGGTCTCGGACTTCGACACGGGCATGGAACTCTGTCGCTCGATCCTCCAGCGCGACGCTCACCCCGCGGTCCTTCGCCTCTACGACGAGACCGAGTCGAAGCGGAATTTCGACCTCGACGGCTGCGCGCTCATCGTCATCGACGAAGGCGAACCCATCATGGTGGACGCCGTCATGGCCGTCGTGAGCGACGTGGCGCGGGACGTCGCGGTGCTCGAGGATGACGCGGTCGCACACTGGCTCGAACACCGCAATGACGTCAGCGCCCTCGCGAAGCTATGGGCGGCCGGGGTGGTCGTCGACACCATCGAGGTGTCGGGGCCGTGGTCGACCCTCGGGGCGATGCGCGTCGCCGCGCTCGACGCGCTGCGCGCCGTCGAGTCGACCCTCGTCGCGTCGGTCCATCAATCGCACGCCTACGTCGACGGCGCCTGCCTGTACTTCACCTTCGCGGGTCAACCGCCCGGTGATCCACGGGACTACTACCGCGCCGCCTGGGACGCCGCCACGTTCGCCGTACTGGACCATGGGGGCTCGCTCAGCCACCATCACGGTGTCGGGCGGAATCGGTCACGGTTCGTCCATCGCGCCCTCGGCGACGGCTTCGACGTGCTCAAGGCGCTGAAGGGCGCCCTTGACCCGTCGGACTCGATGAATCCCGGCGTCCTCGGCCTCGGGGGTGAGCCGTGGTGAAGGCCCTCACCATCGACGTCGGCAGCTCATCGGTGCGCACGGCCCTGGTCTCGGAGACTGGAGCGGTCACTCACGTCCACCAACGACGCTTGACGATCACCTCCCCCCAGCCCGGCGAGGTTGAACTGGACGGGGCCGAGATCGGTCGGACCGTACTCGAACTGGCCGAGCGCACGCTCGCCGACGGCGGAGCCTGTGACGCGGTGGGCATCACGAACCAACGGGCCACGACCTTGGTTTTTGACCCACTCACCAGTACGCCACTCGGCCCCACGCTCGGTTGGCAGGACCTTCGCACCGTATTCGACTGTCTCGTCTTACAGGGCGAAGGACTGCGACTCGCACCCAACCAGTCCGCCACCAAAGCGAAGTGGCTCGTCGACCATGCCGCGCGCGACGCGGGATCGATCCGGTTCGCGACCATCGAGACGTGGGTGGTCTGGCTGCTCACCGAGGGTGCGAGCCACGTGACGGACCGCTCAAACGCCGCCATCACGGGTCTGGTATCGGTCGGCGTCGACCACTGGGACGGGCGGACCTTGGAACTGCTCGGACTCGATCCGGCGATGATGCCGCGTATCGTCGATACGATCGCCGACCACGGCCGAGCCAGTGCGTTGCGCGGTGCGCCACCCATCACGGCTCTCATCGGCGACCAGCCGGCCTCGATGTTCGGACAGTCCATCGTTCGCTCGGGTGCCAAGATCACCTTCGGCACCGGCGCGATGCTGAACATGGTTCGTGGTCCAGTGGGCCCCGTCGCCATGACCCCCTACGAATCCGGGTGTTTCCCGATTGTGGCGCGAAGTCACGGCGGCGTCGTGACCTGGGGCTTGGAAGGGATCGTCCTCTCGGCGGGTTCGACGCTCGACTGGGCCCGTGATGAGTTGGGTCTGATCGAGGATGTCCAGTCGAGTGCGTCCCTCGCTCGCTCAGTACCGAGCACCGACGGCGTCTGGTTCGTTCCAGCACTTTCGGGGCTCGGCACGCCGTACTGGGACTTCGGTGCTCGCGCCGGTTTCTTCGGGCTCACCCGCGGGTCGTCTCGGGCTCACCTGGTGCGCGCGATCCTCGAGGGGATCGCGCACCGCGGCGCCGACCTGGTGGACGCGGCCGAACGTGAGACCCAGTCGACCATCACGGAGATCCGCGTTGACGGCGGGATGTCGGCGAACGACTTCCTCGTCCAGCACCTGGCCGACGTCACCGGTCGACCGGTCGCCGTCTCATCCGAACGTGAGGCCACCACCCGCGGCGCGGGCCTCATGGCCCTCGTCGGCGCCGGTTTCCTCTCGGTAGCAGACGTCGAGTCGCTCTGGCATCCCACGACCACCATCGATCCCCAGCTCGATGACGCGGCCCGAGTCACGTCGCGGGACCTCTGGCGCACGATGGTGGCTCGCGCGGCCCAGACGATCCCCGAGCTCAGCGCGGTGTCGTTCTGATCGTTCGCCCCGATGGTCGACCGCGGCTGACGCGAACACCGTGACCCGACCCCTCGGCAAGCGTGGGACCGAGTCGAGGTCTCGCTACGACGACCACGGTGCACGTGCGATTGCCTCACGCACCGTGGTCGGTGTGTCCAAGAGCACTTTGGAGAGCATCAACGCCCTCGGACTGCTGAGCGCGACGATACCGGTGACCACGTCGTCGCGGTGGTAGAGGGCGAGCCACCGACCCGATCCAGCGTCACCCAGGACTCGCGTGACGTCGTCGTGCGGATCGGGATGGCCGAGGAGCTGAATCTTCTTGCCGTACTGATCCGACCAGAAGTACGGGATGAACGGCGCCTCGTCCCGTTCACCCGTGAGCCACACACGCGCCAGCGTTGTGGCGTGATCGTTCGCCACCTGCCAGTGCTCCATTCGCACGAGCGTCGAACCGACGGGTCCCGACCACTCGAATCGGGCGACATCACCGATGGCGGAGATCCCCGGCGCGGCCTGCATGGCCGAGTCGACGACAACGCCGTTCTCGAGCGCGAGACCCGATCCGTTCAGCCATTCGACGTTCGGGACGGCGCCCACCCCCGCCACCACAACCTCCGCGACGACGTCGGGCGAACCATCAATGCGCACGAGCAGCGCGTCGGGTCCTTCCACCACATCACTGACTTGCTGGTTGGTTCGCAGTTCGACACCCGCCAACGCGGGGAGGTCGAGTAGCCACGACGACACTTGCTCGCCGAGCACTCCGAGCAGCGGCCGAGGCGCCATCTCGAGCACGACCGCGCGAAACCCCCGCTTCGTCAGCGACGACGCGACCTCGGCACCGATGAAACCACCGCCGATGATCGCAATGGTCGAACCCGGCGTCATACGCGCCAGGTCGTCGTTCAGACCTTGCACGTCGTCAATCGTTCGAAGCACGTGCACCCGTTGCCCCGCCGACGTCGTCAGCCGCCTCGCGCGCGTACCCGTCGCGATCACCACGTGCGTGGCCGCCACACGTCCGCCGTCGGCCAGTCGGACCTCACGGCGGTCGATGTCCAGTCCGACCGCGGCCACACCGAGTCGCCACGCCACGTCTTCGGGCGAGCCCGAACGCACGAGAACGGTGTCGTGAAGATCCACCACGCCGGTGAGGACCTGCTTAGACAGCGGTGGACGATCGTAGGGTCGATGATGTTCGTCGCCGATGACGGTCACGGCGCCTCGGTAGCCGTCTCGTCGAAGGGCCTCCACGAGTCGCCAGCCCGACAGGCCGGCGCCCACGACCACGACGTGGCTCGACTCATCGAGTCGTTCTATCGGCTGAACGTCGCTAGCCATTGCTCGGCGCTCATCGGTGCGAGGACCGCGTTGTCCCGGCGGATATCGTCCAGTTGGGCCGTTGCCTCGGAGGCGTAGCGATGTCCTGGGTACAGCCAGGTCGAACCGTCGAGGTCGGCCAGTCGACTCGTCAGCGTCCGGTACATCTCGGTCGGGTCAGAGCCCGGCAGGTCCGTTCGCCCGCAGCCATCGATGAAGAGCGTATCGCCACTGATCAGACGTCCGTCGACGAGCGCGCACTGACTACCCGGCGTGTGACCGGGGGTATGAATCAAGGTCACACTCACCGACCCGATCTCGATCACATCACCGGACTCGTGCTCTACGAGGTTGCTCGCTCCTACGCCAGACCCCTCACGCACCCACTGTGACTCGGCCGACTGGACGTGGACCGGGACATCGCGGACTTCGAGGAGCTCCCTCGTACCGGCGATATGGTGACCCACGAGCGACCCGCCCGCGTGGTCGGCGTGGTAGTGGGTGAGCACGACCGCGCGCGCCGTCATGGCGTCCTGCTCGAGCACATCGAGCAGTTCGCTGGGACGATACGCCGGGTCTATCAGCACCGCGTCACCGGTCTCGCGATCGCCGACGGCGTAGACAAAATTGACCATCTGGGTCGCCACCGGATCACCGACCGCGAAGTCCACGCCCGCGAGGAGCTGGCGAAAGTAGAGACGATCAGTCACCCTGATCGCCGACCCGTGCGATCCGCGGTGCCAACTCCTCGACCTTGGCCTTGGTCGCGTTGAGTCGAGCCTCCAACTCTTCGATGATCGTGGTCGCCCTCGCCAACTTCTCAATCAAGTCGTCGACGGAGACCTCACCCTCATCGAACGATGAGACGATCGCGTTCAGCTCACCCGCGGCCTCATTCCAACCCCCAACTGTCATGCGTCCTTCTCCTCTCGCGCCGTGATCGACGCCGCCATCTCGCCATCGCCGACCCGGATCACCACGTCCTCGCCATCGATGACGTCATGCACGCTACGCACGATCGACCCATCGGGTTTCGACACTATCGACCACCCCTGGACGAGCCGTCGCTGAGGGTCATACGCGTTCAATAGGCGATGAACCGTCTCGAGCCATCGCTCGGCGCGATCGATGGTGTAGCGGACGGCGAGGTCGACGCGTTCGCGCGTCGCGATCAGGTGTCGTTGTTCGGCGCGCAGTCGGTCCCGAACGGCGAAGATCATGGTCCGGCGACGCTCTCCAAGGAAAGCCGTCGCCTCTTCCACGATTGAATCCGCGGCCTCGATCACCGCGCGCGCCGGCTCGCGAACGTTGCGCCGATGCCACTCGTCTACGACCGAGACCAAATCCTCGCCGAGCTTCGTGGGGGTGATGGCACTGGTGTGCGCGACCAAGTCCGCCACCGCTTCGTCGCCCGTGTGTCCGATCCCCGTGAAGACCGGCGTGCGCGCCGCCGCGATCGCTCGCGCGACACGTTCGTCGTCGAAACAGGCGAGGTCCCCGCGAGAGCCGCCGCCACGCACGATGCACAGCACGTCGAGCCCCTCGGTGTCGAGTCGTTCTATCGCCGCGACGAGCTGTGCGGGGGCTGCCTCTCCCTGAACAAGTGCTTTGACCAGGTATATCTCAAAGGAATAGCCCGATCGCACCAACTGGCCGGTGAAGTCGCTGAAACCCTCGGTCTGGGGGCTGGCCACGAGCCCCACGCGCAACGGCACGGGGCTGACAGAACGAGACCGATTGGCCTCGAGCAGTCCCTCGGCACGAAGCCGGGCTATGAGCTCGAGACGGCGGCGCGCGACGTCGCCCAGCAGACCGGCCACATCGACCTCGGTCACCGTGAACCCGATGCGCCCCGACGGCGCATAGAGGTCGACGTACCCGAACAGGTTCACGACCGTGCCCGCCTTCAGCGTGACACCATCGTCGCTCAACCGGCGCTTGATGACGTTCCACTGGGTCGCCCAGCAGTGTGCGTTCAGTACGGGCCGCTTTGTGTCCGACGACGAGCCCGCGTCGACGAGGTCCACGTAGAGGTGGGTCTTCTCGTACACCTTGGCGACTTCACCTCGGATCCAGCGCGGGTGTCGACGTCCGTAGGCGGACTCCAACTGCGCCGTGAGCAGTTGGTAAAAGGTCCCGACGTCGATGATCTCGCGTTGCTCCGCCGCCCCGTCGTCAGTCACGTGGCGAGGCTATCGCTCCACTGTGTCGTTCGATGCGTTTGTCCGGTGTCAAGGGGTTGCCACCAGATGTGACACCGCTACGCAAGACTTCGAAGCAATGAACTTGAGTGAGTGGGCAGACCGACAAGGGGTGCATCCCCAGATCGCCT
>JAJYPU010000004.1 GCA_021795095.1 Actinomycetes bacterium | reverse complement strand
GTTGGACTGCCGCTGTGGATCATCGATCACACGCACGCACCGCGGTGGTGGGTGGCACTCCTGCTCATCATCAACACGACGATGATCATTCTCTTGCAAGTACGGCTGAGTCGTGGATCGGGCGATATCACCACGGCCGCCCGAGCGTTTCGCCGTTCCGGCGTGCTGATCGCAATCGCGTTAGTCTGCTACGCCGCGGCCTCTGGCGCGAACGCCGTTGCCGCCAGCGCCATTCTGGTAATCGGCATGGTCTTTCACACCGTCGGTGAGCTCTACAGTTCCGGGGCGTCGTGGGGCATCGGCTTTGGCATGGCCCGTGAGGACCTCCAAGGTCAGTATCAGGGGGCGTACTCGTTGGGACGCGGCCTTTCCGGAATCCTCGGTCCACTCATCGTCATCTCCATTGCGACGTCGTCGACTCGAATCGGCTGGATCGTGCTCGCCATGATGTTCATGCTCGTTGGTACGGCCTTCGTGCCGCTCGTCAATGGGTATCGCAAGGCAAACGAACGCCAAGCCTCAATTTAGAAACGCCGAGAGCGAAGCCGTCGCCTCGTGCACCGTGCTACCACCACACGATCCCTTCGATAGCTGTGGGACCGGCTGCGCCCGGCCGACCCGTCGACCTACGGGCATTCCAACGACGTGGACGGCACCGAGCCCCGTCACCGGGACGGTCTCGTTACAGATCGGGGAGACCGAAGTCCAGTGACGGTATGTCGGTACCGCCGTCCACCTCGAGGACCTAGCCCGTGAGGAACGCGCCGGCGGCCGACGCCAAGTAGACCACGCTCGCCGCGATCTCGGCGGGGTCAGCTATCCGGCGAAGCGGCGTCGATGATTCCACCATCGTTTTGAGCTCTGGTGTTCCCGTCACGATCTCCAACGCCGACGTCGCCGTCGATCCGGCCGCAATCGCGTTCACTCGGATCTTCGGTGCGAGGTCCTTGCTGATCAGACGGGTGTAGTGCGCGAGGGCGGCCTTCACCGAACCGTAGGCGGCGTAGCCCCGCCCCGATACGCGTCCCATCACGGAGGAGATATTGACGATGGCACCGCCACCTTGTTCCAGCATCAAGGGGACGGCCACGAGATTAAGGGCGTGCGCAGTCGAGACGTTGAAGTGAAACGCCTCCTCGAGATAGTCGACCGTGGTGTCGAAGAACGGAAGCGGGATCGCACCGCCCACGTTGTTCACCACGACGTCGAGCCGGCCGAACTCACTGCGTGCGACCTCGGCGAGACGACGGACCGCGTCAAGGTCAGAGAGATCCGCCGCGACTGTGACGGCGCGTCTTCCGGTCGCACTAACCAGTTCGGCCACCTGGTCCAAGTCGCCCTGCGTTCGTGAGGCGATGACGACGTCAGCACCACACTCCGCAAGCGCGACGGCGCTCGCGGCGCCGATCCCGCGGCCCGCTCCAGTGACCACGGCCACCTGGCCGTCCAATCGAAAGAGATCGAGAATCACGTGCTACTCCTCCTCATCCGCTCCCCACAGGGTAAGCCACCCCCGGCACGCTCGGCTTCATCCCCCAGCACTGAACGTCGACTCCACTCGCCGTCGAGTGCGTAGAGGGTCGCTAGCATTTTTGAATGGACCCGCTCCTCGTTGTCGTCGTGACCGCGGGCGCAGCCAGCGTGTTCGCGCTCCTCGCGTCACTCGTGACGCGTGACTACTCGTGGGTCGATCGAAGTTGGTCGATCATGCCGATTGTCTACGCCGTCGAGTTAGCCGGTTCCGCGCGCTTGCGCGACCCACGACTTGACGTCATGGCAATCGTGATCGCGATATGGGGTGCACGACTCACCTTCAATTTCGCGCGTAAGGGCGGCTACTCCGGCGTCGAGGACTACCGATGGGCGGTCCTGCGTGCCCGCATGCCTCGCTGGCAGTTCCAGATCTTCAATGTCTGCTTCATCGTCCTCTATCAGAACTTCATCCTCGTGGCGATCGTGCTTCCCCTCTGGACGGCGTATCAACACCGTTCCCACTCATACGGCATCGTCGACGTCATCCTCGCCGTGCTCTTTCTGGCGTGTACGGCCGGCGAAACGGTGGCCGACCAGCAGCAGTGGGACTTCCAGTCGTGGAAGGCCGCCGAGATCGCGGCGGGACGGACGCCACAGCCGCAGTTCCTCCAGGAGGGACTCTTTCGGTACTCACGTCACCCCGCGTATTTCTTCGAAGTCGCCCAGTGGTGGGTGATCTTCTTGATGGGTTGTTCCGCTGCGGGCTCACTACGCCAGTGGTCGGTGATCGGCGCGGTACTCCTGACACTGCTCTTCATCGGATCCACCAGATTCACCGAGAGCATCACGATCTCGCGGTATCCCGAGTACTCGCGCTACCAGCAGCGAACGTCCGCGATCATCCCGTGGCTCCCTCGACGCCCCGAGCCGATCACGTCGACCGTCGACTGATCGACCGATTCCACAAGGGCACGTCGTTAGCCACCAGCGAGGCTGAACCCGGTCATCACGTGGTGGTCTTCGTGACCCCCTCGACAATGATCGCCACGATCTGGTCACCGTAGCGATCGGCCTTGGCCGGGCCGATACCACCGATAAGGAGGAGATCACGTATCGTGCACGGCTGCACACGGCAGAGCTCGTCGAGTGTCTTGTCGTTGAAGATCACGTACGCCGGTACCTTGTCCGCCCTCGCCTGTTCCATTCGCCACGACTTGAGCGCGGTGTAGAGGTCGGCGTCAACGGCTGTACCGGGCGCTCGCGAGTTCGTCGCACTGCTTGGGGCGACCAATGTGCGCGATCGGCCGTTCACCACCACGGTCCAACCGAAGGGGATATGCGTGGGGCGCGTCGAGCCGGTGGCGACCGTCACCCCGTCGAGATCCACGGAACGAATCTCGAAGTCATAGCCACCCCACGTGAACCGCTGGCCGACCTCAGCGGTGATCGGCGCAAAGACGGTGGCGCCCTTGCGAGAGTCCCGATCGCTCAGGTCTTGCGTCGGCCCCTTTGAGGCATCGAACGGAGCCGCGAGCTCATCGAGGAACTGTGACGGCTCACCACGCGCCGCAGTGATCGTGAGCGACGAGATGCACCGGGTGATCGCCACGTGGAAGACACGGCGCTCCTCTTCGAGGTCATTACTCAAGCGGTGTGGAAAGACGGAGGCGCTCGCGTCGTAGACGATGACGTGAGGCCATTCGAGGCCCTTCACCTTGTGGACCGTCGCGAGAACCACACCGTATTCGTCGGATGGTACCTCGAGCATTCCGCGCAGCCAGCTGTCGAAAGTCGACGGGTTCGCGTGTTGGCGACCGAGGGCGACCAGGCTGCGCAGGCCGTCCGAGTTGAGTGCCTGATTTCGACCTTGATGCGCGTGGTCGAGCGTCGCCAATGAGCGCTCAAGACCTATGTCACCGCGAATGAACTCGAGAAGCGCCGACGTCGTCGCGCGCTTCGAGAACTCGGCGACGAGTTCGAGGTCACCGACGAACTCGACGATCTTCTTGGCCGTGCGTTCATCAAGGCGACCCGCGAGCTGCTTCAAGGCTTCAATGGACGTCTGCTCGGCCATCCACTCGCGCGCCCGTGGCTGGATGCCGCGCCCCGGACGGTGCGCGGCGAGCATGACGTCAGTGCCGACTAGCCGGTCCGGCCGCACCGCGAGGCGTAGCCACGCGAGCGCGGCCTGCACACCCGAGGATCGCAGGAACTCGCCGCCGTCACGGACGTTCACCCCAATGCCCGCGTCGAGCAGCGACACCTGGACGGGCACGAGGTTGGCGTTCACCCTGGAGAGCACCGCTATCTGGGTTGGCGAGGTGCCGACGTCCAGTAACTGACGAACGGCGTGCTTCACGTGTTCCACCTGATCGTCGACGACGGCGACGGCATAGGAATCGGGGGTCCGCACGCTCGTCGGCCCGGGTCGGATCTGCTTGGCCACGCGAACGGTGTTGTGCGACAACAGGTTGGCGGCCGCTTCGACGACCGGCGCCGGACAGCGGTAGTTCACCTCGAGCGCGTGATGCACGGCGTCAGGTACGTGGTCCTCGAAGCGTACAAGCCACTCCGGCGTCGCGCCCGAGAAACCGTAGATCGTCTGATCGTCGTCGCCGACGGCGAATATCGAGAGCGATGGGCCCGCGAGCAGGCGAAGCAACAGCATGTGTGCGGGTGTGAGGTCCTGGAACTCGTCGACCAACAAGATCTCCGCTCGACGCTCGGCGGCGAGGCGGACTTCGGGTTCGCGCAGCAGCGTTTCGAGGGCCAAGTAGACCTGTTCGTCGAAGTCCGCTTGTTGGTGGGTGGCGAGGTGCTGACGGAACTGGGGGAAGAAGGCTGCGAAACCCTCGAGGTCACCCTGGTACTCGTCTTCGACCGATTGGGGGGAGCGAAGACCAAGGCGTACCTCGCTCAGCGCGTCGATCCACGCGACCGCTGGATCGGTGTTTGCCCTGCGGGGAAGTTTGACATAGGTGGCAATGATGTCGCGCACGTCACGCTCACTGGCGTGCCGACGTCGAACGCCCCGACTCAGAAACCCGTTCGTTCCATTCACGATCGACAGTGCCAGTGCGTTGAGCGTTTGGATCTGCAGGCGGGGATGGTCACCCGTTCGCTCTCGCATCTCCCCTTGGGCTCGTTTGTTAAAGGCGACGAGCAGGAGGGCTTCACTCGGTACACCGGCGTTGAGTACGTGACGCGCACGCTCGGTGAGGACCCTCGTCTTACCTGATCCCGCCGGCGCGATGACCCGAGCACGCGTCGAAGGATCGGTGACCGCCGCGAGCTGGTCGCGAGCGAGCACCGCCGTCGGTTTGTGCGCCGCGATCGGTGTAAGTAGTCCCCTGGTGAGTGCCACGCGAGGGATGACCACCGCGCCACCGAACCGCGCGTCGTCGACACCCCACAGGTGCACCGGACCGCCGTCGCACCACGCCAACGTGTCATCACGCACGATCACGTCGGCGTGGTGGTGCGTGGCGGGCGACGCACCCGCCGCCAGTGCCAGCGCGATCAACGGCCACGATGGCGATGTCACGTCGCGGGCGTCGACGGCGTTGGCCCGAGCGAGCCGTAACGTCGCCTCAGCCACGAAATCCAGGTTCGGGGCAATCGCCCACACCTCTCGACGGTCCACCCCTCGATCGGGGACTTTGAGACCAGGTGCAACCTCGTAGACCGTGGGCGTGCGCGTGAGATAGGCGTGGCGAACCGCGCGCAGGGTGTTCGGGCTCTTCAACGACGCCTCGTCTAGTGCGATGTGTTCGGCGTCTGCCCACGGCGAAGGGACCTCGACGCCGGGGGTGAGTAGTACCGAGCGCCCGAGCACGGACGGCCCGGCCAACGCGGACCAGCGGTCTCGCGACGTCGTCGGTCGAACTCGGTCCAGACCTAGCTGGGAAGGCCGCTCGAGGTCGCTCACGTCCGCCCACCACCGACGTTCGAGCACGGCACGTATCGCGCCGCACGTTTGCAGTGGTTTAACACCCCAGCATCTTGCCCCATCGGTGTCGCACGCGACGAACCGCGCCTTCGGTACCCGGGACAACGACTTCCCGAGTCGGGGACGAAAAGGGCGACTGAGCGAGCTCGACCGAGACGACGGGGCAGATCACCGCACCGCACCGCACCGCGAGCGTCGTGGACTAACCCACGCTGCGCCAACGCCCATCCGCTCACCGGTAGCGGTGCATCGACGTGGGTGCTCGCTCATTCACTGCAGTGACGACTCATAGACTCGGGGCACCATTGCGTCGTCACCTCAGACAGGAGAACCGTGGACAGGAGTCAGTGGATAGCGACCAAGACCACCGAGTCACGCGCCCTCTTCGAACGTGTCAAGGTCGCAACCCGACTCTCGTCAATGTTGGACACCTGTTCATTGGACGACCCTGAAGCAATTACGAGGATCGTCGAGGAACTCATTGGCAAGACCGTGGGCGACGGTTTCACGCTGATCCCCCCCTTCTACTCGGACTACGGCCTTAACATCAGCGTCGGTCGGGGCGTGTTCATCGGCTCGCAGTGCGCGTTCACCGGACACGCCGCCATCGATATCGCCGATGACGTGATGTTCGCCCACAAAGTAAACCTGGTCACCGCGGGACACCCCGTAGAGCCAGACCAGCGACGCGACTACATCACCGCCGCTCCCATCACCATCAGTTCGAATGTCTGGATCGGAGCCGCCGCCACGATCCTGCCGGGCGTCACAATCGGAACTGGCGCCGTCGTCGCGGCGGGAGCCGTCGTGACTTCTGATGTGCCGCCGGCCTCGCTGGTGGCCGGCGTCCCGGCGAGGATTCTGCGACGACTGTGACAGAGGTGTCGTCGTGATCGACGCGCCGCGGTCCAGGCGATTGCGCTCCGCAGCATCCGGTGCGCGATGCAGTCGCATCGCGCCCTCGTGATGCCCTTGAGACCGTGTTCGCCACACCTTGACTAGTTGCACCTGCTTGCAACCGATCCGTTCCGCGAAGTCGCACACGCGATCACCGGGCCCACACGTGCGTTGTTCGCGCCCAGGACGTGCACGGCCCCAGACGGGTTGGCCCAGATCACAGCCGGTATCGGCCACGGGCGGCTTCATCTCAATCCCCGCCCCGTAGGTTGGCTCTAGCGGGCACCACGCGATGTCCGAAGGGAGAAACGATATGGAAATCATTCGGAACCCCGACGGGAGCCTGGTCGTGCCAATTCCAGAGACACGGCACCACGACGGCGACGATGTACCCGAGCAGACTTCCAGCGATGGGGCTGGCGACGCCGGCGCACCGACGACTCGAGTCCTGCACCCCGGTGAGGGCGGTTACAACGAGGCACTCACTGAATGGGACTTGCAGCAGAATCCCGATCGCGAGCCCGTCGTCTCCACGGCGAGCGGTCGCGAGGAGGCGATGCGTGTCGTCCACGCGGTCGGCGAGTCCCCCGATCACGACGTCATTGCTGCACTCGCGCACGTGACCGACGCCGAGGCAACTGGCGAGGCGTTGCGTTACGTGCTCGTGGGCGGAACACACTCCGTCGAGGCGTTCGCCAGCGAGGTGGCCGAGGCCGAGGGGGGCGAACCACTCCCGGCCCACAAGATGACCAAGATCATCGGCGAGGTACTCGCAGAACTCGATAAGTAATCGACGAGCGACGCCAGTAACCGATAGTCAAAACGGACGTGGTATCAATCGCGGGAACGCGGTCGTGCAGCCGAGTTCGTCGATTTATCTGACGACGTCGGCCGCGTCACCGCCTCAGCCTCACCTACGTTGCGTCTCACGCCATACCAGGGTCCGCCAGCGATTCCCAGTCTCGCCTGATTAAACCGAACACCCACGAGTCCGAGACCTCACCGTCCACGACGCAGTCTTCGCGTAGTGTCCCTTCGCGCACGAAGCCCAGCTTCTCGAGCACGCGCGCCGAAGCCACGTTGCGCGTATCGGCCTCCGCCTGGACCCGGTTGAGCGCCAGCGCGCTGAATCCCCACCGCAGCAGCGCCCGTCCCGCCTCGGTCGCGTAACCGCGACCCCACGTCGCGGCATCTAAGCAGTAGCCCATCGACGCGCTGCGGTACTCGGGGTTCCACCGCGTCAAGGCGCACCAGCCGATGAACGCACCGTCCGAGCGGCGCTCCACCGCCAGGCGCGTCCCGCTACCCGACTCGGCGATCTGCCGGCACGCCGCGATGAACTGCGTCGCGCGTGTCGCCTCACGCCAGGGCGGCGCGTCCCAGTAACGCATGACGCGAGCGTTGCTGTGTAGTGCGAACAGGGCGTTCGCGTCGCTGTCCTCGAAGGGACGAAGTCGCAGGCGGTCCGTTTCCAACGTGGGGGCTGGCACAGTCACGCGACTGACCGTACCCCGAGCGAGAGTCGCCACGCTCGGCGCTCCGCAGGTACGCCACAAGCGTCACGCGCGGTGTCGTCGGCGACCATCGCTCTGGTACCGTGCACGGTTGACCGGGTTGACAGTCACCGTCCCACTCGCCCAAGGTGCACCATGAACCTCAACGAATTCGACGCCCTCAGTTTCGACTGTTACGGAACGCTCATCGACTGGGAGACGGGCATGGCGGTCGTCCTACGTCGCTGGGCCGATGAACACGGTGTCGCCATGACCGACGAGGAGTTACTCAATGCGTACGCCAGTCACGAGGCGACTGGCGAAGCCGCCCACCCCGCGGACCTCTACCCCGATATTCTCGCTCGCGCCATGCGAGATCTGGGTCACCAACTCGCCGTGCCGGTGAGTGACGCCGAAGCGAGGGCGCTCGCGGACTCGGTACCCGACTGGCCGGCGTTCGATGACTCGGCGGCGGCACTCGCTCGACTCGCGTCTCACTACCGTCTCATCATCCTCTCCAACGTCGACCGCGCGTCCTTCGCCAGGTCGAACGATCGATTGGGTGTCACCTTCACCAGCATCATCACCGCACAGGACGTCGGATCGTACAAACCGTCACCGCGGAACTTCGAGGCACTCGACGAGGAGCGCCGACGGCTGGGAATTGGGGCCGGTCGGTTACTGCACGTCGCACAGAGTCTCTTTCATGACCACGTGCCCGCCCAGGCGGCTGGGCTCCCCACGGCATGGATTAACCGGCGTCACGCCACACCGGGCTGGGGCGCGACACCCGCGCCGTCGTTAGCCGTCACCCCAAGCTGGACCTTCACGTCGATGGCGGCGTTCGCGGACGCTTGCGACCTCGCCGCCACATGACGACGGGCCCCAACGGCCGCGCGGGCGAAGGACCCGGAACGTGGAGTGCGACAACGGACCACTCAACCGGTGTCCCCTCGCGCTGACCACGTGGCATACGACGTCCAAGACCGGACCACGGGATCTGTGCGCTGGCCGTTCACCGCTCGCCCAGTTGACGTCGCCGTTTGACCGGACGCGATCCATCGTCGGCCACGTCTCTAGGATGCGGACATGAAAGCCCTCGGGCTCGTTCGTATCGCGGGCGCCACGGTTGCATCCCTGGTGCTCAGTTCGTGTGGCACCGCGGCCCCGTCGGGCGGTGTTGTCCCCTGGTCGGCGCTGACGGCCTCTCCGACGACCACCACGACGACGACCACGACCACGTTGGTCCCTGCGGCGCCGTGCCACTCGAGCCACTTGGAGACGCGCCTGGGCCGGGGTGGCGCGGGACTCGGTAACGAGCTCACGGTCGTCGTCTTCACCAACACCGGACCGTTGTGCCAGTTGAGCGGCTATCCCGACCTCGAAGGTCAGACGGGAACACGCCAGTGGCGACCACTTCGCGTTCGAAAGGACGGCACCTACTTCGGCGGTCTGAACGGAACCGATCTCGCCACGGGGCGAAGCGGCCTGCTACTCCTCGGGACGTCCGGGGGCTGCAACGCGCTGAACTCGCCGTCACAGTCGCAAAATCTCGCCAATGAGCGTCTGGCAACGTACAACACGATTCGCGTGCTGCTCCCCCACGGCGGCGGTGGCGCCGGCGTCACTGACGTCCACCTCGACGTCGCCTGCGGTCTCGACGAGAGCCAACTCGGTGTTCGACCCCCAACGCCAGGCGTCGTCGAACCGCGTCCCGGCAGTGTCGCGTCACTGACCGCGACGGCGTCGTTGCCGACCACATTGTCCGCCGGGACGACCCTCTCCTACGTGGTCACGCTGCACAATCCGACCGCGACCGAGGTCGCGTTCACGCCGTGTCCGAACTTCACCGAAGCGATATTCGTCGCACCAAACGTAAAAGGCGCAAAGCCCGAGGTACGCACCTTCGCACTCAACTGCGCCCGGGCGGCACCCGTGGCGGCCCACGGATCGGAACGCTTCGCAATGAAGCTCGTGCTTCCACCATCTACCCAGGCGTCACTCGCAAAGTTCGCCTGGTCACTAGACACAGGCAGTGGGCCGTACATCGGACGGGCTATCGAGGTCGAGCCATGACACACGCCCAACTCGTGCGTCGAGTGACCGGAGCAGATCGGACACACGCTCGTCATGTCGGTGAGGTCAACGGTGCGAACGTGACGTCATCGATCGCGTCCGTGCGGCTCCCTCGACGAGCCACGGCGATCTGGCTCGGCGCGGTGATGGCGATCACGGTGCTCGTGCCACTCGCCACCTCGCCTGGCGTCACCCAACGCGCCGGCGGGGCCACCATCCCGATTTGCGCACCGGCGCAGTTACAGACGATGGTCGTCTTCAACGGACCGGGCAACCCCGATGGGGACATCACAATCTCGAGCAACTCGCCGCGCGCGTGCGCGCTGTCTGGCCGTCCAACGATCCGCCTCTTCACGTCGTCGCGGCGCCCGCTCGCGTTCACCGAGACGCCCTACCGCTGGTCACCGTCGCTCCCGATTCCGTCGGGTCCCATCGTCATGTCACCGAACCAACCGTGGGCCATCGTCGAGATGCGCTGGTGCGGCTTCTCGCCCGCGCCGCGTCGCATGGCCCTCTCGTTCCGCGGGTGGCAACACGCGCAATCGGTGGGGGCGTCGAGCTTCGCGTCCTCGTTCTTTCGCCCACCGAGCTGCGCCAACGGTTCGGCGAACCGTATCGCGCTCGACGTCACTCGAAAACTCGGACCGAGAGGGATAGCCGGCCGCGTACCGGTAGTGCACGTCACCCCGGCGTCGAACCTGCACAGTGGCGAGACCGTGCTCGTGACGGTGCGGGGCTTTGACATTGGCGGGAAGTTCTTCATGTCCGAGTGTGCGACGGCGGCCGACGTCAACGAAGGCGGTTGCGGCAAGGAGCTCGCCGCCGAACCCTTTGGCGTCACCGACGTCACGGGCTCGGGCCGCATCACCTTCGTCGTATCGAGCCGTGCGGGGACACGACCCTATGACCCGAGCGATACCGTCGCGTGTCGACAAACCTGCGTGCTCGTAGCCACGGGCGGTCTTGGCAGCTCCTTCGCGATGGCGCCACTGCGCTTCGTTAAACCGTAACGTCGACGATCGGACGGTACCGCGCAGCCGATGTTGCAGTGATACACCACGTCGTCGCGATAGGTCTCGTCGTGCAGTACCGGGCGGACTGCGGCATCGCCGGGACGCCTTTGCTCGACGAGGCGACGAGCCCGGTAAGGTCCAAGCACGCGGCGATGCCGTGACCTGGTAGTGACGCCATCGACGCAGCGATGATCCGTGAACCAACCGACCGACCAATGGAGGAGTTGGACTATGAGTCTCACCGATGCAGAAGGACGAGTCTTCGATGAGCGTCCGTGGGGATCGTTCACCGTACTGGACGACACAATGGCCGATCACAAGGTCAAACGAATCGTCGTCAACGCGAACAAGCGCCTGAGTTACCAACGCCATGAGAAGCGGGCCGAGCACTGGTTCGTCGTCAGTGGCACGGCCACCGCAATCCTCGACGGCGAGACGATCGAGCTAGGACCTGGTCAGAGCCTCGATATCAATATCGGTCAGGCACACCGATGCGAGAACCACACGGACGTGCCGGTGGTCTTCATCGAGATCCAAACCGGCACCTACTTCGGTGAAGACGACATCGTTCGCCTTGAAGACGACTTTGGTCGTGCGTAGGAGTTCGCGCGCCAAAAGCGATGTTGGCGGCGGATCGAGCACAGTTCGAAACGATGACCACGGGGTGCCACGCCAAACACCACGCGCGAACGGTAGCCTGCGACTATCACCGATGCGCGGTTCGCAGAAGGCACGGGGTTGTTTGCGCCGAATTGAAGCGTCGCCGTGCGTAGCCGGTGGCCTCGAGTTACGGGATTGAACGATGTCGGCCCGATGAAGTCGCCTGAACGCTCAAGGAGCTAGCCGAGCACGAGGCAACACACGACCGAAAACAACGGAAGAACGATACGCCAAGGGGGGCGCAGGTGCCAACGAAATCACACCAGCAAGTGAAGGATTCGACCGAGGAGAACCGCCGCACGAAGCGGCTCTTCGTGTTCGACCTGGATGGGACGCTCGCGCCGAGCAAGTCACCCCTCGGCGCAGAGATCGCCACCTTGCTCACCGCGTTGCTGCGAACGATGAGCGTCGCGGTGATCTCGGGGGGCGCGTGGCCCCAGTTCGAGAAGCAGCTGCTCGCACAACTACACGGCAACGAGCATTTCGAGCGACTCTTCCTGCTGCCGACCAACGGAACGCAATTCTTCCGCTACGACGAGGGTTGGCACGAACTGTACGCGGAGAACTTCAGTGACGACGAGCGCCAGACCATCATCACGTCGCTGCAACACGCGCTCGACGAATCCGGCTTCGCCGCCAGCAAAGTGTGGGGCGAGGCCATCGAGGACCGGGGCAGTCAGATCACCTTGTCGGTACTCGGCCAAGAAGCCCCCCTCGCCGAGAAGGAGAGCTGGGACCCCGACTTCGCCAAGCGAACCAAGATCATCGAGATCCTCACCCCTCTCCTACCCGACTTCGCCATCCACATGGGTGGGACCACGTCGATCGACATCACAAAACCGGGCATCGACAAGGCCTACGGCATCGCGAAGCTCACCGAGCAGCTAGGCGTCACCGTCGACGAGATGCTCTTCGCCGGCGACGCCATCTTCGAGGGCGGCAACGACTACCCGGTCCAAGCCTCCGGGGTCGACTCGATCCTCGTCTCGGGACCCGCCGAGACCGCCCGGGTCATCCAGACGGTGATCGCGTGTCTCGGCGACGGCTCCGAGCAGGTCAAGGCTCCGGCGGACCGTCATGAGTGACTTCACCCTGCGTCCACTCGACCTCGTGATCGAGCCCGAGGCGGGAAACCCCCACGAGGTCGAAGGCGTGCTTAACCCCGCCGCCGCTCGCGGCCCCGACGGCGAGCTGTACCTGTTCCCTCGCATCGTCGCAGCCGGCAACTACTCACGCATCGGCATCATGAGGGTCGTTTTCGACGACGACGGCGAACCACGGGGGGTCGAGCGTCTCGGTGTCGCGCTTGAACCGGAGGCGCCCTACGAGCTACGCCCCGACGGCGGCGGCTGTGAGGACCCTCGAATCAGCTACGTCGAGCCGCTGCGACACTACGTGATGACCTATACGGCGTTTTCCCCCGATGGCCCACGGATCGCCCTCGCCATGTCTAAGGACCTGCTCACTTGGCAACGACTTGGTCTCGCCACCTTCGATCCCTTCGAGCACATCGAATTCGATGGCGTCGACAACAAGGACGCCGCGTGCTTTCCCGTCGCCATCCCGAATCCCTTCGACCGGCCAGAGCTCGCCATCCTGCACCGACCACTGTTCCCGGGGACCCGAGCCGAGGAGATCAGCGCGGCCGACGGCAGTCACGTCGTGGACGACTATCGCGAATGCATCTGGATCTCCTACAGCACGATGCCCTTCTCGGGCATGGACCCGGCCCAGCTCTTATCCTTCACATCGCACCACCGACTCGCGACGCCCGAGTCTCCTTGGGAACAGCTAAAGATCGGCAGTGGCACCCCGCCGGTGATTTGTCGTCACGGCTGGCTCGTCGTCTATCACGGGGTGAGTGATGTCCCGGACCCGACGACCGGCACCGATCGCCTCACGTACGCGGCCGGGGTCATGATCCTCTCGTTGGAGCACCCCAGTGAGATCCTCTATCGAAGTCCGACCCCCCTGCTTTCACCCACTCCGTCGAGCGGACCTCGCGCTACGCCGGCGGACGTTGTCTTCCCCACCGGGATCGACCGGCGCGACGACATCGGCCAGCCCCATCGCTACGACGTCTACTACGGGCTAAACGACTACCGGATCGGTGTCGCTCGACTCGACGTGCCACCGGACTTACCCGACAACTTCGACGCCATCGACGCCTCGGAGACCGCCGCGTGACCCGGCGGGCCGATTACCGGAGCGACGTGAAGCGTACCTCCTTCGCTCGTTCTACTGTCGAGTCGTGACGCTTCGACTTCAACCATGAAGGGACCACCGTGACGCCAACCCCACTTCGAGACCGTCCAGCCTGGCGAGCACTCGAATACCACGTTGAGACCATCGGCCACCGCCACCTGCGTCAGCTCTTCGAGGATGACCCCGAACGCGGCCGCCGCCTTCGTGCGCAGGCGGCGGGGATCTATCTGGACTACTCGAAGAACCGGATCACCGACGAGACGTTGGAACTGCTCCTGCAACTCGCGCGCGAATCAGACCTCGCCGAACGACGCGACGCGATGTTTCGTGGCGACCACATCAACGTCTCCGAAGACCGCGCCGTCTTGCACGTCGCGCTTCGAATGCCCCTCGCGACGTCCCTCGTCGTAGACGGCGTCGACGTGGTCGGCGAGGTTCACGCAGTGCTCGATCGAATGGCCGATTTCGCCACCCGAGTCCGAACGGGCCAGTGGCAAGGCTTCACCGGCCGATCCATCAAGAACGTCGTCAACATCGGTATCGGCGGATCGGACCTTGGACCGGTGATGGCCTACGAGGCCCTTCGCTACTACAGCCAGCGCGACCTGACCTTTCGCTTCGTCTCCAACGTCGACAGTGATGATTTCGTCGAGGCGGTGCACGACCTCGACGCCGCCGAGACGTTGTTCATCATCTCCTCCAAAACCTTCTCCACGGTGGAGACGCTCACCAACGCGCACTCTGCCAGGGCTTGGCTCCTCGAGCGACTTGGTGACGACGCGGCCGTCGCCAAGCACTTCGTCGCCGTGTCGACCAACGCCGAGCAGGTCGCGGCCTTCGGTATCGACACCGCGAACATGTTCGGATTCTGGGACTGGGTCGGTGGGCGATACTCGATGACGTCGGCCATCGGGCTCTCGACGATGCTCGCCATCGGTCCCGACGCCTACGCCGAGCTCCTGTCGGGTTTCCACGAGATGGACGAGCACTTCCGCCTCGCGCCCTTCGAGGAGAACCTCCCGGTCCTGATGGGTCTGCTCGGGGTGTGGAACCGCAATTTCCTCGGCTGTACCACCGTCGGGGTCATGCCCTACGACCAGTACTTGAAACGCCTGCCGGCGTACCTCCAGCAGCTGACGATGGAGTCCAACGGCAAACACGTGACCCTCGACGGCACCGCCGTTGATTACCAGACCGGACCTGTCTACTGGGGTGAGCCCGGCACCAACGGCCAGCACAGCTTCTATCAACTCATTCATCAAGGCACGTCGATCATCCCTGTCGACATCATCGGATTCGCACGGAGCCTGAACCCCCTCGGGGACCACCACGACATCTTGAGCGCGAACGTCTTCGCCCAGGCCGAGGCACTCGCCTTTGGCAAGACCGCCGACGAAGTCCGTCGCGACGCCAGTCCCGAGCGCGTGGTCGCGCACCGCGTCATGGAGGGGAACCGGCCAACCAATGTCCTGCTCGCAGACGTCTTGACACCGAAACTGCTCGGTTCACTCATCGCGCTCTACGAGCACGCGGTCTTCACGCAGGGCGCGATTTGGGGGATCGATTCTTTTGACCAGTGGGGCGTCGAACTCGGCAAGGCACTCGCCAGTGCGATCGTCCCCGAGCTCACCGACGACGCACCGGCGCTCAACCACGACTCCTCCACGAACGCGTTGATCGAGCACTATCGAGAACTCAACGGAAGGAACTCCTGATGACCACGGAATCGCCAATGCAGTTAGGCATGATCGGGCTCGGACGCATGGGGGCGAACATCGTTCGACGACTGACCCGCGACGGCCACCACTGCGTGGCCTACGACGTCAATCCCGAGGCGGTGACCGCGCTGGAACCTGAGGGTGTGGTTAGCGCCTCGTCGATCGAGGACCTCGTCGCCAAACTCGATGCACCGCGGACCATCTGGCTCATGTTGCCGGCGGCGATCACGGGAGACACCGTGACCCAACTGTTCGACCATCTCGAACCCGGCGACGTCGTTATCGACGGCGGAAACTCCTTCTACCAGGACGACCTCGTCCGTTCGAGAGCGCTCGCCACTCGGAACATCCACTACGTGGACTGTGGGACGAGCGGTGGCGTCTGGGGCCTCGAGCGGGGCTACAGCCTGATGATCGGCGGAGAGACGATGGTCGTGACCCGACTCGAACCGCTCTTTCGCTCGATCAGCCCCGGCGACGATGGTGTCCTGGCGACGGCGGCGCGATCGGGACGGCCCGGCACCGCGACCAGCGGTTACCTGCACTGCGGACCGAACGGTGCCGGACACTTCGTCAAGATGGTGCACAACGGTATCGAGTACGGCATGATGGCGGCCATCGCGGAGGGGCTCAGCATCCTCAAACACGCGAATGCGGGAACGGCCGAGGTCGAGGCAGACGCCGAGACCACGCCGATGCGCAATCCTGCCTTCTACGCCTACGACATCGACGTCGCCGAGGTCGCCGAGGTCTGGCGGCACGGTTCGGTCATCAGCTCGTGGCTGATGGACCTGACCGCCGACGCACTGGCCGGTTCGCCGGAACTCAGCGAATTCAGCGGCCGGGTCTCCGATTCGGGCGAGGGCCGCTGGACCGTGCAGGCCGCGATCGACGAGTCGGTCCCCGCGCCCGTGATCAGCGCCGCACTCTGGCAACGCTACGAGTCGCGCGAGCGCGGGCAATTCACGGCGAAGCTCCTCTCGGCCATGCGCTCGGAGTTCGGCGGCCACGTCGAGAAACCGTCTTGACGATGACCCCACCTCGAACCTCGCGAGTCACTCGATTAGACGGTCTTCTCCGGTGAGTACCCACCCGATCGAAACAGATGTCGGGGTCCCCGCCAATTACGTCATCGTTCTCTTCGGCGCGACAGGCGATCTCGCACGACGCAAGATCATCCCGGGGCTCTACCACCTGGCCTTAGCCGGGCTGCTCCCGAAGGACTACCGGATCATCGGGTCGGCCCCGGCAGCCTTCGCCGTCTCGAGTGAGGACTTCCGTTCGTTCGCGCACGACTCCGTTGACGAATTCGGTGAACTCGCCCCCGACGGCGACGTATGGGATTCCTTCGTCGCGTCGCTCTCGTTCGCTGAGTCCTCGGCGCAGGACGGGTCGGCGCTCCTCGCCGCCATCGACAAGGCCGAGGCGGCCATCGGCGGTGACGTCAACCGTCTGTTCCACCTCGCGGTCCCACCCGATGCAGTCCTGGGTCTGGTCACCATGCTGGGCGCCTCGGACCTGCGTCGCAACGCCCGTGTGATCTTGGAGAAGCCTTTCGGCGTCGACCTCGCCTCGGCAAAAGAGCTAAACGCCGTCATAAAGGCGAACTTCGACGAGACCCAGGTCTTTCGCATCGACCACTTCCTCGGCAAAGAGTCGATCGACAACATCCTCGCCCTGCGATTTGCCAACCGGTTCTTCGAACCTCTGTGGAATCGCGACCACGTCCGCTATGTCCAGATCGACGTCCCCGAAACACTCACGATCGAGGGACGCGGCGCGTTCTACGAGGGAACTGGCGCCTTTCGCGACATGGTCGTGAGCCACCTGTTCCAGGTGATGGGCTTCATTGCGATGGAACAGCCGACCTCACTCGAGGCGCGGCCGCTGCGCGATGAGGTCCACAAGGTGTTCGAGACCTTGCGGCCCATCGACCCCGCCCAGGTCGTTCGTGGCCAGTACGATGGCTACCGCGACGAAGCCGGCGTCGCGCGCGACTCACCGACCGAGACGTTCGTCGCCATTCGCGCCGAGATCGAGAACACCCGCTGGAAGGGCGTGCCCTTCTACCTGCGCACCGGTAAGGCGCTCGCCGAGAGCCGCCAGGTCATCACCATCGGATTCGAAGAGCCGGTCATGCGACTCTTCCCCCTCGCCAAGGGGGCACCGGCCAACCGTGGCAACCGCCTCGTCGTCGATTTCGCCGACCCGGGATCGATCCACGCGCACTTCTTCGCCAAACAGCCCGGCCCCGAGATGCGTCTTGACGCCGCCGAGATGACGTTCAACTACGCGAATTCCTTCCAAAAGGCCCACCACCTCGAGGCCTACGAATACCTCATCCTCGAGGCGATGTTGGGTAAACGCACGCTCTTCACACGCTCCGACGGTATCGAACGACTCTGGGAGGTGAGCGCGGATCTGCTCGCGTCGCCGCCGACGGTCGAGCCCTACGCCCGGGGTTCATGGGGGCCCACTTCCGCGATCGACCTCATCGCCCCAAACACGTGGTGTCTGCCCGAATGACCGGCCGCATCCGGCTCCTGCTCTCAGACGTCGACGGCACGCTGATCACGCCCGAAAAGGAGTTGACGGCCCCGTCAATCCGCGCCGTGCACGAGTTGCGTGACGCGGGGATCACCTTCGCCATCACCAGTGCGCGACCGCCGCGCGGCTTGGTCCGCTTCGTCGAGCCGCTCGGGTTGACGACACCCCTCGGCGCCTTCAACGGCGGTGCGATCGTGAACGACGATCTCACCGTGATCGAGGAGCGAACGATAGACGACGACATCGTTGGCGACATCATCGACGTACTGCAGGCTCACGCGATGTCCATCTGGGTCTTTCGAAGCGACGATTGGTTTGTCCTTGACAAGGATGGTCCCCACGTCGACCAGGAGGCGCGGATCCTTGAGGGCGGTCCAACCGAGGTAGCGAGTTTCGAGGGGGTCATACATGGGGTCAACAAGATCGTCGGTGTGAGCGACGACGCCGACGCGAGTGCCGCCGCCTGGTCGGCGACGAACGAACGGTTCACGACGCGCGTTTCGGCGACTCGTTCACAGACCTACTACCTCGACGTCACCAACCCCGACGCCAACAAGGGCGGCGTCGTGGACTACTTGGCCAAGCGCTACGACATCGCCCCCCAGGAGATCGCGACGATCGGCGACATGCATAACGACGTGGCCATGTTCCAGGCGTCCGGGTTCAGCGTCGCAATGGGCAACGCAGACTCCGCCGTGCAGCGCGCCGCCCACGTCGTCACCACTACCAATGCCGAGGAGGGGTTCGCACGGGCCGTCGCGGATTTCATACTGAGCTGACCCTTAGCCCGACGGCGACTGAGTCGATGGACGAGGGCACCTCTCGATCACCGGGTCGCGCCCCTACGCGACGGAGCGTCACGTCGCCGTCACCCTCTCGCCGCTCCACGACGAGCACCGACACGTACCACTGCGCCCGACCCTACCGGAGACGGCGACCGTGGTGACCGTCATCGTCTTGGTCGTCGCCATCGCGATCGTTGCCTTCGTCTTCTATTGGTCGGGCCGCTACGGCGGTCGAGGGAAACCAGGCACATCACTTCGTCGCGGACCGCGTTCGCACACCACGGCACGGGGACGGCCGAAGGTCGGTTACGACCGGCGCGAGGACGCTGAGGCCCGCGCCCGTCTACTGTCCAAACGCGACGGGGCACCGATGAACGTCTATCAGTGCGCCGTCTGTGCCAAGTGGCACGTCGGCCACAACAAGTAATCCGGCGCGAGCACCTTCGGCCCCCGTTGGTTCGCCGGACGCCGCGACCAAGTCGACCCGGGGCCGCCCGGGACGATCAGGCGATGTTCGCACGCAAGCCGCGCACCACCGGGCGTCCGGCGCTGACCCAACTGCTCGTGCCACCGATGACCGCGCGCACATCGTGACCGATCCGAGCGAGGTGCGCCGCGGCGACCCGGCTTCGACTGCCGCTCTGGCAGATCACGTAGATCGGGGGACCAATCGGCAGTTCGCGCGCCACGTCGGGCACGGTGCTGAGCGGGACGAGCCGAGCACCGGGGACGTGACCGGCCTCGTATTCGTGGGGCTCGCGCACGTCCAGGACGTGGGCACCGTCGGCGTGGGCGGCGATGAACGTACGGACGTCGACTTCAGAAATCACTGATTACCTCCTGTGGGACGCTGATCGAGTATACCCCATGGGGTATCCGGGCCAATCGCCTCCAATCGACCCCGACCCGCGAATCCATCGCCGCAGCCAGTGCCCGCCGGTCGCGATGGTACGCTGGGGTCGCTGTACAACGGGAGCTCGGACGTACCGGGCTGAGAGGGTGGCTGGCCTACGGGCCGCAGTGCCACCGACCGTCGAACTTGTCCGGGTAATGCCGGCGTAAGGAGGTCATGGTGACCAGCCAGCCAGATTCGTCATTCACATTGGTTTCGGGAGACCGTCACGCCGAAGTGCCGCGGACCCTCGTCGAGCCCGTCCCTCAACCACTCGGGATCATTGATCAGTTCGGGCTGTGGGGCAACCTCGGCGTCAGTCTGCTCGGCTTCACCGGTGCCATCTTCGTCCTGCAGCCCAACGGCGGCGGGACCCCCGAACTCTCGCTACTCGCCGCGCTGACGGCGATCCTGCTCGGCACGGTGCTTGGCACCCTCGCGATCGCGTTCTCGGGCGTCGCCGGTGCGCGCACGGGTGCGCCGGCCATGGTCTTGCTCCGGGGCGTCTTCGGGAGCCGACTGTCCTACCTGCCAACCTTAATCAACATCGTGCAGCTGCTGGGTTGGGGGATCTTCGAGCTCGTCACCATCGCAACGGCCGCGCGAACCGTCGAGCCAGGTCTCGCCCAGTGGGCCTACGTGCTCATCGCGGGGGTGATCACGGGGCTCTTGACCCTGTACCCGCTCGGGGCCATTCGTATCCTGCGGCGCATCGCCACGCCAGCCGTGCTGGTGGTGCTCGTCTACCTCTTCGTCGAGTTGCTTCGTCACCCGATGCCCGCACTCGCCCACGGCACCTGGACCGGCTTCTGGGCGGCGACCGACACAGTCATCGCCGTCGCGATCTCCTTCGCCCCGCTCGCCGCCGACTACACGCGTCACTCGCGCACACCCCGCACGGCCTTCTGGGGCGCCTTCGTCGGCTACGGCGTCACCCAGGTGCTCTGCTACGTGATCGGCCTGGTGGCTCTCGTGACCGTGGCGCGCTCACCGTCGGACATCTACGGCGCATTCATCGCCGTGCCCCTCGGCACCCTCGCCTTCGCGCTGCTCGCCGCGCGCGAACTCGACCAGTCCTTCGCGGACGTGTACTCGACCGTCGTCTCGATCCAGAACCTTCGGCCACTCTGGGACCGGCGCGTGCTCGCACTCATCGTGTCGGCGCTCACCACGGCACTGGCCCTCGGGATCAACATCGCCGACTACGAGAACTTCCTCGTCCTGCTCGGATCGGTGTTCGTCCCACTGACCGCGGTGTTCATCGTCGACTTCTTCCTGCTCTCCAAGGGGCACCTCAACCTCTCGTCGCGGGCCCAGAGCCGCTCGACGATGCTCGTTCCCTGGGCGATCGGCTTCGTCATCTACCAGCTGATCAACCCCGGCTACATCGGCTGGTGGGTCGCAATGTGGGCGCGCATCGCGGTCGCGCTGCACTTCCACGCGCCGAGTTGGATGTCGGCCTCGCTCACATCCTTCGTGGTGTCAGTGGTCGCGACGCTACTCACCGGCGCGCTCGTCAACCTGCGCGCGCGCCGCACCGAGCCGCTTCGCGTCGAGGCCGACGCCGAGGCGTGACCACGTCCGACGACGAACGGAAGCAGCCCGATGGGCTCGTCCACGGGATGGGAAACGACCTCGTCGTCCCCGACTGGCCGGCGATCGCCGCGGCGGAAGCCACCGAGGTCCTCGGTCACTACGTCGAGGACCGATCGCGAACGAACGTCGCGACGATCCTCTGGCGCAGCCCACGGCCGATGTCGGCCGCGGCGCTCGTCGAGTTGAAGAGCCGGACGTACTTTCTCAAGCGTCACGACGTTCGCGTTCGATCGCGCGAACGCCTCGCGCTCGAGCACGCCTTCGTCGACCACTTGCGGTCACGCGGCCTGAACACACCGGCGGTCCTCGCGACACCTGACGGCTCGACCGTGTACGAACGGGGGCGAGTCCTCTACGAGGTCTACGAGCAAGCGGCCGGCGTCGATCGCTATCGCGACGTCCCCTCGTGGCACCCGTTCCTGTCGCGCGCGCACGCCGGCGCCGCCGGCGCGGCCCTCGCCCGTTTCCACCGGGCCGCGGCCGGTTTCGACGCCGCGCCGTGGGGCTTCGGTCCCCTGCTCGATTCGGTTGCGGTCATCCTCGCCCCCGACCCCGAGGCGGCCTATCGCCACCTCGTCACCACTCGGCCGGGCCTCGTTCGCGCGACGGCGACCTACGACGTCCTCGGAGATTACGCGTCGGTCCTCGCCGGACCGATCGAGTCCGCGGCCTCCCATCTCGGCGACGTCGCGACGCAGTGGACCCACGGCGACTGGCACGGCTCGAACCTCACGTGGCGTGACGCGACCCCGCAGGCCGATGTTGCGAGCGTGCTCGACCTCGGCCTGTCGAACCGCACCTTTGCACTGCACGACCTCGCCGTCGCGATTGAGCGCAGCGCCATCGACTGGCTCGACACCGCTGGCGTGAGGGCCGTCACGGTCGACTACGGCGCCCTCGATGCCCTGCTCGATGGCTACGACGGGATCATCACGCTCACCGACGATGACCTCGCCACACTCGGCGCGGTGTTACCGATCGCCCACGTCGAGTTCGCCCTCTCCGAGGTCGAGTACTTCGGCGGGGTTCTCGACTCCTCGGCCAACGTCGAGCTCGCCTACCGGTCCTACCTGCTCGGTCACGTCGAGTGGTTCGACTCCCCGACCGGAACCGCGCTGCGCTCGCACCTGGGCGCAGGCCGAGCGCGCCAGCGCGCGTAACACCGATCCCGCCGCCACCGAAGGCCGTGGTCACACGGATGATCCCTCCCGAGTCACCAGTAAGGTGGTTGGGTGAGGCTTTCCTGCGTGAGCAGTCGAGTGGTCGCGGCGGCCGTGGTGGGCTACGTCGGCGCCGCTCCCATCCCCGACGCGGCGATACGCGACGTCGTGCCCCTCATCGCGGTAGCGGCCACGCTCGCGTGGCCCCGTCTGAAGGGCCGGGGGTCGTCGTGTGCCACGCCGGTCACACCGTTGGAGCCGCACACCGAACGTGAGAGGTCGTCGCAGTTGACGAACGTTGAGAGGACAGAGGAACACCATGTCAAGTGAGCAGTCTCGCGCCAAGGTCGCGTTCATGATCATCAGTGACGACCCCGCACGCGCCGTGCCCGGCATGGTGATGGCCACGCGCATGAAGGCCAACCGCGGCGCCGATGTGCGGGTCCTGTTCTTCGGTCCCGCCGTCAAGCTGGCCGCGAGCGCCCTCATCGACACCCAGCTCGCCGAGATGCGAGACGCCGGTATCGGCGCCACCGCCTGTCGGGCCAACGTCGAACAGTACGAGGTGGCCGCCGAGATCGGCGTTCGCCCGCTCGAGCTCGTGGCTGCGGGAGCCGAGGTTGAGTCCTTCGCCCTCGAGGGCTACACCGTCGTCAGTTTCTAGCGCCCACGGCGAGCAACAGCACGCTTCCGAGGATGACATTCACTTCAGTGATGAACTAATTGCACATCGTGCAGTGAATCAGGCATACTGGGTCCGTGGTGGCAGACCCCATCGGACGGCGAGAACGTAAGCGTCTCGCGACCCATCACGCCTTGCGCGTGGCCGCGCTGCGTCTGGGCGCCGAGCGCGGGATACGTGACGTCACCGTCGAGGAGATCGCGACGGCAGCTGACGTCTCGGTGCGGACGTTCTACGACCACTTCCCCTCCAAGGAGGACGCGATCATCGGATTCGACGCGTGGCGCGTGGACCAGTTGCGCGACTCACTGGCCAGCCGACCCGCTGACGAGGCGCCGCTCGAGGCGCTGCGGGTCGTGATGGGCCAACTCTTTCACGAATCGAGTGACGAGTGGCCATTGCGCATGCGCGCGATCAGCGCCGAGCCCGCCCTCATCGGACGGATGTTCGTCTCCTTCATCACCTATGAGCGCGCCCTCGTCGAGGTGATCGCCCGGCGGACCGGTCTCGACCCCGAGCGCGACCCGTACCCGGCGCTGGTGACCGCCGTCGCCACCGCCGCCTTTCGGGCCTCGATGACGACGGCGCGCGCGAGCAGTGGCGCGCTCGACCCCGCCACGACCTTCGACGCCGCGATCGCCCGGTTGCGTCCCGCGCTGGACCCGACCGTAGACGGGAGCGGACGAGCCCCGTGCTGATCCGACTCCTTCGTACCCACCTGCGTCCCTACCGCGCCCAGGTGCTGCTGCTTAGCGCGTTGCTCGTCGCCCAGACGGTCGGCAACCTCTACCTGCCGAACTTGAACGCCGACATCATCAACGGCGGGGTCGTCACCGGCAACCTGCACTACATCGTCCGCACCGGCGTCTGGATGATCCTGCTCACCCTCGCGATCGGTCTCTTCGCCGTGATCGCCGTCTACTGGGCCTCTCGGGTCTCGATGGCTGTCGGCGCCGACCTGCGTCGGGCGGTCTTTACCCGTGTGCAGTCCTTCTCCGCGCGCGACGTGAACCACTTCGGCACGGCGTCACTCATCACGCGCAACACCAACGACATCCAGCAGATCCAGATCTTCTTGCAGATGGCGCTCACCATGATGGTGATCGCTCCGATCATGTCCGTCGGCGGCATTGTGATGGCGATTCACGAGGGAGCGAAACTCTCCTTGTTGTTGCTGGTCTCGATCCCGGTGATGACCACGTTCATCGGCGTCGTCATGGTCCGGGTCATCCCGCTGTTCCGCTCGATGCAGGCCAAGATCGACCGCATCAACCAGGTATTGCGCGAGCAGATCACGGGGGTGCGCGTCATCCGCGCCTTCGTGCGTAACGAGGCCGAGGCCGATCGCTTCGAAGTCGCCAACGCCGACCTGACCGGCACGGCCCTGCGCGTGAACCGCATCTTCGCGCTCACGATGCCGATCATGATGGTGATATTGAACCTGTCGAGCGTGGCCGTCCTCTGGTTCGGTGGCCGGTTCGTCAGTGAGGGCTCAATGCCGATCGGCAACCTGACGGCGTTCCTGACTTACATCTTGCAGATCCTCACCTCGGTGATGATGGCCGTGATGGTCACGATTCTCGTACCGCGCGCGGCCGCGAGCGCGGAGCGCATCGCCGAGATCCTCGACACCGTGCCCTCCATCAGCGACCCTCCAGCGCCCATCACGCCGACGCCGACCGGCTCGGTGCGTCTTTCCGGGGTGTCCTTCGCCTACCCGGGCAGCGAGAGACCCGTTCTCGACGAGGTAACCGTCGACTTCGAACCGGGTGTCACGAGCGCGATCATCGGTGGAACCGGGAGCGGCAAGACCACACTGGTCGCATTGGTCCCCCGACTCTTCGACGTCACCGCGGGCGCGGTCGAGGTCCACGGCGTCAACGTGCGCGACCAGTCCCAGGAGTCGCTGTGGTCGTCGATTGGTCTCGTGCCCCAGACCGCCTATCTCTTCAGCGGCACCGTCGCCTCCAACCTTCGCTTCGCGCGACCTGACGCTACCGACGCCGAGCTCTGGCGCGCCCTCGAGGTGGCCCAGGCGCGAGACTTCGTCGCGACCATGCCCGGCGGGCTCGACGCACCGATCGACCAGGGCGGCACGAACGTCTCGGGTGGCCAGCGTCAGCGACTCGCTATCGCACGCGCCCTCGTCAAGCGGCCACGCATCTATCTCTTCGACGACTGCTTCTCGGCGCTCGATGCCGCCACTGACACCCGACTCCGCGAGGCGTTGCGCGAGCAGACCGCCGAGGCGACTGTCATCATCGTCGCCCAACGCGTCAGCACGATCATGCACGCCGATCGGGTCGTCGTACTCGACGACGGGCGCGTCGTCGGCGTGGGCACCCACGACGAGTTGGTCGAGTCCTGTGAGTCCTACCGCGAGATCGTCATCTCCCAACTCGGTGAGGGGGCGCTCAAATGACGATGGGGCCGATGCACGCGATGCGCGGGGCCGCTGCGCCGCCGCGCACGAGCAAGGACGTGCGCTCCACGCTTCGCCGGCTGTTGCGTCGGCTGCGCCCCGAGCGCTGGCGGCTGCTCGGGGCGCTCGTGCTCGGGGTCACCTCGGTCGCCTTCATGGTCTCGGGACCGCAGATCCTCGGCAACGCGACCAATGTCTTGTTTGACGGAATCATCGCTAAACGACTCCCCGCGGGGCTCACGATGGCCCAGACGCTGCACTACCTGCGCACCCACGGACACGGCCAGACGGCGGCGATGATCGCCGGGCTCCACCTGACACCTGGGGTCGGAGTGAACATAACCCGCATGGGTGTGATCCTCGGGGTCGCCGCCCTCGTCTACCTCGGCGGGGCCGGCTTCAGCTACCTCCAGGGCTTCACGATGGCCGGTGTGACCCAACGGACGGTGTCGGGTCTGCGACGCGAGGTCGAAGTGAAAATGAGCCGACTGCCGTTGCGCTACTTCGACAGCCACCCCCACGGCGACGTGCTCAGCCGCGTCACCAACGACATCGACAACCTCACCACGACGATCCAGCAGGGGCTCAGCCAGCTGCTGACGTCGTTCCTGACGATCATCGGCGTGCTCTCGATGATGCTCTGGATCTCGCCATTGCTCGCGGTCGTGGCTATCGTGACGATTCCCCTCGCCTTCGTCATCACCTTCGTCATCGCTCGTCGGTCCCAGGTTCAGTTCGCCGCCCAGTGGCGCCAGACCGGCACGCTCAACGGCCTCGTCGAGGAGACCCACAGCGGGCACGAGCTGGTGCAGGTCTTCGGGCGCCGCGAGGCCACCATCGAGGAGTTCAACGACCAGAACCATCGGCTCTACCGCTCGAGCTTTCGCGCCCAGTTCCTCTCGGGGATCGTCCAGCCCTCGGTCCAGTTCATCTCGAACGTCAACTACGTTGTCATCGCCGTCGTCGGCGGCTACCGGGTCGCGACGGGTCTGCTGACCCTCGGCGCGGTCACCGCCTTCATCCAGTACTCGCGCCAGTTCACGATGCCCATCATGCAGATCGCCGGTCAGATGAACATGCTGCAGTCGGGTCTCGCGTCCGCCGAGCGGGTCTTTGAGTTCCTCGATGCCGACGAGGAGTCGCCCGAGCAGTTGACCTCGAACGTCGCGCCGGCGCACGAGCGCGGCGGACACGTGACATTGGAACACGTCTTGTTCCGCTACGAACCCGAGCACCCGCTCATCGACGACTTCAGCCTGGACGTGGCCCCGGGCGAGACCGTGGCGCTCGTGGGACCGACCGGCGCGGGCAAGACGACGGTCGTCAACCTGCTCGTGCGCTTCTATGAAATCGACGGTGGACGGATCCTGCTCAATGGCGTCGACTACCGGGACCTCACGCGCGACGAGGTGCGTCGGGCCTTTGGGATGGTGCTCCAGGACACGTGGGTCTTCGCCGGCACGATCCGCGACAACATCGCCTACGGGCGGCCCGAGGCGAGCGACGACGAGGTCGTCGAGGCGGCGCGCGCCGCCCACGTCGACAACTTCGTGCGCACCCTCCCCGACGGCTACGACACCCTGCTCGACGACGAGGCCTCCAACCTGTCCTCGGGGCAAAAGCAGTTGCTCACCATCGCGCGGGCCTTCCTCGCCGACCAGAGCGTGCTCATCCTCGACGAGGCTACAAGCAACGTCGACACCCGCACCGAGGTGCTGATCCAAGAGGCCATGGCCCGGTTGCGCGAGGGTCGCACGAGCTTCGTCATCGCCCACCGGCTCTCCACGATCCGCCACGCCAACGTCATCTTGGTGATGGACCACGGCCGCATCGTCGAACAGGGCGGCCACGACGAGCTCATGGCCAGCCAGGGGCTCTACTACACGCTCTACAACAGCCAGTTCGCGGGCGCGACGACCTGAACAGGCCCCGGGACGGGAGTCTCGCCCACAGTCACTAGCCTGGCAGCCGCGTGACAATCCTCGTCGACCTCCAGCACGTCAGCCTGCGCGGCGCCGATCGGACCGTGCTCGACGACCTCTCACTCACCGTCTCAGACGGCGAGCGCATCGGCGTCGTCGGGATCAACGGGACCGGCAAGACCGCGCTGCTCAAGATCGTCGCGGGGACTCTCGTCCCCGACAGCGGGGAGATCCGCCGCGGTCGCGACGTCCGGGTCCGGGTGCTCGAACAAGAGCCAGACCTACCCGTCTCGAGTGTGCGCGACGCGCTCGGTCACGGCTGGCAGGTCGACGCGGCGCTCGACCGGCTCGACATGCTCGGCTTCGTCGACGCCGCGACCACGGAGCTCTCGGGCGGCCAGCGCAAGCGCGTGGCCCTCGCGCGGGTCTTCGCCGAGCCCGCCGACCTGCTGGTCCTGGACGAACCGACCAACCACCTCGACCTCAACGCCATCCGCTGGTTGGAGCAGAACCTGCTCGAGTTCCGCGGGGGCGTCGTGCTCGTGAGCCACGACCGGTTCCTGCTCGACCAGGTGACGACGCGCATGGTCGAGATCGACCGCGGGACGGTCTACGTCCACGGCGGCGGCTACAGTCGGCTCCTCGAAGCCCAGGCCGAGCGGGAGGCGCAGGCGGCCTCGGCCGAGCAGGTGCGACGCAACCTCGCGCGCACCGAGCTCGCCTGGCTGCGTCGGGGCGTGAAGGCACGCTCGACCAAGCCCCAGGCCCGGATCGACGCCGCGAATCGGCTCCTCGCCGAGCGCCCGAGCGCCGCGGCGCGCTCGGGCTCCCTCGATCTGAGCACCCAGACCCCCCGACTCGGCAACACCGTCATCCGCGCCCACCACGTCGCCTTCGCCTACGACGGCGCCCCCACCCTCTTACACGACGTCGACCTCGACCTCGGCCCCGGTGACCGGATTGGCATCGTCGGCCGAAACGGCGCGGGCAAGTCGACCCTGCTCGACCTGCTCGCCGGACGACTCGTGCCCGGAGGCGGGACCGTGAAGCAGGGCCCGACGGTCGTCACCGCCTACTTCGAGCAGCACGCGACCGAGATCGACGTGACCAAGACCGTCCAGGAGCTCGTCGCGGGCCCGCACGGGGTGCCCGGCTCGCCCCAGGACGTGGCGCTCATGAAACGGTTCTGGTTCACCGGGGCACTGCCCGCCACCAGGGCCGGTGAGCTCTCGGGCGGCGAGCGGCGCCGGCTCCAGCTGCTGCTCGCGCTCGCCAAGCGACCGAACGTCCTCTTCCTCGACGAGCCGACCAACGACCTCGACCTCGAGACGATCCGCCTCGTCGAGGACTTCCTGAGCGAGTGGCCGGGCACCCTCGTCGTCGCCTCGCACGACCGCACCTTCCTCAGTCGCACCACCGATCGCCTCCTCGAGGTCCACGCCGACGGTCGCGTCGGGGACGTGCCCGGCGGCATCGACGCCTGGATCGCGCGGACCCTCGAGGCCGGGCCCGGCGACGCGGCGCGCGAGCAGCCGAGCGCCGTGCCGCGGGGCCGGGCGTTGCGCGACGCGGAAAAGGAGATGACCCGGCTCGAACGGCGCAAGCAGACCCTGAGCGAGAAGCTCTCGGCCGTCACGACCGTCGAGGAGCAGACCCGGCTCGGACTGGAGCTCGAGGGTGTGCTGCGCGACCTGCACGCGGCCGAGACGGCCTGGCTCGCGTTCTTCGACTGACGACGGCGTCACCCCGTTACCGTACGAAGGCGTCGGACACGAGGTAATAGTTGACAAGTTCCATCATATTTATCTACTATGTCCAGTCACGACGTCGGCTTCCCGACACGACCAAGGAGCACCGATGACTGAATGGGGATTCGAGACCCGCCAGATCCACGCGGGGGCCGTCGCCGACCCCACGACCGGGGCCCGGGCCGTGCCGATCTACCAGACCGCGAGCTACGTCTTTCGTGACACCGATCACGCGGCGGCGCTCTTTGGACTGAGCGAGCTCGGCAACATCTACACCCGCATCATGAACCCCACCCAGGGCGTCTTCGAAGAGCGCATGGCGTCCCTCGAGGGTGGCGTCGCCGCCCTCGCGGTCGCCTCCGGTCAGGCGGCCGAGACCGTGGCGCTGCTCAACCTCGCCGAGGGCGGTGGCCACATCGTCGCGTCGGCCTCGCTCTACGGCGGTTCCTACAACCTGCTGCACTACACGTTGCCCAAGCTCGGGATCGAGACCACCTTCATCGACGACCCCGACGACCTCGACGCCTGGGCCGCGGCCGTGCGCCCCAACACCCGCGCCTTCTACGCCGAGTCCCTCGGCAACCCCAAGGGTGACGTGCTCGACTTCGAGGGCGTCAGCCGCGTCGCCCACGAGCACCGCATCCCCCTCGTCGTGGACAACACCCTGGCGACCCCCTACCTGGTGCGCCCACTCGAGCACGGGGCCGACATCGTGATCCACTCGGCCACCAAGTTCATCGGCGGCCATGGCACCTCCATCGGCGGCGTCATCGTCGACGGCGGCACCTTCGACTACGAGGGCAGCGGCCGCTTCGCGTCCTTCACCGAACCCGACCCCAGCTACCACGGCCTGGTCTTCGGTCAGCTGCCCGAGGCGCTATTCCCCGCGCGATTCGCCCTGAAGGCCCGGCTGCAGTATCTGCGCGACACCGGCCCGGCGATCTCGCCCTTCAACGCCTTCTTGCTGCTCCAGGGACTCGAGACCTTGAGCCTTCGCATGGAACGACACGTCGCCAACGCGACCGCGGTCGCGCAGTGGCTCGAGGCGCGCACCGACGTCACGTGGGTCGCCTTCAGCGGGCTCGCCTCGAGCCCGTGGCACGAGCGCCAGCAGCGCTACCTGGCGCGCGGGGGCGGAGCCATCGTCTCCTTTGGCATCGAGGGCGGGGCCGACGCGGGGCGTCGCTTCATCGAGGGTCTCGAGCTCTTCAGCCATTTGGCTAACGTCGGGGACGTGCGTAGCCTCGCCATCCACCCGGCCTCCACGACCCACTCGCAGTTGACCGAGTCCGAACAGCTGACGACCGGGGTCACCCCGGACCTCGTGCGCCTGTCGGTCGGCATCGAGTCGATCGAGGACATCCTGGCCGACTTGACGGTGGGGTTCGAGGCCGCTCGGCGGGCGTGAACGACGCCCCTTACTGGCGGCCCGGGGACGACCACGGCCGACGCCAGTTCGTCGAGGTCGACGGCGCCGGACGCGGCATCGACCTCGAAGGTGGGGGCCACCTCGCGAGTGTGACCATCGCCTACGAGACCTGGGGCGAGCCGAACGACGCGGGCACCAACGCGGTGCTCGTACTGCACGCGCTCACCGGCGACTCCCACGTGGCCGGTCCGGTCCAAGCGGGCCACCCGACGCCGGGCTGGTGGGACGGGGTGGTCGGGCCAGGACTCGCCATCGACACCGACCGGTACTTCGTGGTCTGTCCGAACGTGCTCGGGGGCTGTCAGGGAACGACGGGCCCGTCCAGCCTCGCACCCGACGGCCGCCCCTACGGCTCGCGGTTCCCGGTGGTGACGATCCGCGACATGGTGGCCGTGGAGACGATGCTCGCCGACCACCTGGGGATCGAGCGCTGGATGGCGGTCGTGGGTGGCTCGATGGGCGCCATGCGCGCCCTCGAGTGGGCCGTCGCGCACCCGAACCGGCTCGAGCGCGCCGTCGTGGTCGCGACCGGGGCGGCCGGCACCGCCGACCAGATCGCCCTGTGCTCGTTGCAGGTGCGCGTCATCCGCGCTGACGCCGACTTCCACGACGGCGACTATTACGAAGGGCCGGGCCCGCGAACGGGGCTCGCCATCGCGCGGGGCATCGGCCAGTTCAGCTATCGCACCTGGACCGAGTTCGAGGACCGATTCGGCCGCGTCGCCCAGGACGACCGCGCCGTGCTCGACGGCGGGCGCTACGCGATCGAGTCCTACCTGCGCTACCAGGGTGAGAAGCTCGCGGCGCGCTTCGATCCGAACAGCTACGTCGTCTTGAGCGAGGCGATGAACCACCACGACGTGGGCCGAGGTCGCGGCGGGGTGGTCGCGGCGCTGAAGAGTGTGCGCGTGCCGGTCACCGTGGCGGGGGTCTCCTCGGACCGCCTCTACCCGCGTGAACTCCAAGAGGAGATCACGCGCCTGATCCCGCGCGCCGGCCTGGTCAAGGTGATCACCTCACCAGCCGGACACGACGGCTTCTTGATCGAGACCGACCAGGTCGCGGGAATCGTCGCCGACGCGCTGGCCGATCGCTAGTCGAGCACCTCGAACTCGGCCTCGCGCCACCCGTCGGGCGTCGCGATCGCCTCGGCCACACGGTTGATCACGGCGACGAAGCGTTCCGGTTCGACCAGGTGTGGGAGGTGTCCGAGTCCGGGCCACTCGACGAGGCGCGCCGTGGGGACGCGCTCGGACAACCACGACTCGTAGTCTTCGGCGAGGGGTGACCCGTGCAGCGCGAGGTAGGGCACGGCGATGGGTCGGGTGATCGAGTCGACGAAGACGTCGAGACCCGCCGCGTCCAGGTCGAAGATCGTCGACCAGATCCCGAGCACCGCGGCCTGGTTGAACCGGCGCTCGCGCGCAAGCCGGTCCCACTCGTCGTCGTCGAGCGCGCCGCGCATGGTCGCAAAGACCATGAGCATGATCGGCTCGAACTGGTCCGGGTCGCTCAGTTGGTCCCGAAAGGGACCGACCATCGCCTTGAAGGCCGCGAGGTCGAGCGACTGGTCGATGTTGACCGCGCCCGAACAGTCGAAACGCGATGCGTAGGCCGTGGCGACCGAACCGCCGAGCGAGTGGCCGACCATGAGCGGACGATCGAGTGCGAGGTCGACGACCACCTCGTGGACGTCACCCGCGAGGGTCACCACGTCGTAGGGCGCGCCGTCGAAGGACTCGCCGTGGCCGCGAAGGTCAACGTTCACCACGTCGAAGGTGGCCGCGAGTGGCGCAAGCAGCGGGTCCCACACCCGTCGGGTATCGGTGAGGCCGTGGATGAGGACCAGGGGCGTCCCCGAACCACGTCGTTCGTAGGCGATCATCGTCCGGTTCTAGCAGATTCAGCGGCGCACCCGGTCCAGGTGGTAGCGAAGCGCGATCGCGGCGGCCGCCCCTTCGCCCACCGCCGACGCCAGCTGCTTGGTCGAGCCGTCGCGCACGTCGCCCGCGACGTAGACCCCCGGCATCGACGTGCGGAACTGTTCGTCGCTGCGTACGAAGCCCTGGTCGTTTCGATCCACCACGCCGGCGAGGAATCCGGTGTTGGGTTCGAGTCCGATGAAGACGAAGGCCCCCGAGGCGGCGTGGGTGCGTTGCTCGCCCGTGGCGCGATCACGGAGCACGACGCCCGTGAGCTTGCCGCCGGGGCCCGCCTCGAAGGCGACGACCTCGGCGCCGACCAGCACCGACATGGCCGGGTGGGCGGCCACCTTGTCCTGGAGCAAGCGACTCGCGCGCACCTCGTTCGCGTACTCGACGACGGTCACGTGCGTGGCGAACTGGGTGAGGAAGAGCCCCTCCTCGAAGCCGCTGTTGCCACCACCGATGACGACGACCTCGTCGGCGCCCCGGTAGAACGGTCCGTCACAGGTGGCACAGAAGTGAACGCCCGCGCCGATGAGATCGGCCTCGCCCGTGGCCCCGGTGCGCCGATAGAGCGAACCAGTAGCGAGCAGGACGCCGTGGGCGCGGTACTCGTGCCCGGTGGACGTACACACCGTGATCCAGGACTCGTCGACCAGCTCGATGGCGGTCACCGCGACCGCCTGGAGTATCTCGACGCCGTAGCGCTCGGCCTGGCGCCGCATCCGATCGGCGAGCTCGTGGCCGGCCACCCCGTCGGGGAAGCCCGGGTAGTTGTCGAGGCGCTCGGTGACCCCGGCCTGTCCCCCGACCGCCGACTTCTCGACAATCAGGACCGAGAAGTTCTCGCGCGCGGCGTAGATCGCGGCGGTGAGTCCCGTCGGGCCACCACCGACGACGACGAGGTCGTAGGTCTTCTCCGCGGCGACGCGCGCGAGCCCGAGCTTGTCGGCGAGCTCGTCGTTGCCCGGCTCGGCGAGGTGTGAGCCGTCGGGGAAGATGATCGTGGGGATGACGCGGCTGCCGCCGTTGAGGGCTTCGACCCGCTCGGTGTACTCGGGGTGCTGCTCGAGGTCGATCCACTCGTAGGGCACGCGCTGCTCGCCGAGGAAGGTCTTGGCCCGTCGGCAGTCCGGGCACCAACTGGCGCCGATGACGGTGAGCGGTGTCTGGGTGGTGCTCGACATGGTTCCTCCTCCTTCGCGCTGTCGTACTGACTATACAGGTCTGTCTAGTATGATGTGACCGTGGCACGGACATCAGCTCGCGAGCGCCTGCTCGACACGGCGACGGCGATGTTCTACCGCGACGGCATCAACGTCACCGGCATCGACCGGGTGATCGCGGGCGCCGGGGTGGCCAAGGCGAGCCTCTACAACAACTTCTCGGGCAAGGACGAGCTCATCGCGGCCTACCTCGAGGCGAGCCTCGGGCGCTTCCTCGACCTGCTCGACCGGTTGGCCGAGGTCCCCGACCCGAGCGAACGGCTCGCGCGGTTCTTCGGCGAACTCGCGCAAAGCGCGAGCGACGCCGGGTTCAGCGGCTGCCCCTTCGCCAACGCCGCCGTCGAGGTTCCCCCCGACACCCCGGCGCACGAGGTCATCGTTCGCTTCTATGAACACCTGGCGCAGTTCTTCGCGCGCGTCACGGCGACCGCACCCGACGACCCGGCCGTCAAGCAGTTGATCGTCTGCTACGACGGCGCGATGTCGGCGGCGAAGATCCTCCGGGACCCCTCGCTCGTCGCGGCCGCGGCCGCGCTCGCCCAACGAATCGTGGCGGCGCCGTGAGGCTGCGCGCCATCGTCTTTGACGCCGTCGAGACTCTGTTCAGTCTCGACGCCGTCGCGCACGCGCTCGAGACACGCGGATACCCAGGCGTCCTCGACCGCTTCTTCACCCGACTGCTGCGCGACGGTGCCGCACTCTCGCTCGCCCACACACCCCGAGCCTTCGCGGCCGTCGCCGACGGCGCCCTGCAGGTGGTGGCGCCGCGACTCGACGCGAGCGCCCGGGCGGACGTGGTGGCGGCCTTTTCGACCCTGGGCGTGCACGACGACGTTGAGGCCGCCCTGCGGATCGCTAAGTCGGGTGGACTGCGCGTCGCGGTCCTGAGCAACGGCGGTGCCGCCGCCGTGGCGCACCTCCTCGACGTGCACGGCCTCGCCCACTACGTGGAGGTCGTGGTGGGCGTCGAGGACGCGTCGGGCTGGAAACCGAGCGCGTCGCCGTACCGGCTCGTGCTCGAACGACTGGACCTCGAGCCGGCGGCCGTGGCGATGGTCGCCGCCCACGCCTGGGACACCCACGGCGCCGCGTCGCTCGGCATGCGCACCGGCTGGGTGTCGCGCCTCGAGGGCGTCTACGCCACGAGCTTCACCGCACCCGAGGTGAGCGCCGCGACCCTCGACGCGGTGGTGTCGGGCCTGCTCGCGCGCGCGGCGACCTAGTTATCGCCGTAGGACGAGGCGCTCGAGCCGTAACTCGAGCCGTCGTCACCCCCGTAGCGCACGATCGTGGTCGGTGGGATCGCCTGGCTCGGCGCCGTGGTCGTCGGGTTCTCTGGACTCGTCGAGGGCGTCACGGCCGAGACGCGACCGCTCTGGGGCGCCGGGGGGCGTGCGGTCATCGCGACCACGCCCACCCCGAGCGCCAGGGTGAGTGCGCTCGTGAGCACCCACGTCATCGCCGAACGTGTACGACGCATCGACCCTCCTTTCAGACACTCCTACCGATATCGCACCGGGTTGAGCGCCGGCTGCGTGAATGCTGTGAGAATCCGGAGAATCGGTGCCGTGGCGCCTGGACTAACCTGGGAAACCCCATGGCACTCTCGATCGGCATCGTGGGACTGCCCAACGTCGGCAAGTCCACGCTCTTCAACGCGCTCACCAACAACCACGTCCTGGCGGCGAACTACCCCTTCGCGACCATCGAGCCCAACGTCGGCGTGGTGGCCGTGCCCGACGGGCGGTTGGCCCAACTCGCGGCGGTCTTCGGCTCGGAGCGGGAGCTGGCGGCGAGCGTTACCTTCGTCGACATCGCCGGCATCGTGCGCGGCGCGAGCGAGGGCGAGGGACTCGGCAACCAGTTCCTCGCCGCCATCCGCGAGTCCGACGCCATCTGTGAGGTCGTACGGGCCTTCCACGACGACGACGTCGTGCACGTCGACGGACGGATCGACCCCGCGAGCGACGTGGCGACCATCGAGACCGAGCTGATCCTCGCGGACCTCCAGACCGTCGACCGCGCGATCGCGCGCCTCGAGCGCGAGTCCAAGCGCGGTGGCCCGGCGCTCGCGCGCCTCGCCGAGGTGAAGCGCGCCCGCGCCGAGCTCGACGAGGGTCGGGTCATCTCCGCGGTGCCCGAGCTCGACCGAGAGGTTCTCGCCGAGCTGCACCTGCTCACCGACAAGCCCTTCATCTACGTCTTCAACGTCGACGAGTCGACGATTGCCGACGAGTCGAGGCGCGCCGAGCTCGTGGCATCGGTCGCCCCGGCGCCGGCCATCGTGCTGTGCGCGAAGATCGAGGCCGAGCTCGCGGGCCTGGACGACGCCGACGCCGCCGAGCTCCTCGAGTCCTACGGTCAGTCCGAATCGGGGCTCGCCCAGCTCTCACGCGTGGGCTTCGCGACCCTCGGACTGCAGACCTTCCTCACCGCGGGGCCGAAGGAGGCGCGCGCCTGGACGATCCGACAGGGCGCGACGGCGCCTGAGGCGGCGGGCGTGATCCACACCGACTTCCAGAAGCACTTCATCAAGGCCGAGGTCATCGCCTTTGACGACCTCATCGCGGCGGGCTCGGTCGCGGCCGTTCGCGCCGCCGGCAAGGCGCGCATCGAGGGCAAGGACTACGTGATGCGCGACGGTGACGTGGTCGAATTCCGGGTGAACGCGTAACGTCACGGGTAGAATGTCGCCAGGCGCACGCGACAGAGGTCGACGCCTGGACATCTCGAAACCTAGGAGAACCATGACCTCGCACGCCTTCGACTACAAAGTCGCCGACCTCTCACTCGCCGCCTACGGGCGCGCGGAGATCACCCTCGCCGAGCACGAGATGCCCGGGCTGATGGCGATGCGCCGCGAGTTCGCCGCGACCAAGCCCCTCGCCGGTGCGCGCATCGCCGGCTCGCTGCACATGACCATCCAGACGGCCGTGTTGATCGAGACCCTGGTCGCCCTCGGCGCCGACGTTCGCTGGGTGAGCTGCAACATCTTCTCCACCCAGGACCACGCCGCCGCGGCCATCGTCGTGGGCCCGACCGGCACCGTCGACGAGCCCGCCGGCGTCCCGGTCTTCGCCTGGAAGGGCGAGACCCTCGAGGAGTACTGGTGGTGCACCGAGCAGCTGCTGACCTGGCCCGGCCACGCCGGACCGACGACGATCCTCGATGACGGCGGCGACGCCACCCTGCTCGTGCACAAAGGCCTCGAGTTCGAGCGAGCCGGCTTCGTCCCGGCCCCCGAGGCGACCGACAGCGAGGAGTACGGCGTGATCCTGTCGCTGATCGACCGCATCGTGCGCCGCGGCGAACCGTTCTTCGAACCCATGGCGGCCGGCATCACGGGCGTCTCGGAGGAGACGACCACCGGCGTGCACCGGCTCTATGAGATGGCGGCCCAGGGCACCCTGCTGTTCCCGGCGATCAACGTCAACGACTCGGTCACCAAGTCCAAGTTCGACAACAAGTACGGCTGTCGCCACTCGCTCATCGACGGCATCAACCGCGCGACCGACGTGCTGATTGGCGGCAAGGTGGCGGTCGTCTGCGGCTACGGCGACGTCGGCAAGGGCTCAGCCGAGTCCCTGCGCGGCCAGGGGGCACGCGTCATCGTCACCGAGATCGACCCGATCTGCGCGCTGCAGGCGGCGATGGACGGCTTCCAGGTCACGACCCTCGAGGAGGCCTTGCCCTACGCCGACATCGTCGTGACCGCCACGGGCAACCGCGACATCGTCACGGTGGCGCACATGCAGCAGATGAAGCACCAGGCGATCCTGGGCAACATCGGGCACTTCGACAACGAGATCGACATGGCCGGGCTCGCCGCCCTGGCGGGCGTCACGCGCGAGACCATCAAGCCCCAGGTCGACAAGTGGACCTTGCCCAACGGCCGCTCGATCATCGTGCTCTCCGAGGGACGCCTGCTCAACCTCGGCAATGCGACCGGTCACCCGAGCTTCGTGATGAGCAACTCCTTCACCAACCAGGTGATGGCCCAGATCGAGCTCGTGACCAACGCCGAGCACTACCCCGTCGGCGTCTACACCTTGCCCAAGCACCTCGACGAGAAGGTCGCCCGGCTGCACCTGGACGCGCTCGGCGTGAAGTTGACCACCCTCTCCAAGCGACAGGCCGACTACCTCGGCGTGCCGGTCGAGGGCCCCTACAAGCCCGACGCCTACCGCTACTAACCGAGCGGGTAGCGCGCGAGCCGTTCGCGCAGGAACGCGACGAAGCGGGCGTTGTCCAGTCGCACACCGACCCTCGTCGAGCTCGCGGCGAAGCCCCGACGGCGGTCGATGATCGTCTCGCCACGGGTGTGCACGCCGCCGGTCTCGACGACCACGTGGGCGCCCCGCTTCTCGATGGCGTCGGGCACGAGCAGCTCGTAGATCGTCATCGCGTCGTGCATGATCACGTCGCGGTTGCCGTACCACTGGTCGTGGTAGGCGGCGTAGGGCTCGAGGATCGCGGCCACGCGTTCACCGACCTCGGTGCCGAGTCCCCTGAGGTAGGCGAGGTCTCCGTCGTCGAGCGTGGCCTGGTGCGTGAGGTCGAGGGGCATCAGCGTGATCGGCCACGCGGCCGAAAAGACCCGCGCCGCCGCCTCCGGGTCCGCCCAGATGTTGAACTCGGCCGCCGCGGTGACGTTGCCCGCGAAGGAGGACCCGCCCATGATCACGACGCGCTCGACGCGCGACTCGACGCCCGGGTAGCGCGCGAGCAAGACGGCGAGGTTGGTCAGCGGCCCGATGGCGGCGATGGTGAGGGGCGCCTCACTCGCGAGCCTCGCGATCAGGTCGACGGCGTGTTCGGGCCCCTCGGGAGTACGTGGATCGGGCCACTCGATGTCCCCGAGCCCGTCGAGGCCGTGCACGTCGCCCGCCTCGTCGGGCTCGCCCACGAGTGGTGCCGCACAGCCGCGCGCTACGAGCACGTCGCGACACTCGGCGAGGTCGAGCAGTCGGCGCGCGTTAAGCGTCGTCTTGTCGACGTCGACGTTGCCCGCGACACAGGTGAGGGCGAGCACATCGAGCTCCTCACTCGCGAGTGCGAGCAAGATCGCGACGGCGTCGTCCACGCCCGGGTCGGTGTCGATTACCAGTCGGGTGCGAGCCACGATCGGACCTCCGTATCGGTTGGGAGCCCCCCTTGGGCACCGGGGGCGAGGGTGGCGAGCGCGCCAGCGGTGACGGCGTAGGCGAGTGCGCGAGCCGGCGGGTCGCCGAGCGCGTGTCGCAAGGCGTAGGCGCCACAGAAGACGTCACCCGCCCCGACCGTGTCGATCAGCGTCACGGCCGGGGGCAGCGCGCGCGCGACCTCGACGCCGAAGGCGTAATGAACGGCGCCGGCCGCCCCCAGGGTCACGACGCAGTTCGCGAGGCTCGCCAGGTCAAGGGCCGCCACCTCGACCTCGTTGGCGATCACAACCGCGCAGCGCGCGAGCACGGCGGGGTCCACCGGCACCGCCGGGGCGACGTTGAGCACGAGCGACCCGCTCCGTTTCGCGACGTCGGCGATGACGTCGGTGGGCACCTCGAGCTGAGCGAGCACGACGTCAAAGTCCCCGAAATCCACGCCGGACACGTCGAGGTCGTCGTTGGCCCCGGGGGCGACGACGATCGAGTTCTCGCCCCGGTCGTCCACCGTGATGAACGCCACGCCGGTCGCCCGACGCGAGGTCACGGGCTGGACCACCTCGACTCCGAGCTCGGCGGTGTTTCGAGCCAGCCACTCGCCGGACTCGTCGGCCCCGAGCGCGGCGAGCAGGGTCACGCGCGCCCCCAGGCGAGCCGCCGCGGCGGCCTGATTGGCGCCCTTACCGCCCGCCAGGCGCGTCACGTCGCCACCGAGCACCGTCTCACCGGGACGCGGCAGTCGCGCACAGCGCACCACGAGGTCGACGTTCGCGCTCCCCACGACCCCGATCCGGGGGCTGTCCCCGGCCACCTAGGGCAGGAACCGGTTGGTGTAGTACGTGGTGGGCGCGGGCACCTTGTTAATCAGGTGGATGCTCTTGAGCGCGTGGGCGAGCGTCGACCACTGGGCATTCGTCTGGACGAAGTACTGGTGCTTCGCGTTGGTGAGGAACGGCACGGTCAACTTCCAACCCTCGAGGTTGTAGGCGTTGGTGTAGCCGCTCTTCGGGTAGGCCTTGGAGAAGTCCGCCGCCGCCTTGGCGGGGTTGGCGGCCGCCCAGACGGTGGCCTTCTTCACCGCGGCGAGGAAGGCCTTGACCGTCTTGCCGTGGGACGCCGCGTAGGAGCGGGTCACCGCGTAGACCCACACCGGGATGTCGGGGGCGCCGACCTTGGTGCCGAGCAACTGGACCTCGGTGCCCTTGGTGCCCGAGCCCTGGAAGCCCGGGATCTCGTAGTTGGTCGTCGAGGTGGAGATGTCGACCTTGCCCGCGAGCAGGTCCGTCAGGTCATTGCCCGTGGGCGCCGTGACGATCTTGACCTGGGAGGGCTTCAACTTGGCGTAGCGCAGCACGAAGGGGAGCATCGACTCGGTCCAGGTGTCGCCGTAGGAGAAGATCCGCTTGCCCTTCAGGGCGGCCGTGAGGTTGCCCGGGGTCAACTTGGTGCCCGGCTTGGCAAAGAGTGCCCAGTTGTTGCGCATCGAGTAGTTGGCCACCGAGAGCACGGGGGCGCCGGCGTTCACCGCCACGCCCATGTCGGTCGTGGTGAGAAAGCCGATCTGGGCGCTGCCGGTCGCGAGCAGCTTGGTGGTCGAGGAGGTGTCCGGCGGGAAGCTGACGTTCACGTTAAGCCCGGCGGCCTTGAAGTACCCGAGGTCCTTGGCGACCACGACCGGCGTGAGCTCGAAGTCCGGGCCTGGGAAGTCGTAGGCGAAAGTGATCGTCGTGGGCGAGGCGGACGACACACCGCCGGCCATCAGGACGAACGAACTCACTGCGAGCGCGCCTGCGCTCGCCACGGCGGTGATTCGACGAAGTTTCACGATGCTCCTTATCGACGGTGAACTGATACTAGTGAGCCGACTCGTCCTCGAGCCGGTCGCCCCGGCGCCAGCCGCGGCGCGCCACGGTACGGCGCTGCCAGGGGGTGGCGAAGACCTCGGCCCCTACCACGAGCAAGAACCAGCTGATGCCGATCACGGTCATGAGCATCGTGGTGCCATAGACCGCGGCGGTGTTGAGGTTCGTGTTCGCGTGCTCCTGGTAGAGCGCGAGCGACGAGCCGTCCGAGGCCGCGAGCTCCCCGATGATGGCCCCGGTGACGGCGTAGGTGGCCCCGATCTTGAGCCCGCTGAAGAGCGGGGTCGCCGTCGCGGGGATCTCGATCTGGATGAAGGTACGCCAGCGTGGCGCACCGTAGACGCGCGCCAGGTTCACCAAGTCCTGGTCGACGTGGCTGAGGCCGTCGAGCACGTTCACCGTCACAGGAAAGAAGACGATCCACGCGACGATCACCACCTTGGGGGTCACCGAGAAGCCGAGGATCAACACGAGCGGCGCCGCCAGCGCGATGATGGGCACGGCCTGGCTGAGCACCAGCACCGGGTACACCAGTCGCTGCAGGACCGGGACTTTGGCCATGATGACCCCGAGACCGACGCCGAGCACCGCCCCGGCGATGAAGCCGTAGACCGTCTCGCGGATCGTGCCGAGTACGAGCGGCCAGAGGGTCGACCAGTTCTGGGTCACGGCGAGGATGGCCTGGCGAGGGCGCGGGGCGATGTAGGGCGCGACGTGGAAGACGACGACGATGCCCTGCCAGAGCGCGAACAGCAGCACGATAGAGAGCACGGGCACCCCCACGTTGCGCGCGACCTTGCGCGCGACGCGCTCGTCGCTCGATCGACCGGCGCGGCGCGCGGCTCTTGGTGCGGTGATGTCGCTCACGGTTGACCCCCGTGCAAGAGGTGCATGATCTGGCCCTTGATCGTGACGAACTGTGAGTCGACCAGGGTGTCGACCGTGCGCGGTCGTGCGAGCGGGTTCACGATGTCGGCCACCACCCGCCCGGGGCGCGGTGACATCACGAGCACCCGGTCCGAGAGGAAGATCGACTCATCGACGTCGTGGGTGATGAAGAGCACGGTGCGCTCGGTGTCCTTCCAGACCTGCAGGAGCCATTGCTGCATCTCGAGGCGGGTCTGGGCGTCGAGCGCGCCGAAGGGCTCGTCGAGCAGCAGCAGCGGCTGGTGGGTCACGAGGGTGCGCATGAACGCGACACGCTGACGCATCCCACCCGAGAGGGCCGACGGGTAGTGGCGCAAGAACTCCCCAAGCCCGTACTGGCGCGCGACGCGCCGCGCCTCGCTGCGGTCGGCCGCGTTCACCCGACCGGTGAGTCGCTTGGCCATGGTGATGTTGTCCTCCACCGTGCGCCAGGGCACGAGCAGGTCCTTTTGGAGCATGTAGCCCACGTGACCGGTCGCCCCAGTCACGGGTTGGTCGTGGAGTCGCACTTCACCGCCGTCGGGGGCGAGGAGACCGGCGATGATGTTGAACATCGTCGACTTGCCGCAGCCCGACGGGCCGACGATGGCGACGAAGGAACCCTCGTCGATGGACAACGTTGTGGGCTCGAGGGCCACCGTGTCGCCGAAGACTTTGCCGACGTCGCGCAGCTCCAATATCGTGCTGGCGCTCACCGCACCAATGTACCGTTCACGCCCACGTCAGCGGTAACCGGCGAACAGGTCCGTCACCGGCCCCTCGATGCCGCGGGGGTTGCTCGCGCGCACGAACCACTCGGTGCCCATCTCGAGACGGAACCGCTCGCGGCCCATCGCCATGAAGAATGAGTCGGCGAGCTGGGATTCGTGAGCCGCCAGCGCGTCGAACTTCGCGTCCACCACTGAGCTGACGTCGATCGTCGCCGCGATCTGGTCGTCGGGGGTCCCGAGGTCCATCTCCTCGCCGCTGAACTCGGGTTCGGGCTCCTCACCGCGCGCGAGCGCGGCCTCGGCTCGCTGGCGGGCCTCTTCGGCCCAGCGCGCCCGGTAGCGAGCCATCACGCTGTTGGGGATCGCGTTGAAGTAGACGGTGGGCTCGTAGTCGAGTCGCTTGATCGCCGCGAGCGTGATCCGGTGGGCCTGGATGTGGTCGGGGTGACCGTAGAAGCCGATCTCGTTGTAGGTCACGACAACCTCGGGCCGCTCCTCGAGCAGCACTGCGGCCAGGCGGTCGGCGGCCTCGTCGACGCGCGTCGCCCAGAAGGACCGCGGGTCGTCGTTCTGGGGCCAGCCCACCATGCCCGAGTCGCGGTACCCGAGGCGCACCAGCCGGTCCACGTGCAGCACCGCGACCGCGCGATCGAGCTCGGCCTCGCGCAGTGTCGCCACCGCCTCGGGGTCGTGGCCCGGCGCCCCGGGCTTGATGCCACCGGGCGCGTCGCCGTATTCGCCGTTCGTGCAGGTCACGAGCACGGTGCGCACGCCCTGTGCCGCGAGCAGGGGCAAGACCCCGCCCGTCGAGCTCGCCTCGTCGTCGGGGTGGGCGTGGACCGCGAGGAAGGTGAGGCTCACGAGAGGCCCCCGAAGAGGTCGGACGCATCCGCCGCCACCGGCCGGCGAGACCAGGCGCGCTGATAGTACTCGGTGCCAAAGAGCGCGAGAAAGAGCGTGGGGTCCATCGTCACGAGGTCGGCGTTGTCGATCTGACTGGCGTGGGCCGCGATGGCGCGCTGCTTGACCGGCGCCCAGTGGCGCACGTCCATCGTCGTGGCGACGAGGTCGTCAGGCGCGCCGATGCCCGCCTCGAGGACCCACGCCGGCAGGAAGACCTCGAGGGCCCGCGCGTCAGGCACGAAGCGTGAGAGCACGCTCTCGGGCACGATCGGGTAGTAGAGGCGTTCGACCGAAGCCGAGCGTGACACGGCCGCGCGGGTGAGGACATTGGCCATGACGTGGTCGGGGTGTCCGTAGAAGCCGTGCTCGTCGTAGGTCAACACGACCGTGGCGTCGAGCTCGTCAAAGAGGGCGGCGAGCGTCGTCGCGGCTCGCTCGACGTCCACGCCAGCGAACGCGTTCGTGTCCTCGTTCTGGGCCCAGCCCGACATCCCCGAATCCCGGTACCCGAGCTGGATGACCCGCTCGAAACCCACGAGTGACGCCGCCGTGGCGAGCTCGCCCGCGCGGGTCACCAGCGTCGCGGGGACGTCGTGGTCGGGGTCGTCACCCGCGCGCCCCGTGGGGTCCAAGCCGTAGCGTCCATCGGTGCAGGTCACGAGCACCACGCGGTACCCGAGCTCGGCGTAGTGCGACGAGACCCCGCCGGTGAAGAGCGCCTCGTCGTCGGGGTGTGCGTGCACGCACACCAGGGTCGGTCGATTACTCACGCCACGAGACTAGGAGGTCGTTAGTTGAATGATGCGCACCACGAGCAGGGTGCCGGCGATGATGAGATACGCGCCGTTCGCTCCGAGCAACCAGCGCCGGGGGCGCGACTGCACTGGCGGTTCGAGCAGTGCCAGTCGAGGTGTGCGCCAGTCGAGGCGCTCGATGTCGTAGTGGGGCAGCGGTCCGGCGCGTCGCAACCCGATCGGGAGCCCGATGGCGAGTCCGAGGACGGCGAGCGCCCCGAGTCCCTCGAGCAGGCCGACGACCGGTGCCGACGGGAAGACGGTCGAGATCATCATGACCACCGAGAGCACGACGAGAACCCCGACGATGACGACCGCCACGGCGTTCAACCAGCGCGGGTTGACCCACGGACCGAGGGTGGCCCGGTCATTGGCGAGGAGCAGCACGATGATCGAAGTGCTCGGCAGCATCAGACCGCTCATCGCCTGGACCGCCAACGTGATGATCCCGAGCGGTGCGCCCGGTAGCAAGGTCACCGCGCCGGCGATCACCAGCAGCGCGGCGAAGACCCCGTAGAAACCCTTCGCTTCACGGATGGGCACGTCGAGACCCTGGTTGAATCGGTTCGAGAGGTCGCCGATCGCGTAACTGCTCGCGAGGGTTACCGTGGCCGCACCGACGATCGACGCGTTGAGCAGGATGATGGCGAAGAAGGCACCGGCGCCGTGACCGACGTAGCGACCCAGTCCGCGCGCGACCTCGAGCGCGTTCACGTAGGCGTTGGTGCCGCCGTGGTGCGACAGACCCGCGGCGGTGACCCCAATGAGGAATGACGCGACCACCACCACCACGATCGAACCGATCACCGTGTCAGCCCGCTCGTAGTTGAGCCAGCGCGGTGAGATCCTCTTGTCCACGATGTTGCTCTCCTGGAAAAAGAGCTGCCATGGTGCCACGGTGGTGCCGATGATTGAGATGATCAGCAACACGCTCGCCGAGTTCGCCCCACCGCGGATACCCGGAACGACGAAACTCTGGGTCATCGCGGCCGTGGCGACGTGCACGCGCAGCACGAGGGGGATGACGATCACATTGGTCGCCACGAAGAGCATCATGAAGCGCTCCCAGCGGCGAAACGATCCGGTCGCGGTGACCGAGAAGAGCGCGACCACGGCGACGGGAACGGAGATGTAAGGCGACACGCCGAAGTAGTCCATCGACAGCGAGATGCCAATGAATTCGGTGATGATGATCAAGAAGTTAAGCAGCAGGATCGACCCGATCGAGACGTTGCCCCAGCGTCGACCGATGCGTTCGCGGATCAGGCGGCCATGGCCCACGCCAGTGACCGCGCCTAGACGCGCCACCATCTCCTGGTTGACGATCAGCACCGGGATCAGCAGCGGCAAGGTCCACAGCAGGGAGTACCCGAAGTTCTGTCCGGCCTGGGCGTAGGTCGACACGCCGCCGGCGTCGTTGTCGCCGACCATCACGATCAGCCCCGGACCGATGATGGCGAGCAACGTGAGCAGTCGGGCTCGCGCGCCACGACGCTCGCCGGTGTCGTGGGACGAGATCGTCCCGAAGGCCCCTCGGATCTGCTGTTGTCGGCTCTCGTTCTCCACGCCACCTCCTCTCATCGTCGTGGGCGACCACGACGGGCCGAGAGGCGGGTTAGAGACCTGCCAAAGGGACCGACCGCGGTCGGGTTGGGTCGTACTGCACTGTCACAGTTGAAGCGGTACTAGGGGGTTTCAGATAACCCCCTTTGAACGTGGCGCGCGGCGGGGCACTATTCCTCCCCCGCCGTCATGCCGAACTCACGACGCCAGCCCTGGGGCAAGAGCTCCTCGAGCAAGTCGTCGACCGTCACGACGCCGATCATGTGACCGTGCGTCTCATCCACGACCGGCAACACGGTCAGGTTGAAGTCGCTCATCTTGCGTGCGACACGGTGTAGGTCCCAGTGCGGGTGCACGTGCGCCAACTGGGTTCGCGCCACGCTCAGGGCGAGATCGTTCGCGCGGGCGCGCACGAGTCCCGCGATCGCGGCCGCCCCTACCGGCTGGCCCTGCTCGTCGATCACGTAGACACTCTGGAGGGCTTCGGCGGGCACGCGCGAGTCCCGCACGCACTCCAGGGCTTCGGCGACGGTCGCGGTGACCGGCACGGACACGAAATCCGGGTTCATCATCCCCCCGGCGGTGTCGGCGTTGTAGGCAAGTAGGTTTCGCACCTTGGCCTGCTGGCCCGCCGGCAGGTTCTCCAGGATGGTGAGGCGCCGCTCCTGGTCGATCTCGCTGATCAAGTCGGCCGCGTTGTCGGGCTCCATGCGCGCGAGCAGTCGAGCGGCGTCAGCGTCACTGCGGTCCTCGAGGAACTCGAGCTGGTGGGTAGTGTCTAGCTCTTCGAAGACGTCAGCCTCGAGTTCGCGGTCGAGTCCGACCGCCTCGATGATCTCCTCACCCTCCTCGTGGCTCGCCTGCTCGACGAGGTCGGCGATCTGGGCGGGGTGCAGTTTGGCGAGTTTGCGGTACGGGATCCGTAGGCGGGCCGTGGGGACGTGGCCGACGAACGGCTCGATCGAGGCGAAGTCGACGATCGCCTCGGCCTTAACGCGCTGGCCCATCGACGGACCGAGGATCCGACGCAGCAGGGGCCGACGCCCGGGGTCCACCCCGACGACCTCCCAGACACCGTCGATCTTGGCCAGCTCGATCTCGTTGGCGCTGATGAGTCGGCCGCGCACCAGATTGATCAGGTGTCGTGCGAGCAGGTCCTCGGCGAGCAGGAGCTCGCCGGGACGACGTTCGAACCGTCGAAGGTCCACCCGGCGCCCCTCGAAGGTCACGCGGCCGCGTTCCAAGCCGCCAATCTTTCGGATCGGCACGAAGAGGTCGCGGCCCTCAATACGGATGACCGCGCCGACTACCGGCGGGTGGGCGTCGTCGCCGAGACGCGCGACCAGGTCCTGGACGCGTCCAATCCGGTCACCCTCGCGATCGAAGATCGGTCGGTGCAGGAACGTTGAGAGGTGGAAGATTTCGGGCATGGGCACAACTACCGTGCCCAGGCTACCGCCGCTTCTAGGCCCGAGTTGCTGGTCGAGGGTGAAATCTCGGTGTCAACGGCCGGCCAGGCCGTCAAAGACGGCCGCCATGTGCTCGAGGTCGTCGTCACTGACGCCGACGTGGGTCACGAGTCGCA
>JAJYPU010000278.1 GCA_021795095.1 Actinomycetes bacterium | reverse complement strand
CGAAACCCTCATCAACGCATAGATCCGGTTTCGTGGTGGTCGGCGTGCGTACCCATCACTACGAAATGACTGGAGAGAGTCTGTGCGGTATCGAGGAATGAAGGGACCACTACTGGTCGCCGAAGTGGTAAGGCCCGGTGGCGCACCACCAGGGATTAGTGGGGCGCGTGGCGCATCGTCGGCCGATCGGCTCGCGTGCTACGAGTTGGCGCGGCGCTGATGGCGAGCAAGGACACGAATCCCGATGAGTCCAGCGCGGTACTGGACAGCGCGCACGTAGGGGACATCCGCGGGGCCTTTGGCACTATTGGCCAACACGACGTTGGCACACGCTCCTCGATGAAGTCCCGTCTGTTGACCTTGCTCGCGATCATGGGTCCCGGCCTGATCGTCATGATTGGCGACAATGACGCTGGCGGGGTCTCGACCTACGCCCAGGCCGGCCAGAACTTCGGGCTCTCGCTCCTGTGGACCCTGCCCCTGTTGATCCCGGTTCTCGTCGTGAACCAAGAGATGGTGGTGCGACTGGGCGCCGTCACGGGCGTCGGTCACGCTCGACTGATCAACGAACGCTTCGGACGGTTCTGGGGCGCCTTCTCGGTGGGTGACCTCTTCATCCTCAACTTCCTCACGATCGCGACTGAGTTCATCGGCGTCAGCCTCTCGCTGGGCTACCTCGGCGTCAGCCAATACATCTCCGTTCCCATCGCCGCGATCGTTCTCGTGCTCATGACCGCGACGGGTAGCTTTCGTCGCTGGGAACGTTTCATGTTCGTGTTCATCGCGGCGAACTTCCTCGTCATCCCGCTCGCGATCATGCGGCACCCCTCCATCGGGCCAATCGTGCACGGCTTCGTCACCCCTGGGGTGAAGGGCGGCTTCGACTCCACCTCGGTGCTCTTGATCATGGCGATCGTGGGGACCACGGTCGCGCCGTGGCAACTCTTCTTCCAGCAGTCCAACATCGTGGACAAGCGCATCACTCCGCGTTGGATCAACTACGAACGAACCGATACGGTGCTCGGCTCCTTCATCACGGTCTTTGCGGCCAGCATCCTCATCGTGGTGGTGGCGACCGCCTTCAAGTCGACTCCGCTCGTCGGCCATTTTCAGAACGGAGCCACCGTCGCGGCCGGGCTTCGCCGTTACGTCAACCCCACGGCCGGTGCGCTCTTCGCCATCATCTTGCTCAACGCGTCGATCATCGGGGCGGCGTCCGTCACGCTCGCGACGTCCTACGCGTTCGGCGACATGTTCGGTGCCAAGCACTCGCTGCACCGCAGTTGGCGCGACGCGAAATTCTTCTACGGGATGTTCTCGGCGATGGTGATCCTGGCGGCGGGCATCGTGATCATCCCCGGTGCGCCTTTGGGACTGATCACGACCAGCGTGCAGGCATTGGCGGGCGTGTTGCTGCCGAGTGCCACCGTCTTTTTGCTGCTGCTCTGCAACGACCGCGAAGTGCTCGGCCCCTGGGTCAACCGACTGTGGCTGAACGTGGTCGCGAGCATCATCGTCGGTGTCTTGTTGATGATGTCACTCGTACTGATGATGACCACCATGTTCCCCAACATCGATGTGCGCGTCGTCGCACTCGTCTTGGGTGTGCTGTTCGCCTTGACGTTGCTCGTCGCCCTGGTCGTCCTCTTTCTCCGGCGGGGCCATCGGGCGCCGATCTCCAAGGAACTGTTGCGCAGTCGTGCCAATTGGCGGATGCCGCCGGTAAACCTGCTGCAGCGGCCCAAGTGGGCCAAGGGGACCCTCGCGGGCATGTACCTGCTGCGTGGCTACTTGGTCGTCGCGGTCATCATGCTGGTCGTTAAGGCGATCGAACTGGGGGTACACCATCACTGATCGGGCGACTCCGACACCGGGTGGCACGTCGGCTCCTAGTGTCGTGGCGTGAGTAATCGACCAACCCTGGTGTGCGTGCACGCACACCCCGACGACGAGGCGCTCTTCACCGGCGGGATCTCGTCGCACTACGCCGAGCTCGGATACCGCGTGGTGCTCGTGACCTGTACCGATGGACGCTACGGCCTGGACCCCACGGGTCGCTCGGGTGACGACCCCGACCACGACGTGCCTGCGACGCTGGTGACCCGCGCGGGCGAACTCGCCACGGCGGCGGCCCTCGTCGGCTTCGAGCGGGTCATCCAGCTCGGGTATCCCGATTCGGGGATGTCGGGCTGGCCCCAGAACGAGGACACGAAGGCCTTCGCCGGCGTGGACGTCGAGCGAGCCGCAACGACACTCGCCGCCCTCTTTGACGAGCTCGACGCCACGGTCGTGGTGACCTACGACGAGCACGGCTTCTACGGACACCCCGATCACGTGATGGCCAACGTCCTCACCCGAGCGGCCGTCTCGCGCTCGACCTCGGTCGAGCGCCTCTACTACCCGATCGTGCCCGAGAGCGTGCTCTCGCGCTTCGTGCCCGACGCGCGAGCCCTCGAGGTCTTCCTGCCGGCGTGGGTCCTCGAGGCGGGTATCGGCGCGCCCGACGAGCTCGTCGCCACGACCATGGACGTGCGCCGCTGGGCATCGGTCAAGCAGCGCGCCATCGCGGCGCACGCCAGTCAGATCGACAACGCTGACCTCGTGACAATGGACCCCACGCTCTTCCTCGCGCTCTTTGGCACCGAGTACTACCAGCGCGCTTGGTCGCGACGGGCACCGGTGGCGGATGAGTCTGATCTTTTTGGGGGCCTCTCGTGAGCCTCACCTTCCTCGCCGTCCACGCCCACCCCGACGACGAGGCCAGTTCCACGGGCGGGGCCTTTGCGCTGCTCGCGGCTCAGGGCGTGCGCACCGTGCTCGTGACCTGCACGAACGGTGAGTACGGCGACGCACCCGGTGGCATCAAACCCGGGGCGTCGGGCCACGACCCCGAGGCGGTGGCGACGTTGCGCGAGGCCGAGCTC
>JAJYPU010000277.1 GCA_021795095.1 Actinomycetes bacterium | reverse complement strand
CCCAGTGCCACTGTGCGGCCTCGCGTGATGTCGACGCGAGACCCAACGCAAAGACCGACGACGTACCGTAGAGCCAGGCGTCACGGGTCAACTCGGGCATGGCGACCCACCACCTGACGAGACGGGTGCGCACGGTCACAAGGCGCGCCAACACGGGGATGAGTCTACCGGCCGGCACCCGAAATCACCGGGAGGCCGGCGGCTGTCGGCGTATCGGTGACACGGTCATGGGCGGTACCGGACCCCGGAGGAATCGTTGGATCAACGCCGTCGTCTCACGGGGGTACTCCTTTAACACCGCGTGCGACGCCCCCGGGACAATCGCCAGCTGCGCCTCGGGAATGGCGCGGTAGAGCGCGATGGTGTCCTCGAGTCGCGTCGAGTCGTCGTCGCCCGACATCACGAGCGTCGCCACCGTGATCGACCCCAACTGCTCAGCGGTGAGATTGGGTTCGCTCGCGAACAGCCGCATCGTCTTTTCGGCCACGACTCGAGCGTGTTGCAGGCCATCGGGCGAACGCGTCGCGAAGTCGGCGGCCCACTCGTCGAACATCGGCCCCTCGGTCGCAATCGGCTCCATCGGCTCGAGTCCTTCGGGACTGGTGTTGGCCCCAACGGCCACGAGTCGGTTCACGAGGTCTGGACGTTGCATGGCCACGAGCAGGCCAATGACGGCCCCGTCACTGTGACCGATCAAGTGAGCGGGGCGGCCTAACCACTCGAGGAACGCGATGGTCTCACGGGCCATCGCGTCGTAGTGGAATGGTTCATCGGTGTCGGCCGTTCGGCCGTGTCCCCGCCTATCGAAAGCTGACACGCGATACGTCGCGCTCAATCGGCGTCCGACGGTGCGACGAAGGCTGGCGCTACTGCTCATTCCACCGTGCAACAACACGACGTCGTCGCCGTGCGTGCTCCCCACTGTCACCCACGTCGGATGTCCATTGAGCAGCACCGTCGTCACCGGGTCATCGTAGGCGCGTTCGGCCTAGCCTGGTGCCGTGCAGGCCTTTACCATCACCGAATCAGACGGCGTCCTCGCGCTCGCCGCTCAGTCCGTCGAACCATCCCCCCGGGACCCCGATGACGTGCTCGTGCGCGTCGAGTTCAGCGGGGTCAACTACAAAGACGCCATGGTCGCGAGCCCCCACAGCCGCGTGCGCCGCGTCAGTTCACTCGTCGGCGGTGTGGACGCCGCGGGCGTGATTGAGTCCTCGACCGTGCCCGAGTTGCCTGAGGGCACACGGGTCGCGGTGCACGGCGGCGACCTCGGTGTCGCCCGAGACGGCGGCTTCGCGCAGTACGTCTACGCCCCGCGTCGCTTCATCTCTCCCCTCCCCGAGGCGCTGTCCACGAGGGACGCGATGATCATCGGCACGGCGGGTGTCTCGGCTATGGCGAGCGTGCTCGCTCTCGAGGACCACGGCCTTGACCATGAGGGCGAAGTCCTCGTCACGGGGTCGACCGGTGGCGTCGGCTCGCTCGCGGTCACCATCCTCGCCGCGCGCGGCTACCGGGTCGTCGCCTCCACCGGCTCGGATCACCTCACCGACTGGCTGCTCGAACGCGGTGCCGCCCGCGTGATTAAACGAGACCAGGTCGGAGACCGGCCCGACCGCGTGCTCGGCACGGAGCAGTGGCGCGGCGCCGTTGACTGCGTCGGCGGTGAAACGCTCAATCAGGTCTTGCGTTGCCTGCGCTACGGCGGCGCGGTGGCGGCGAGTGGGCTCGTCGCGAGCGCCGAGCTCGCGACGACGGTCTACCCCTTTATCACCCGAGGTGTCGCACTGCTCGGCATCGACGTCGTCGAGGCGCCCGCATCAACGCGTCAGCGAGTCTGGACCAGCCTCGCCGAGACGCTCTCGAGCAACACGCTCGAACCACTCGTGGATTCCGTCGTCAACCTCGCGCACCTCGCGCAGGCGATCGACGCGCTCCGAGATGGAAAGACCCGCGGCCGGATCCTGGTGGACCCGGCCGCGGGCTGAACCGCCCCCTCGAACTACTCGTCAGCGACGATGGAGCCGATGCGCTCACCGATGCTCGGGTCGCGCTTGACGAGAATCGCTGCGTAGATGACCGCGAGGATGACCGCGACCAACGCCATGTACGGGTACCAGTTGTACGGCGTGGGCTGTCCGGGCTTAGCCAGGTAGTAGAGCGGCACCAGGATCGTGACGAGTCCGAGGATCGGCAAGACGCCGTGACGGAAGCCATTGAAGAGGTCCGGGTGGTGCTTCTTGTAGTAGAAGGGCAGCGCCAGGTTGCTCATGCCGTAGACCAGCAAAATCAAGATCGTGCCGAACGTCGATGACTCGAAGAAGAGGTTGCCGGCGCTCATACCCGCTGACGCCCCGTGCCCACCCAGGAGGTGGCCGAGTCCCCAGACCCCGATGATCAACAACGTGCCTGCGAGGAAGAACAACAGGGAGTTGACCGGGGTGCGCCGCTTCGTGTCGACCTTGCCGATGAACTTCGGCAGCAGTCCCTCACGACCAGCGTTGAAGATCAATCGGGCCTGGGAGTTGGTCCCGGCGATCAATGCACCCAACGTCGACGTCATACCAGCGAGGAAGGCAAAGAACGCCGCCGCGCCGATGACGCCCTTGGCGACCGTGATGAACGGGATGGCGCTGCTACTCAACTTGCCGATGTCACCCGAGAAACCAATCACCGTGGAGTACGCGAAGAGCAGGTAGCTCACCGACATAATCGCGACTGAGGTGAAGACAGCCTTGGGAACGTTCTTTCGCGGGTTGTCCGTCTCCTCGGCGAGGGCCGCAGAGTTCTCCCAGCCGATGAAGAGGTAGATCGCGAGGGGGAAGCCCGCCGCGAGACCCGAGAATCCGTGCGTGATGTTCTTGGGGTTGAACGGTGCCAGGCTGAGGTGACCGTGGAACTTGATCAAGGCGGCCACGCTCACCACCA
>JAJYPU010000276.1 GCA_021795095.1 Actinomycetes bacterium | reverse complement strand
CAGACGACGCGCTGTGGCTCGATCCGAGCGAGCGCGTGACGATCTGGTAGGTCAACTTGCCTCAGGACCCCTGGAGTTTGTAGGCTAGAGAGTCCCCCGAGCCCGCCGTGGCGGTGGGGCCTGGTAAGGAAGAACTGTGCGTACCTATAGCCCGAAAGCTAACGACATCACACGTGCCTGGCACGTCATCGACGCCGAAGGATTAGTGCTCGGCCGGATCGCGACCGTCGCCGCCTCGCTGCTGCGTGGCAAGCACCGGACCTACTTCGCGCCGCACCTGGACACCGGCGACTTCGTCGTGATCGTGAACGCCGACAAGGTCGTCCTGACGGCCAACAAGGCGGCCCAGAAGTTCGCGTACCACCACTCGGGTTACCCGGGTGGCCTGCGCTCGACCTCGTGGGCGAAGTTGCTCGCCGAGGACCCGACGACGCTCGTCTACGACGCGGTCAAGGGCATGGTGCCCCACAACCGTCTCGGCAGCGCCCAGATGGGCAAGCTCTTCGTCTACGCCGGTCCCGAGCACCCGCACGCGGCCCAGCAACCTGTTCCGTTCGACACCTCGGCGATCCGCCGCGGTTAAGGAGACTGATGACCACGCCTATCCAGACCACCGGACGTCGCAAGGAAGCGGTCGCGCGCGTACGCCTGCGTCCCGGCACCGGCACCATCACGATCAACCACCGGGCCTTTGACAACTACTTCACCTCGGCCACGCACCGCCAGATGGTGATGGAGCCGCTGCGGCTCATCGACGTCCAGCAGAACTACGACATCGACGCCACCATCGAGGGTGGGGGCGTTGCGGGGCAGGCCGGCGCGCTGCGCCTGGGCATCGCCCGCTCCCTGCTCGAGGTCGACGAGACCGTTCGCCCGGCCCTGAAGAAGGCTGGTCTCTTGACGCGTGACGCGCGCAAGAAGGAGACGAAGAAGTACGGCCTCAAGAAGGCCCGTAAGGCTCCTCAGTACTCGAAGCGTTAGTCCGTGGCCGTGCACTTCGGCACGGACGGTATCCGCGGGCGCGCCTACGACGAGGTCTCGATTGACCTCGCCTACCGGCTCGGTCGTGCGGTGGCCGCCGTCTTCGACCTCCCGGTCGTCGTCGGCTACGACACCCGTGAGAGCTCCCCGGTCCTCGCGACCGCGGTGCTGGCCGGACTCGTGGACGGTGAGGCCGAGGTCACCGACCTCGGTGTCATCCCGACCCCGGGCGTCGCGGTCGTAGCTAAGGCGCGCGCGAGTGTGGGCGTCGTGGTCTCGGCCTCGCACAACCCCTACTTCGACAACGGCCTGAAGGTGCTCGGGCCGGGCGGCTCCAAGCTCGACCACCGCACCGAGGCCGTGCTCGCCGCGGCCCTCGAGGCCGCCGCGCCCGCGCCCGATGACCTCGAGCGCCACGTCACGGTGGACGAGGCGGCCCGGGACCTCTACGTGGACCTGCTGCGCGCGCTCGTGCCCGGGGACTTCAGCTCACTGCACGTCGTGCTCGACTGCGCGAACGGGGCGGCGAGCGCCGCCGCACCGGCGTTGCTGCGCGCGAGTGGCGCGCGCGTGAGCGTGATCCACGACACGCCCAACGGCACCAACATCAACGAGCACTGCGGCTCCACCCACGTCGAGGACCTCGTGGCGAGCGTGCGCGAACTCGGCGCGGACGTCGGGCTCGCCTTCGACGGCGACGCTGACCGGCTCATCGCCGTGGACGCGACCGGCACGGTGCGCGACGGCGATGACCTGATGGTCCTGTTCGCGCTCGATTTGGCGAGCCGTCGAGCCCTCGGTGGGGGCGTCGTCGTGACCACGATGTCCAACCTGGGGCTGCGTCGCGCGCTCGGTGCGGCGTCCCTCGAGGTCGTTGAGACCGACGTGGGGGACCGCAACGTCCTGCTCGCGCTCGAAGAGCGCCAGTGGTGCTTCGGCGGCGAGCAGTCCGGCCACCTCATCTTCTGTGAGCTCGCGCCCACCGGCGACGGTCTGCTCACGGGGATGCTGCTGCTCGACCTCATCGTGCGCCGTGGACCGCTCGCCGAGCAGGCGAGTGCCGCGTGGCGCCGCGTGCCCCAGGCGCTCGTGAACGTGGCTCGCGAGGACTACGACGACGCGGTCGTGCGACGCCTGAGTACCGAGCTCGTCGCGCGCTACGCGCTCGCCGACGAGGACTGGCGACTGGTCGTGCGTCCCTCGGGCACCGAGCCCGTGGTGCGGGTGATGGTCGAGGCCCTCGAGGCCGGGTTCGTCGACGAGTTCACGTCGGCGCTGCGCGCGGCCTTCGTCGCCTAGAAAAGCCGGTCGCGGACCCCCGAGTAGGCTGGCTCTATGTGCGGCATCATCGGGGTCGTCGGCGATACCGACACCGTCTCGACGCTCCTATCCGGCCTCGAGCGACTGGAGTACCGCGGCTATGACTCGGCGGGCGTCGCGCTCGTGCGTCCCGGCGAGACCTGGCGGGCGCGCTGCGCGGACGGGACCGAATCGGTCGCCGCGCTGCGTCTGGCCTGTGACGGCGCCCCCGCGGGGTTCCGCTCGGGTATCGGTCACACGCGATGGGCCACCCACGGCGCCCCCGAAGCCGTCAACGCCCACCCCCACCTCGACTGCTCGGGCAACGTCGCCATCATCCACAACGGCATCATCGAGAACCACACCGAGTTGAAGGCCGACCTCGAGGCCCGCGGTCACGTCTTCACCTCGGTGACCGACTCCGAGGTCCTCGCCCACCTGATCGAAGAGGCTCGCGGCCGCGGGCTCGAGCTCCTCGACGCGGTTCGCGAAGCCCTCGGGGTCGTCCGTGGTGCCTTCGCGCTCGCCGCGATGGACGCCACCGAGTCCGACGTCATCGTCGCCGCGCGGCGAATCTCACCCCTGGTGGTTGGCACCGCGGCCGGGGTGACCTACCTCGCGAGCGACATCCCGGCGATCCTGGATCGCGC
>JAJYPU010000275.1 GCA_021795095.1 Actinomycetes bacterium | reverse complement strand
TTGGTGGAACGTCACGTGGGCGAAGACTGGCAGGGTCACGGTGAAGTTGAAGGCGAAGGTGCCGATCACCGCCACAGCGAGAATGACGTTACGTAGTTGGGGCGTCTCCATGACGTAGCGCAGCCCGAGGCGCAACTGGCCCTTCTCACGTTCGACGGTCTTCATCGTCATGAAGTCCGCACTCCTCATCAGCGCCAGGGCGACGATGACCGCGATGAAGGACGCCGCGTTGGCGTAGAAACAAGCCGCGGTACCGACGAGGGCGATGAGCGTCGCGGCGATCGACGGCCCGATGAGCCGCCCCGAGTTCATTAGGACACTGTTGAGACTCACGGCGTTGGCAATGAGGTCCCGTCCGACCATCTCCTGAACAAAGGACTGACGCGCGGGCAGGTCAAAGAGGTTGACCACGCCGAGCAAGGCCGCGATGACGTAGATGGAGCCGACGTTGACGTGGTGGGTCGTGACGAGCACACCGAGGACGAGCGCGAGCAAGCCCGCTCCCGACTGGGTCGCGTAGAGTATGCGGCGCTTCTCGTGGCGGTCGGCGACGAGACCCCCGTACGAACCGAGCACCAACATCGGGACGTACTGCAGGGCGACCGCGATCCCGAGGTCGACCGAGGAGCCCGTTATTTGCAACAGCAGCCAACCCTGGGCCACCGACTGCATCCAGGTCCCCGACGTCGAGATCAGCTGGCCAATGAAGTAGAGACGGAAGTTGCGAACGCGCAGCGCGGCGAACGTCCGCGATGAGAACGTGGCGACGGCGCTCACGCCTGCTCCAAGATGGTCTCGAGCAACGTGGCCAACTCGCCGGCGCGACGGCGCTCGGCGTCGGGCAGCGCGTCGAGAGCCCGCTCGAGGAACTCATCCTTGCGACGGCGGATCGCCGCCAGCTCGTGGCGACCCGACGCGGTGATCGTCACGCGCTTACAGCGCCGGTCCACGTCGTCGGTGACCCGCTCGATCAGACCGAGACGCTCCATGTCTCGAACGAGATGGGTCACCGAGGGCGGCGAGATCTGCTCGGCCGCGGCGAGGTCGCCGAGCGAGGGGTGCTTGAGTCGGCTCACCACCGCGAGCAGCGACGCCTGAGCCGGCGAGACGCCGCCCAACGCCGACTGGCGCAGCCGTCGGTTCAGCCGTGTAATCGCGTACCGGAGTCGCGTTGCTGTTTCGTTCGTCACCATATCCATTAGTTCACCTAACTAAATAATACGGCAACGGACGCCGCGCGTGACCTCACGGCTTTTATTGTCAATCGGGCTGGATCGGACCGTGCTCGTTCTCGTACTCGCGAATCGTCTCGACGTAGCCCGCGATGTCACTCTCGGCGCTCGGCGAACCGCGTCCGACCTTAGTCAGGTACACCGTCAGCCCTAAGTCACGCAGCACGCCGTCAGCCGCCCGGCGGGCCTGCAACTCATCGACCTTCGCCTGACCCTTCTGCGCGACGTCCTTGGCCACTGACGCCGCTGCCGCCGCCTGCTCCTTGACCTTGTCCATCAAACCCATGGTCACCTCCCGGTCTCACTGCGAAGCGTAGTCCCGCACACCCGCGAGCAACAGCCCTAGAGGGCCCGGTACCGCGGAACGTAACCGCCGGTACCGAGGGACATCGAGTCCTCGGGGTCGATCACCTCGTCGACCCCACCGAGGACCTCGGTGACCCAGTCCAAGCGATCGGTCAGAATCCGCGTCACCCCGCCTTGGAGGGTGTCCGAGGAGATCGCACAACTCGAACATGCGCCCTGGAGTTGCACCTCGACTACACCGGTCTCGACGTCGGCGCGCACGAGCACGAGGTCGCCACCGTCGGCCTGGACGGCCGGACGCATCAGGTCGATGAGCGCGTTGAGCGCCTTCAGACGGCTTTGGCGGACCTGGTCGGTTAGTTCTTCCACTGATCCAGTCTGCCGGACCGCGCGCCGGTCGTGACCTCGTGGCCCCCGATACCATGTGCCGATGAGCACGATCGGGCCGCCGCTCGAGGAGATCGACCTCTCGGACATGGCGTTTTGGCGCCGTCCGTGGAACGAGCGAGAGGCCGCCTTCGCCACGCTTCGTGCCGAGCGACCGATCGCTCACTTCGATGAGCCGGTCGTCGAAGGCACGGCCTTCGAGTTCCCGCCGGGACCCGGTTACTACGCACTCACCCGCTACGACGACATCGTGACCGCGTCGCGCCACCCGGAAGTCTTCCTTTCGGGGCCCGGCGCTGTCTCCCAGCTCGATCTGCCCCCCGAGATGGTGGAGTACTTCTCGGGCATGATCTCCACCGACAATCCCCAACACGCGCGCCTGCGACGGATCGTCGCCAACGCGTTCAATCCGCGTACGGTGCGTGCGATCGAAGACGCCATCGATCGCGTTGCCCAGCAAGTGGTGGACGACGCCGTCGACCACGGGACGGGTGATTTTGTCACCGACGTGGCCGCCCCCTTCCCCCTCGCGATCATCGGGACCATGATGGGCATCCCCGCTAGTGAGTACGGCACGGTCCTTCGGTGCTCCAACGTCATCCTCTCGGCAGGCGATCCCGAATACGTCCCCGAGGGAACCGACCCGGTCGTGGCTTTCCTCGACGCCGGGGCGACGCTGACCGGGCTGATGCACGAGCTCGGCGCGTATCGCCGCGAGCACCCGGTCGAGGACATCACGAGCGCACTGGTCAACGCCGAGATCGAATCTGAGCGTCTGACCCAGCAGGAGCTCGCGTCCTTCTTCGTCTTGTTGGTCACCGCGGGTAACGAGACGACGCGCACCGCCATCGCGCACGCGCTCGAGGTCTTCACGCGCTTTCCAGACCAACGCGAGCGCCTCGTACACGACTTCGAGGGTCTCGCCGCGACCGCGACCGATGAGATCGTCCGGTGGGCGTCACCTGTGATCTGGATGCGACGCACGCTCGCGTGTGACTTCACGCTCTCG
>JAJYPU010000274.1 GCA_021795095.1 Actinomycetes bacterium | reverse complement strand
ACTGTCGGTCTACGCCCACTGTGACCTGCCCTGCGGCGTCTACGACCCGGCCCAGGCCCGCATCGAGGCCCAGTCCGTGAAGGCCACGATGGAGAAGTACAACGCCTCGAACGACCCCGACTTCAAGGTCCGCGCGACGATCATCAAGGAAGAGCGCTGCGAGCTCGTCAAGCACCACCTGTGGGTGCTATGGACCGACTACTTCAAGGTCGAGCACCTCAAGCAGTTCCCGAACCTGCACGACCTGTTCTGGATGGCCACCAAGTCCGCCGGCGACGCGAAGAAGACCAACGACGTCGTCGTGGCCGACCGGCTGCTGAGCGAGATCGACGCGATCGCCGAGATCTTCTGGGCGACCAAGAAGTAGCGGGCCTAGCCGAGCTCGGGATGTTCCGAGCAGTGGCTGAGCAGGGGGTCGGCGACGAGGTCGGCCTCGTCGATGGCACGCCCACAGACCTGGCACTGACGGTAGGTGCCCGCGCGCAGTCGTTCGAGCGCGCGATCGACGCTGGCGAGCGTCGCCTCGATCGACGCGACGGTCTCGTTGGTGATTTCTGACACGGGGTGAATCTACTCGGCGCGGCCAGCCCGCTTCGCCACCGCCGCGGACTCGGCGACCACTCGGGCGCGACCGTTCACGAGTGCCACAGCAGCGTCGCGTGACCGGTCGGGTCCAGTCGCACGATGGCGCCGACGGAGGAGAAGCCATTGTTCGCCGTGTTGTCGAGGTAGATCGCCCCGTCGCGGGCGACGGCGACGCCGTCGCCGACGGTGAAGTGGTTCCTACCCGGCAGAACCGACGCGAGGGACCCCGCCGCGATCGCCGTGATCCGCCCGTTCGGGAGCAGTCGGGCGAGTCCGCGCGCGCCACCCGCGAGCACCACCGACCCGTCGGGCGCACGGGCCATGGCGGCGTAGTACCCGCCCTGTGCGCGGTCCCCCTGGACAAAGCGCAGCGCTCCCTTCGGCGTGCGCTCGTAGAGGCTCCAGGTGTTCCCGCCGCCCACGAGCACGTCGCCTCGGCCGTCGACGGCGAGGGTGACGGCGGGGACGAAGTCCGCTTGGCGCGCGGGGTTACGCCCGTAGCCGCCAAATCCCCGATTACGCGCTGACGCGCTCGACCCGACGAGCCACGTCAGCACGCCGTTGGCCAACCGGTAGACGCCGTTCGCCCCGACGAGCAACTCGCCCCGTGGACCGATGGCGAGTCCGTTCACCTGAGCGATGCCCGCGAACCGGGCCCGCGACGCCTTGATCCGCGCCACGCCCGGCACCGTCACGCCCCCACCCGCGACTGTCGTAATCACCCCATTCGGCGCCACCGCGCGCACCCGGCCGTTGCCGGTGTCAGCGAAGTAGACGGTCCCGTTCGCGGCGACCGCGAGACCGCTCTGCTCGTCGACGGCGATCGCGGCGTTGACCGCCGGTCCCCCGTCACCGGAGAATCCTCGACGGCCCGTGCCCGCGACGACGCGGAACCTCCCGCCCGCGACGAGGCGCAGGATCTGGTCACGCGCGGGATCGAGCACGTAGAGTTGCCCGCGGCTCGACACCGCGAGCGCGCCCGGCGCTTTCGCCTCGACAAGCCCGCGAGCGACTTGGCTCGACGCGACCGGTCCGCCCGAGGCGAGGCCGACGGCGAGCACCACCGCCACCGCGCCAGACACCCGATGGATCGTCACGGGCTGACGGTACCAGCGGCGATCGTGCACCGGTGCGGCTACTGACTACCCACCGACGTGGCGTACTCGACCGAGTTCTTCTTGATCGTGTCGTGATACCAGGCGAAACTCGCTTTGGTCAGTCGCCGGCCGGTCGGGAAATCGACCCACACGATGCCGAATCGCCGCGAGTAGCCAAAGGACCACTCGAAGTTGTCGAGCAGGCTCCACACGAAGTAGCCCTGCACGTTGACCCCGGCGTCGATGGCGTCGTGCACGGCCGAGATGTGCTCTTGGAGGTACGCGATCCGGTTGAGGTCCATCACGTGGCCGTTGGGGTCCACGTAGTCGTCGAAGGCCGCGCCGTTCTCGGTGATGTAGATGGGCAGCGAGTGGTACTCGTCTCGGATCCGCACGAGCAGCGACGTGAGGCCCGACGCGTGGATCTCCCAGTCCATCGCCGTCTTGTCGCGTCCCGGCGTCTCGACCGATCGGAGTTTGAGGTCGGGGAACGGGTCCTCGGACGAGACGAAGTAGCCAGCAAGTCGCGCCTCGGTCGCTCGGGACTCGTCGATCACCGTCGAGGGGAAGTAGTAGTTCACCCCGAGGAAGTCGATGGGCTGGTTGATGAGCTCGAGGTCGCCCTCGCGCACGACCGAGAAGCCCGGCGTGACCGCCGCGTAGTGCTCGAGCATGTCCGCGGGGTACTCGCCGTGGAAGATCGGGTCAAGGAAGAGCCGGTTGAGGTTGCCGTCGGCGCGACGCGCGGCCGCGACGTCGAGTGGGTGGTCCGAACCGGGTCGGTGGTCGCCCAGGTTGAGCGTGATGCCCACGCGCGCGTTCTCGACGGCCGCGCGCAGGATCGGGATCGCCTTGCCGTGGGCGAGCAGGAGGTGGTGGTTCGCGGCGGCGGCCATGCCGATGTCGCGGATGCCCGGGGCGTGGTAGCCCGCGCCGTAGCCGAGCCACGACGAGCACCAGGGCTCGTTCAGCGTGATCCAGCGCTCCACGTCCCCGCCGAGGGACCGGGCGACCAGGTCCACGTAGTCCGCGAAGCGGTCGGTGGTGTCGCGGTCGCACCACCCACCGCGGTCCTGGAGCGGCTGGGGCAGGTCCCAGTGGTAGAGGGTGAGGGTGGGCTCGATATTCCGAGCGCGCAGCCCGTCGACGAGTCGGCGGTAGAAGTCGAGGCCGCGCTGGTTGGCCGGGCCGGTGCCGCTGGGCTGGACCCGCGGCCAGGCGACCGAGAACCGGTAGGCGCCCACGCCGAGCTCCT
>JAJYPU010000273.1 GCA_021795095.1 Actinomycetes bacterium | reverse complement strand
GCCGCGCCGAACCCCAAGGCGTTCTTCTACGGGTACCAGGACATCGCCTGCGCCACCGCGACCACCTGCAGCGCCGGCGGCCAGTATCGGGCGAGCAACGGCCTCTACGAGGGCTTCATCGCCGACGAGGTGAACGGAGTCTGGCACGAGGCCAGTGAGCTCGCGCTACCCGACGGGTCGATCGCCGCGGGCAAGAACGGTGGTGTCGTGGCGTTATCCTGCGTGAGCGCCGGCAACTGTCGTGCCGGAGCCGCCTACCTCGACGCCGCCGATCACTACCAGGGTCTCGTGGTCAGCCAGGTGAACGGCCACTGGGCCACGGGGTCCAAGATTGCCCTACCCGGTGGGGCGACGAGCGTGGGTGTCGCCGGTGGCGTCTACGCGCTCGTCTGCCACCAGGACAACCGGTGCACCGCCACCGGCAGCTACCTCGCGGGCAGCACCACCTACGAGGGTTTCAGCGTCACCTCGAACTGACCAACATTCATCTCGCGGCTACGCCGCGGTCTCGCGCGGGTCACCTTCCGATTACCCGCCCTCCGTACCGTGGACCCGTGGCCAGCCTCGACGATCGCTCTCCCTCGACCCCCTCGTGGCGTGGCCGCACCTCGAAGGTGGCGCCGTGAGCGCCGACAGCCGACCCGTCGTGCTCGTCGTCGAGGACGAGCCCAGTTACCAGGACGCGCTCAACGTCGGGCTGACCGTGGAGGGTTTCGTCGTCGTCGGCGCCACGACGATCGGCCAGGCGCGCGAGGTCTTCGCGCGCCACTCCCCGAATCTCGTGCTGCTCGACGTCATGCTCCCCGACGGCTCGGGCATCGACTACTGCCGTGAGATCCACCAGACCGTCCGGACCCCGGTCATCATGGTCTCGGCGCGCACCAGTGAGGTCGACGTCGTCCTCGGGCTCGAGATCGGGGCCGCCGACTACGTCACCAAGCCCTATCGACTCCGCGAGTTGGTTGCTCGGATGCGCGCCGTGCTGCGCCGCCCACCGAGTGAGCCGAGTGTCAGCGACGGTCGCGTCACGATCGGTGACATCGACGTCGACTTCGTGCGACGTTCGGTCGCGAAACGGTCGCTGCCCATCGAACTCAGCCGCAAGGAGTTCGACCTGCTCGCGCTCTTCGCCGAGCACCGTGGCCAGGTGGTCACCCGCGAGCAGTGCCTCGACGCGTTGTGGTGGGGACTCGACCTCGTGGACACGCGCACGCTCGACACCCACATGAAGCGTCTCCGTCAAAAGATCGAAGACGACCCGCCCCACCCTCGGCACCTCGTCACGGTGCGCGGCGTGGGCTTTCGACTCGACGACTGACCAGTACAGTCGGTCCATGAGACCAGGCGACCTCGCACCCGACTTCACGCTCTCCGACCAGCACGGCGTGCAGCGAACCTTGAGCGACCTGCTCGCACAGGGACCAGTCGTGCTCTTCTTCTACCCCGCGGCGATGACCACGGGCTGCACCAAAGAGACGTGCTACTTCCGTGACCTCGCCACGGCGTTCGCCGAAGTGGGTGCGCAGCGGATTGGCATCTCGATGGACGACGTGACCAAGCAGGCGGCCTTCAGCGACGCCAACGCCCTCGACTACCCGCTACTCAGTGACGTCGGGGGTCACGTCGCCAAGTCCTACGGCGTCAAGCGGGCGCTCGATGTCCTGCGAGTGAAGCGCACGACGTTCGTCATCGGCACCGACCGGCGGGTCATCGACGTGATCACCAGCGAGATGAACATGAACGTCCACGCCGATCGGGCACTCGCGGCGCTTCGTTCGTAGCGCCGTCAGCCGCCGATGATCGCGGCCGCGGGATCGGTGATGAAGCGACCGATGTGCGCGATCGCGGCCGACGCCAGGGCGCCGTCGATCTGACGGTGGTCGAAGGACATCGACAGGTCCACGGTCGGGCGCGCGACGACGTCGTCGCCGACGACCCAGGGCCGCTTGGCGATCTGACCGACGGCGATGATCGCCCCGGTGCCCGGCGGCAGGATCGGCATCGCCCCGTCGACCGCGAAGGGACCGACGTTGGTGATCGACAGCGTCGTGTGGAGCATCGCCTCGGGGGTCGTCGTGCCCGCGCGCGCCACGTCGACGAGTTCGTTGAGCGACACGGCCATGGCGCGCAGGTCCAGGGTGTCCGCGCCCTTGATGTTGGGCACGATCAGACCGCGCGGGGTGTTCGCGGCGATGCCGAGGTTCACCCGACGACGCACCACGACCTCCTGGGCCGCGGCGTCGTAGCTCGAGTTGAGTCCGGGGTAGTGACGAGCCGCGTCACAGACCGCGAGTGCGACGATCGTCAACGGCGACAGGCGCACGCCGGCGAAGGCCGGGCGCCCGCGAAGTGAGTCGAGCAGCGCCACGGTGCCGGTCGCCTCGACGCGGACCCAGACCGCGGCGTGGGGCGCCTGGAAGGCGCTCTGGACCATCGCGTCAGCCATCGAACGCAGGACACCGCGCACGGGGATCCGCTCCTCGAGCGGGCCGGTGCTCCAGGACTCGATCTCGCGACCGACGAAGCGCGTGGTCGAGGTCAACACCGGGACCGGAGGCCGCGTCGGCGTCGGCGCGCCGGCGAGGGCCCGCTCCACGTCGTCTCGGGTTATCAGCCCGTCGCGTCCCGTCCCCGTGACCGTGGCGAGGTCGACGCCGTGCTGCTTGGCGTAGAGCCGGACCGGCGGCGTCGAACGCGCCGGTCGCAACGACGCTTCGGCGACGTCGGGCTTGGGTGTGACCGGGGTCGCGGCGACGGGCGCGGCCTGGCGACGACGTCGCGTGACCACGGCATCGTCCTCGGCGACCCCGTAGCCCACGAGCACCGGTGTGCGCCCAGCCCCGACCGAAGCGGGGGCCTCGGGCGTGGTCGCCGGCGCGCTCGGCGCCGACGCGGCCGCGTCGGTCTCGATGACGACCAACGGCGCACCCACGGCCAT
>JAJYPU010000272.1 GCA_021795095.1 Actinomycetes bacterium | reverse complement strand
ATGCTGCCCTCGACGGGCTCGGGGCGTCGTCGCCCCGACGCGTCCGGTGCACCGAGCGCCATACGCTGACAGCGCAGTCCGCTCACCCGGCCGCGTTCGTCGCTGAGCACCTCGACCGGTGCGGTGAGGAACGTGAAGGCCACGCCCTCTCGTTTCGCGTCGTCCACCTCGCTCACCATGGCGGGCATCTCGTCGGGGCCGCGCCGATACACGACGGTCGTGTGGCGCGCCCCGAGGCGCCGCGCCGTGCGTGCGGCGTCCATCGCGACGTTCCCGCCCCCGACGACGACCACGCGCCGGCCGGTCCAGTCCGGTGGGTTCCCGAGGCGTACGTCGCGCAGGAAGTCGAGCCCGCTGCGCACGTCCTCGAGGTCCTCGCCGGGGATCGCGAGGGCGGTCGACCGCGGCGTGCCGGTGGCGACGAGTACGGCGTCAAAGCCCGCGTCGTGCAACGCCTCGAGGTCGGTGATGGGCGAGTCGGTCTCAATGGTCACCCCGAGGGCGGTGACATTGGCGCTGTCGCGCTCGACCACGTCCTGGGGCAGCCGGTAGGCCGGGATGGCGTAGCGCAAGAAACCGCCCGGCTCGGGCGAGGCCTCATAGAGGGTGACGCCGTAGCCGAGCCGGGCGAGTTGCCAGGCGGCCGTGAGTCCCGCCGGGCCCGATCCGACGATCGCAACGCGTTTGCCGTTGGGTTCGGGGGCCTCGAAGCCGGGGCCGTCCATCGTGTCGTAGTGCCGGTCGGCGACGAAGCGCTTGAGCCGACGGATGGGGATCGAGGCCTCAAGGTCGTCGCGCGTGCACTCGTTCTCACAGGGCGCGTAGCAGGCGCGCCCGAGGGTGCCGACGAGCGGGGTCGCCTCGAGTACGAGCTGGAACGCCTCCTCGTACCGGCCGTTTCGGATGAGCGCGACGTACCCGTGGGCCTTGATTCCCGCCGGGCAGGTGTCGGTGCACGGTGAGGTGCCGGTGCGTTCGATGACCACTTTCTTCGGGACGGCCTGGGGGAAGGCGAGGAAGGCCGCGCGGCGCGGCACGAGGTCGGCGTTGAACTGGTCGGGCACAGCGACCGTGCAGACGGGTTCGCACTCCTGGCAGCCGGTGCAGGCGGCCGGGTCCACGTAGGTGGCGCGCTTCTTCACGGTGGCGAGGAATCGGCCGTTCTCGGTGCGTCGGATGCCGAGCACCGTGCTCGAGGAGGCCGTCGTGATGTTCGGGTGGTTGATGGTCGAGGACATCTTCGGACCCGAGATGCAGCTCGCGCAGTCGAGGGTCGGGAAGACCTTAGAGAGCAGGATCATTCGCCCGCCCACGCTCGGCTCCTTCTCGACGAGCAGGACCCGGTAGCCCATGTCACCGAGCTTGAGCGACGACTCCATCCCCCCGATGCCGCCCCCCACGACCAGTGCGTCGTAGTCCATTGCGCGTACCACCTCTCGTAATCGTTCGTTCGGGCGTTAGATGAACAGGTTGACGTTGGCCTCGTCGGCTTCACCGAGGTACGTGGCGACGCCGGCGAACTCCAGGCCGTCGATCAGCTCGTCGGCCCGCAGCCCCATGACGTCCATCGACATCGTGCAGGCGATCATCTTGATGTCCTGCTCCTTCGCGGTAGCGATCATCTCGTCGATGGACAGCACGTGGTTCTGGCGCATCATGCGCTTCATCAGGACGGGCCCGGCGCCGGCGAAGTTCATGTGGGACATCGTGAGCTTCTCGGGCCCGCGCGGCATCATCGCCGCGAACATCCGCTGCAGGGGGGACTTGCCGGGGGTGGCCGGCTTGTGGTCGCGTCGCAGCGCGTTGAGCCCCCAGAAGGTGAAGAACATCGTGACGTCGTCGCCCATGGCGGCGGCCCCGTTGGCGATCACGAAGGCCGCGAGCACCTTGTCGAGGTCGCCGCTGAAGAGGATGATCGTCTTCTTGTCCGTTTGAGCCATGTCGGGCTCTCCTTTCAGGGGGTTAGGACGCGAGTACCCGCACTCGCCCGAGCGCGGTCATCTTCTCGGTGAACTCGCGCATGTGATTCACGAATGGCTCGGCACAGACCGAGCACAGGGCCGCCATCATCACCCGCTGGGGCTCGTAGCCGTTTGCACTCATCAACTCTTGGGCGCGCGTGGCGATGCGGGCGGTCCGGGCGTTGCAGTCGGGCAGGTAGGCGCACTCGTCGCCGTCGGCGCCGATGAAGACGCCGTCGAACCCGCTCTCAAAGGCGTGCAAGATCCAGGTGGGCTTGATCGCGCTCGAACAGGGGACCGTGACCGTGAAGACGGTCGAGGGGTAGTGGAGATGACGGCTGCCGGCGAGATCGATGCCGGGGTCCGAGATGTTGTTCGTCGAGAAGACGAGTATCCGGGGCCCGCTCGGCCCGTCGACGTCGGTGAGCCCCATCTCAGACCTTGCGCAAGAAGAGGCGAAGGTAGCCAGGCTCTTCGATGACCCCGAGGAACTCGTGGCCCATCTTCTTGCACCAAGCCGGCAGGTCCTTCAGGGTTCCTGAGTCCGTCGCCATGACCTCCATGACCGCACCGCTGGCGACACCCGGGATCCCCTTCTTCGCGGCCAGGATCGGACCGGGACAGGATGTCCCGCGAGCGTCAACGACCGCGGCCACGGTCACGTCTCGCAGTTCTTCCAGGGTGATTGTCATGTCGACTCCTTCGACTCGCAACTTCGTCTCGCAGGACCATCCGGTTCCCACTCGAACCCAGGCATAACACCGAGGGGTTACCTTGTGCAAAGAATCACAAACTATGCCGACCATAGGTTTAAAAATTAGATCCTCGTCGTGGTATTAATTGGACAAATAGGTATACGGGTGACGGGCATCGTGGAGGCGGGTAAAGGCGGTCGAGTGCCAACAAGGTGAGCACCTCGGCGTATCAGCGAATCGGTGGCCCGCTCACGTCACCCGACGGCGCGCACGACGGGTTTCAGA
>JAJYPU010000271.1 GCA_021795095.1 Actinomycetes bacterium | reverse complement strand
CTCGCGACACTTCGCGATCGAGTGAACGAGGCCATCGCCGAAGGCTCACCAGCGGTGGTTAAATCACTCTTGCAGGCCCTCATCCACGAAATTCGAGTGGATAGCCGCAACGCCATCCAGCCCGTCTTTCGCGTGCCTTTGGCTGGCGACGCCATGGCGGGCGATGCGGTTCGCGCACCGTCCCGGTCGGTGAGGTATTCACGTTTGGTCCCGACCAGGCCCGACGCAACGTGGTCGAGGGCGCACCCACGGCCTACGCGAGTGCCATCCACATCCGAGAGTGATCAGTGTCGCCGGGGAGTGCGGGGATCAGCCTCCACGATCGCGAGGCTGAGGTCTTCGAGCTCGCGAACGAGGACACGCAGCCGTCGCTCGTTGTCGAACCACGGTCCGTAGTCGGCGGCCTGCTCGGGGCTGAGGGTGCGGCTGGTGGTCTTGCCCCGGACCTTGCGACTCCACTGGAGGTAGGGACCGTGGAGGACTGGGGGATCGGCGTGACAGTGGCAGCCGGCATGCGTGCACGAGAAGCGGCGCTCGGTGAGGCTGCCGGGGAGGACAAAGCCCATCTCCCCGAGCGCCCGGGCGATGGCCGCCTGCTCCTCGTTCTGCCTCGGGCTGACCAGCATGCACCACCTTCCCACGAGTATCCACCATCGGACGGGTTTCACACAGTATATATACGGTATGCAATCCGTGGACGTGGCCACCACGATCGAACAGTTCAGACCCCGCACGGTCTCGACCGAGGTGGCCCGCTTCGCCAAAGGGCTGGCGGCGGCGGCCTCGCCCGAGTCCCAGGGCCGGGCGAGGGCCTTCCTCTTCGCCGCGAGTCGCCTCGGAGCCTTCGGCGAGGCGGTCGGTCTCGACCTCTCACCCGAGGCGCTGGTGCGCCCCTCGGTTATCGATCGATGCTGCCACCCCGATACCACCACCATGTCGGCGCCCACGCGCCGCACGGTGCGCACCAACCTGCGAGCCATGGCCCGCCGGGTCTACCCGGCACCACCACCCCCCGCGCTCTCGCGCGAGCGGGCGAAGGCCCCCTACACCTCGGCCGAGATCGCCGCCTACCTCGGCCTCGCGGACGCCCAGCCGACGCGGTCACGCCGACTGCGGGCTCAGGCCCTCATCTGCGTGGGAGCGGGGGCCGGCGTGGTGGGTGGCGACCTCAAGGCCGTGCGCGGCACCGACGTCGTCGAGCGCTCGGGCGGCGTGGTGGTGGACGTGAGGGCGGGCCGACGCCCCCGCAGCATCCCGGTCCTGCGTCGCTACCATGATCGACTCGTGGAGAGCGCCTCGTGGGCGGGCGAAGCGCTGCTCATCGGTGGCGCGTCACCGCAGCGGCGCAACGTGACCACTCCCCTCGTCGCCTCACTCGCGGGCGGCCTCGACCTGCCCCGCTTCGAGGTCGCTCGTCTGCGGGCCACGTGGCTGTGCGAGGTCGCCCGGGAGATCGGACTTCGCGCGTTGATGGACGCCGCCGGGATCACCTGCTCGCAGCGCCTGGGGGATCTCGCCCACCAACTCGACGCCGTCGAGGAGGTCGAGTCAGTGGCCCTGCTCGGAGGACTCTCCTGAACGCAGGGACCCTCGGGCGCCTGGAGGCGGTCGTCGACGCCTCGGAGGTCGTAGCGACGATCGAGGCCGAACTCCCCCTCGGGGTGCGAGCGCGCCAGCTGCGCGTGCGCACGCTCGTGGTCGGCATGCTCGTGGCGCTCGGCGAGGGACACCCAGCCCATCTGACGCGCGTGCACGCGGCGCTGGTCTCCTTGAGCGAGGCCGACCAGCGCCGACTCGGCGTCATCGTCGACTGGCGCAGTGGGCCCCACGTCCTCACCTATCGCCAGGTGGAGAGGACCTTTTCCCTCGTCACTGGCTGCCTGGCGAAGAAGTGTCCCGACGGATCGCCCACTGAGATCTTCCAACGTGTGCTCGATACCCTCGTGGAGGCGTCGCTGCCCGAGACGAGGAGGGGCTCGTCGTCACTGGCCGTCGACTGGACCGACATCGAGAGCTTCTCCACCCGACGCACCAAGCCCACCGGCGCCTACGCCGACGACGAGGCCGCCTGGGGGCACCGCAAGGGCGGGGGTCCGGGCGAGAAGGACGAGCTGTTCTTCGGCTACTACCTCTCGCTGGCCACCATGGTCGAAGAGGTGGGCGGGGAAGAAGTCCCCGAGTTGGTCCGGCGGATGAACCTCGTCGCCTGCGACCACGACCCGGTGCCCGCCGCCGTGGCGGTGCTGGTCGCGATGGCCAACGAGGGAACCGCTCTCGGCGACGTCGTGGTCGACTCGGGCTACGCCCACCGCGTCCCCACTCGCTTCGCCCTGCCGCTGCGCGCGGCGGGGGCGAGCCTGGTCATGGATCTGCACCCCAACGACCGGGGCGCCCAAGGCACCCACGCCGGAGCGATCTGCCACCACGGCAACCTCTCCTGCCCCGCCACCCCCAAGGCCCTCTTCGACCTGACGCCGCTCGCTCGAGGAGCGAGCCGCGAGGAGGTATCGGCGCACGACCAGCGTTCGGGCGAACTCGCCCGCTACAAGCTGGGCCGGGTCGCCGGCCCCGACCCCGATGGCTACACCCGAGTCATGTGTCCAGCCCTGCTCGGCAAGATCCGCTGCCCCCTGCGTCCGACGTCGATGCAGTTGTCCCTCGACCACGCCGAGGTGCTCGCCCCGCCCGCAAGTCCACCGGTCTGCTGCACCCAGGCCACCGTCACCGTCCCGCCCGAGGTGAACGCCAAAACCGCCCAACGTCACGACTATCCCGGAGCGCAGTGGCGTCGCTCCTACGCGAGACGCAGCGCCGCCGAACGAGCCAACGCGCGGATCAAGGACCCCGCCACTATCGACGTCGCCCGGGGATGGTGCCGAGTGATGGGCCTCACCTCAATGGGGCTGTTCCTCGCCGGCGCCGTCGTCGTGCGCAATCAGATC
>JAJYPU010000270.1 GCA_021795095.1 Actinomycetes bacterium | reverse complement strand
AGCGCGTGCAGGCCACCGAAGTGCACTGAGACACGATCGAGTTCGAGAAGTGACGGACCGCCGGTTGACTCCATTGAGTCCCCAAGTTACACACTCGAGACCACCCTCCGCTGCCATGGTCTGGCCCCGTCGGTAGCGTCGGACGTCATTGCGCCTACTGCGGTGACACCGGGTTCGTCACGCTTCGCTCGGCCACCAGCACGTCTCGCGAGACGACCGAGACGCGCACCCGAGCGCCCAACTCGATGTCGGCCGCGACGTCACTGCGAACGTCGACACGTACCGCCACGCCGTCGACCTGGGCGATCACGCGGGTGGTCGCGCCGAGGAAACTCTTATGGGTGACGAAGGGCTTGGCAGTCTCATCGAGGGTGATTGCCACGTCCTCAGGTCGAAGCAGCGCGTCTAGTGGACCATTGGGTAGGCCGGTGTCGCTCGCGCGAATACGGCACCGCTCGCCAAAGAGCACCACCGAACCGTCCACTGGTTCGACCGGCACCCGGCTCGAGACTCCGACGAACTCGGCAACGAAGGACGTCGTCGGTCGTGAGTAGAGGGCTGCGGGTGTGGCCGTCTGCTCGGCGCGCCCCGCGGACATCACGCAGACGCGGTCGGCCATGGAGAGCGCTTCTTCCTGGTCGTGGGTGACGAAGACCGTCGTGATCGCAAGGCGTTGTTGGAGCTGGCGGATCTGATCGCGTAACTCGGCGCGCACCTTGGCGTCGAGTGCCGAGAGCGGTTCGTCGAGCAGCAGGACACGGGGTTCGATCGCGAGGGCCCGGGCCAGGGCGATCCGCTGTTGCTGGCCACCGGACATCTGGTGCGGGTACTTGGACGCCTGGTCGCTCAGTCCAACCAGTTCCAAGAGTTCGCCCGCCTTCTGACGGCGCTGGGTCGCGTGCTGGCGACGCATTCGCAGCCCGAAGGCGACGTTATTGAGTGCGTTCATGTTGGGAAAGAGCGAGTAGCTCTGAAAGACCATCCCCATGTCTCGGTGCTGCGCGCTGATCTTGCTCACGTCGCGCCCGTCGACCGTGACGCGCCCACTATCGAGTCGTTCAAATCCGGCGAGCACGCGCAGTGCGGTCGTCTTGCCGCAGCCCGACGGGCCGAGCAAGGCCACGAACTCCCCTGGTTCGATGGCGAGGGAGAATCCGTCGAGTGCCCGGGTCGTGCCGTAGGTCCGAACGAGCCCCTCGAGGCTCACTCTCGCCCCGGCGGGGGCCGCACCGGTGGTACGGGTGGCGTCGACTAGTTCGGTCACGAGTTATTCGTCCTTCTGCGTGTACGACGCGATTGTGATCGGTCGAGGGAGACAATGAGTGTGATCAGTAGCCACGTCCCGATCAGCGAGACCATCGACACCGCGGTCGAGACGTGGGCGTCGACCTGTTGGAACTGATAGATCCACACGGGCAGCGTCGTCCACAAGTCGAGACTCGCCATGGTGAACTCCCCGAGCACCAACGCCAACGTCAGCACTGTCGCCGAGAGCAGCGCCGAACGGAGGTTGGGCACGACGACGCGCCAGAGCGTGTTCAACCAGTTCCCCCCGAGCGATCGTGACGCCTCGACGAGCGTCTTCAAGTCAATGGCGCTGAGTCCCGCGTCGAGCGAGCGGTAGACGAAGGGCATCGACAGGATCACGTAGACGAGGCTCAATAGATAGGGCGACGCGCGCAGCCACAGCGGTGCGGCGCGCAGCACGCCCAAGATGAGCACGATCGGAGGGATCACGATCGGCAGGATGGTGACGAAGTCGAGGAGCCGGCGCAAACGCGGGAGCTTGAGGTGTACGTAGACCGAGGTCGGGACCATCAACACGAGCGTGAGCGCGAGGGTGACCACCGCGAGACGCATCGAGAGCCAGAAGGCCGCCGAGAAGCCCGGCTCGGAGGGAATCGCCTTCACCGCGTAGAGCGAGAGGTGGCCAGCGTCGTTCTCGAAGGAGAAGCGCAGCCCGGCGTAGATCGGGATGAGGAAGTAGGCGCCCGCGAGGAAGAGCACGACCGCACGCCACAGGCGCAACCGCGGCCGACGGCGTCGACCCGGTACTTCGGGGACGGCGACGAGGGCGTCTTCGACGATGTCGGGAATCAGCGAAGCCACTTGGACGCCCTTCGCCGAACCAACCCGTAGAGGATCATCGTTACCGCGAGAACCACGAACATGCCGAGGCCGACGGCGTAGCCGACGTTCTCTTGACCGGCGAGCTGGTTGCCCGCGAGCAGTGAGCCGATCTGGATCGGTGCCAACGTCACGGTCCCGGCAGTCAGGGTTTCAGCGGTGGCGTAGGCGGCGAACCCGCTACCAAAGAGCAGCAGCATCCCGCCGAGCACCGACGGCATCAGGACTGGGACGCCGACGTAGCGCCAGTAGCCCCAGCTCGACGCGCCCATGTTCTCCGCCGCTTCACGCCACGAGGGACGCAGTCCCCCGAGCGCCGGCGTGATGACTAGGACCATGAGCGGCACCTGGAAATACAGGTAGACGAGCGCGACGCCGTAGAAGGAATAGAGGTTGAACCCGAAGTTCCACGGGTTGAGGTGGATCGCGCTCAACCACGCCGTGAGGATCCCCGTCGAGCCGAGCGTTGCAATGAACATGAAGGTGAGATTGATGCCGCCGAAGTTGGCGAGCACGCCCGACGCGGTGGCGACGAGGCGCTTGAGCGTTGCGCTACGTGACGTCGCGATGGCGTACGCGAGGACGAGGCCGAGGATGCCGGGCACGATCGAGGTGATCAGGGCCAGCACGATGCTGTTCTCGAAGCCCAGCAGGTAGGACCCGTGGGTCACCAGCGCGATGTTCGACAGGGTCGGCTTACCCTGCTCGCTCTGAAAGGCGTAGTAGATGACCGCGATGATCGGCACACCGAGGCCGAGAAACGAGTAGATCGAGAACGGCGCCATGGCCGCTACCGGTGCGAGCCAACGGCCCAGCGCG
>JAJYPU010000269.1 GCA_021795095.1 Actinomycetes bacterium | reverse complement strand
CGAGATGATTCAGGCCCAACGCGCGAAGTTCGTCGACGGTGCTGAACGGATGGGCTACGGCCGCGACCTCGGTGAGGCCATCTTCAATAAGATCGAGCCCTTCGCCGACTACGCCTTCAATAAGAGTCACGCTTACGGTTACGCGCTGATCGCCTACCAGAACGCCTGGTTAAAGGCCAACTACCCGGTGGAATACATGGCCGCGCTGTTGACGTCGTTCCGTGACGACAAGGACAAAGCGGCGATCTACCTCAACGAGGCCCGTCAGATGGGCATCACGGTGGGCGTGCCCGACGTGAACGAGTCCCTCGCCGACTACGCCCCGAGCCAGCGCGCCCCTATGACGATCCTGTTCGGCATGGCGGCGGTGCGCAACGTCGGCGAGGCCCTCGTCGAGAAGATCGTCGGCGAGCGTGAGTCCGGCGGACCCTTCGTCTCGGTGTATGACTTCGTGCGCCGCGTCGACCCCGCGGTTCTCAACCGGCGGACAATGGAGTCACTGATCAAGGCGGGCACGTTCGACTCGCTGGGGGTGTCACGGATGGGACTGCTCCTCGCCGCCGACGAGCTGATCGAGGTGACCTTGAGCCGCCGCAAGGACCTGTCGCTCGGCATCTCGACGCTGTTCGCCTCACTCGGTGACTCGGCTGGTGGGGGGGATTGGGAAGGCACCGAGCCACCCATCAGTCCGGTGGAGTTCGACCAGGCCGTGAAGCTGGACTTCGAACGTGAGATGCTCGGGACCTACATTTCAGACCACCCGCTCTACGCCGTAGCCGACGTCCTCGCAGCCAAGACCGACGGCTCGATCGTGGTCATCCGCGAGCGCGCCGAGGAATTGGCTCGCCTCAACCGGCCGGTGACCATTGGCGGAATCCTGGCCGAAGTGCAAATCCGAACGACCAAGTCGGGGCACCAGTATGCCCGGGTCGTGCTCGAAGACCTCGGCGGCGCGCTCGAGATCATCTTGTCGGCGCGCAAATTCGAGGAGTGCAGTGGTTTTCTCGCCAAGGACAACATTGTTTTGGTCAAGGGTCGCATCGACGTGCGCGACGAGGAGATCCGTTTCAACGTCCTTGACCTCACCGCGCTGCCGCGGGGCCGAGACGACGGTGAGCTGCGCCTGGCCCTTCGTAGTGAGGACCTCACCTCGCGATCCATCGCCGCGCTCCGAGAAATCCTTACGCGCTACCCCGGTAAATCGCCCGTGATCGTCGAAACGGGCGAGTCGGGTAAAGCCTTTAAGCTCGGACCCGAGTTCAACGTGAATATCGCCGGCGTCGTCGGTGATTTGCGCTCCGAATTCGGCCGGAACGTCATAAAGGCCTAGGCGTATTGGCCGGTGACGAAAGTCCCGTAGAATAGATAGTTATGGCGATGATTGTGACTACGAAGGACACGACGGCCCTGAGTGACGCCGAATTGGCCGAGATGGCCGATCTCTGCGTCGACCGTGAACCAAATTTCGACATCGGTTTCCTGTCGAAGCAGCGTGAGGAGTGGGTACTGGTAACTCACGCCCGCGAGGGCTCCAAACTGCGGGGGTACTCGTTCAGCACGTTGGAGCGGATCGGTGGCACGCCATCGTTGCTGGTCGGGCTGCTCTTGGTCGATCGCAACGCGAAGTCAGACCAGACACTCCGGTCGATCCTGCATGATCAGTTCCGTCGGGCACTGCTGGCCTTTCCCGACGAGGACGTACTGCTCGGCGCGCGCCTGACCTCGCCAGACGGGTTCCGCGCGTTCGCGGGCCTCGAGGACATTGTGCCACGCAAGGGCTACAAGCCCACGGGCGAGGACCGCGCGTGGGGTCGACGACTGGCCAAGCGCTTCGGCGCGGAGAAAGCCATCGACGATCACACCTTCGTGATGACGGTCCCTTCGGGGCCGGTCGGTTGTCTCGACTACGTGGCCGCCAAGGGAGCTATCCCCGATGGTGCCGACGAGTTCTTCACGAATCTGTGTCCAGAGGCCGGTCAACGGCTCATCGCCTTCGGCTGGGCGATGGCGGAATCGCTCGCGTCGGGCAAACTGCCCCGCTAGCGCACAGAACACCGACCCGCTACCCCCGGGGCAGTAGTCCCGTGCAACTCTTATAACAGTGGCCGTCTACGGGGCGTGACAGCGTGGTCAGCACGTAGGTGGGCCGAAACCCGAGTGAGGTGGCGAGGTCCTTGCCCGCGAGTGACGAGCGGCGAGTCGCTTCCATGGTACGGATGGCGTGGCTGTCCTCGCAGACGAGCCAAACGTCGTCGCCGAACCACCCGAAGCGCACCCACGTTGATCCGTCGTCGTGACGGCGCAGCAGCTGCGGTCCTCGATCGGCGGCGATGAGCGCGACGCTCGGTCGCTCGCCGCGGAACTCCCAGTACGGGGCGCTCGGACCACGGAAGCCGAATAACGGGCCGTCGGCGGGCGTCGCTAACTCTTCGAGCCAGTGACGGATGTGCCGGCCTCGATACGACCCGAGGCGTCGAGGTAGGTCGGCGATGGTGACCGCCTCGGGCTGGGCGAGGTCGGTGCGCTCGATGTCGCCGGCCAACTGCCCCTCAACAACGTCGAACGTGACCAGGTCGGTCTCCACACCCCTTGGCCAGGGGATACGCCAGCGCACGATGGTGTGGGACGCGAGGTCCATCACGGTAGTGGTCTCGTTGGTCGAGCCCAAGACGAGACCGAACATGGTGGAGTTCGGTGAGAGGTCGACGGTCGGGTGATGCACCATGCGCTCGACGAGCTGCTTGATCGCTCGAACGGCCGGGTCGCGGGAGAGGAGCGCCATCAGTGGATTGAGCGGAGTTGATCGTCGAGTTGGTCGACGGAGCGAACCGGTGCGAGACACACGCCGCGCCGACAGACGTAGGCCCAACCGGGCTCGCGCCCGACCAGCAGCGGCGAGGAACCCAATCCGGTGACGAGAACGGCGTGTGGCATGGACATCAATCGTACGTGA
>JAJYPU010000268.1 GCA_021795095.1 Actinomycetes bacterium | reverse complement strand
TACTGCAGCGGCTTGGGATCGTGGTCGTTCACGAGCTCGAACGCCTCACCGGCACCCAGCGCGTCGTAGGTCACAAAGATCGTGTGGTGGCGCTGCGCGGGGGCCATCGTGCGCACGTCGAGCACCACGTCGGCGCGCTCGGTCGGCGCCTCACGCTTGGTGCCGATCGCGACGGGCTCCTGGCTCACGAGGCGCACCAGTCGGTGCAGCGACCGGTTCACCACCTCGGCGAGATCGGGGCGTGCGGCGTGCAGGGTCGCCCAGGTCCCCGCAACGATCGCGCAGGCCTCGTCGCCCTGGCCCGCGCGCGCGAGGGCCAACGCCGCCTTGAGCAGTTGGGTCACGACGACGGACTCGTGGTCCGCGCTCGAGGGCGCGTCGGACGCCGTCTCGGGCCGCGACTCGGTGAGTCGCTGCATCTGGGTGAGCAGGTCCGCAACCCCGACCGACTCGTCGCCCACCAGCGGCGGCAGGAGGACCTCGTTCTCGGTGGCGACGTGCGCGGCGAAGAGCTCGGCGAGCGCGCGCGCGAAGCGCGCGGCGTCCTCACCGTTGGACGCACCCGCGATCGACTCGACGAGCTCGGCGAGCTCGCGGTGCTCGGCCACCATCGTGATGACCGTCGCCGTGAGCTCGGCGCGCTTGGCCGCCTCGGGGTAGATCGTCAACTCCTCAGCGGCGGCATGAGGCAGGATCTCATCGACGAGGTAGCTGACGAGCTCGGCGCGCGCGAGCTCGTAGCCCCGAGCGCCGGCGATACCGTCGACCAGGGCGTCGACGCGTTGGGCCACCCCCGCTCCCAGTTGGCGGTGGTGCGACTGGATCGCCTCGAACGCTTCGTGGTCGGACATCGTCATGGCGTCTTCCTCTCGTGGAGCGTCGCTCGCTCCTTAGTTCTAGTCGTTCCTAGAATAACAGAGTCACCCACGTGCTTCCACGGCCCCGGGCGAATCGGTTGCGACGGCGACGACCGGCCGATCAGCGCGGGCGCGTGACCCGACGGCGGATCGCTGGTTCGACGAGCACCAAGCGCAGGACCTCAGCACTCGAGTGCTCGAGGTCACGGCTCGCGGTGAGTAACACGAGCGGTCGCTCGAGGCTCGTCGCAACTAGTCGTTCGACCTCCTGGCGTTGCGGGTCGCTCGCGAGCTCATCGCGGTAGCGCTCGGCGAACTCCTCGAAGCGCGCAACCTCGTGGGCGTACCACTGACGCAGCGTCGGCGTCGGGGTGACGTCCTTCGCCCACTCGTCGGCGTCGATGGCCGCCTTCGTCTTGCCTCGCGGCCACAGGCGGTCCACGAGCACGCGATACTCCTCGCCGACCCGCCCGGGGTCGCCGTACACGCGCACAATCGATACCGACTGCACCCTGGCCATCGCGCCACCATCCACTCGGTTACGCGCAGCGTACCGCCACGTCTACCGGTCGCGCCGGACGTGAAAGCCCAGCGCGGCGGCAACCTCGTCATCCATCATCCCGGGATTCCACGGCGGGTCCCACACGAGTCGCACGTCCACGTCGCCGCTCGTGCGCGGGTCGACGGCGAGGACTGCCTCTCGGGCCATGAAGGAGATGCTCTCCGAGGCGGGACAGCCGGGTGTGGTCAACGTCATGGTCACCACGACCACATCGGCTTCGACCGTTACGTCATAGACGAGGCCGAGGGACACCACGTCCAGACCGAGCTCAGGGTCATAGACACCACCGAGCGCCTCCCAGACCCAGCTCAACGCGTCGTCGACGGCGTCACTGGCGATCGGCGTGCCGTCGGGCTCGCCGGTACTCATAGGTTCCTCGTGAACGTGACCTGCCAATCGCCGGACCCGATCTCGACCGCGTCGAAGCTGAAGCCCTGGGAGCCGAGGACCCCCTCCAGGGGCACGGGCTCGAAGGGGGCGATGATGACCAGCTCCTCATCGAGACCGAGGGCCCCCACGGTCGACATGATCTGCTCGAAGGGCTCATCGCCCGCCGCGATGATTGGACGAACGTCAAGTGTCGCCATGACTCACCTCCCGGACTCCGTGGAGCCACGTATTGTTCTATGCTTGACTAGAACAATAGCAGCATCGCGCCGCTGAATCAGTCGGAGGAGATCGTGAGCACACCGCAGACGTCAGCGGAGCCGAAGGGCGGATGGACGGGACGGCCGGCCGGCATCCCCGCCGGGGTGCCACCGCCGTCGGTGCCGCTCAGCTTCCTCGCGGCCGCGGCCGCGGGCCTCGTGGCCTGCGGCGTCGCAGTCGTGCTCGCCCGTTCGGCCGCGACGATCGACCCCACCGACGACGTCGTCGTCGGGGCGGCCCACTTCGCGATGCTCGCCACGCTCTCGATGGGCGTGCTCGGCGCCATCCACCAGTTCACCCCCGTCATCACCCAGCGGCCACTGCGTTCCGTGCGACTCTCGCGCGCCACGTTCCTCGCCTGGCTCGCCGGCTCGTGGCTGTTGCCGATCGGGTTCATGTCGCGCCACGAGGTCGTCGTCGAGTTCGGCGGTGCCTTCGCCGCCCTGGCAGTCGTCCTGCTCGTGGTGAACGTGACCGCGCCGCTTCGTGCACGAGGCAAAGGCGCGCCCACGGTCGGACTGCGTCTCGCGGTGATCGGCTTCGTCGTGACCGCCTCCTACGGCGTTCTCTACGTGATCGACCGTCGCGGCGCGTGGTTCGTACTCAACGGCCACGTCGTGCTCGCCCACGCGTGCGTGGGCCTGCTCGCCTGGCTCGGACTCACCTATCTCAGTGTCTCAGAGAAGCTCTGGCCGATGTTCATGCTCTCCCACGTCCCGGGCCGCCATCGCAGTGGGTGGATCGCGATCTGGTCGGTCTTCGCCGGGGTCGCCCTGCTCTCGCCGGGACTGCTCTTTGGCGTCTACGGCCTCGCCATCGCCGGTGCGGCGGTGGTCGCGACGGGCCTCGGGGCCCACCTCTGGTCGCTCGCGACCTACATTCACCACCGAC
>JAJYPU010000267.1 GCA_021795095.1 Actinomycetes bacterium | reverse complement strand
GCGGATACGATGTGGACCTGATCGCGCCGGACGGCAGTGATCGACGACCTTACGACACCCCCGCGAGGATCCATCGATTCGGCCGACTGCTGTCGATCCCGGCTAATGGCTCGCGCGCCCCCCTGACGATCTCGCCGTTGGCGTCACGCCAGGTGAGGACGCTGATCGAGCGCCGCCGGCCCTACGTCGTGCATTTCCACGAGCCCTTCGCACCGTTGCTCGGTTGGTCGGCGTTACGTGCGCACGTGGCCCCGTCGGTGGGGACCATGCATCGCAGCGGGGACGGTCCCGCGACCCGACTCACCGGTCCGTTGCTGCGCTCACTCGCGCGTCATCTGGACGTGAGCGTCGCGGTCAGTCCCGCGGCCGCCGTGACGATGGGCCGGGCGGCCGGCCTCGTGCCCGACGTGCTGTTCAACGGCTTCGAGGTGGAACGTTTCATCGAGTTCCCGCGCACGGTGCCCGACGAGGTGACGGTCCTCGTGGTCGGTCGATTGGAAGAGCGCAAAGGTATCGCGGTTGCCATCGAGGCGCTGCGCCACCACAATGCGAACGCGACGCGACCCTGGCGACTGGTCATCCTCGGCGACGGTCCCGAACGCGCACGGCTGGAGTCGTTGGCTGCCGGTACGAACTGCGCGTTCCTCGGGGCGCCGAGCGACGAGGAGAAGCGACGCTGGCTGCGTCGGTCGTCCGTCGTCGTCGCACCCTCGTTGCGGGGCGAGAGCTTCGGTCTCGTCCTCCTCGAAGCCATGGCGAGCGAGGTGCCGCTGGTCGCGAGCGACATTGTGGGCTACCGAGAGGCCGCCGGCGGTCACGCAGTGCTCGTCGCTCCCGGTGACGCGCGCGCACTCGAAGCGGGCATCACCCGAGCCCTTGAGCGCGACGTCCAATCCCTGGCTGGTGCTTCAACCCACGCGGCCGCGTGGTCGATGCGACGATTGATGGACAGTTACGAGCAGCGCTACGAGCAGGCTCGTCGACGCTTCGAGGGCGCACGGTAGCCTGGGATGATGGCCACCAAGCAGAAGTCTCGCAACCGGCGTCCGTCGACGCGTGAGCGCGGGCCGCGCTACGTGGAGCCCGTGCTCGACCCCACCTGGCAGAGTCCCTACGTCCCGTCGGCCGAGGAGCGTGAGGCGAACAGCGCCGCAGTTCGTCGCTACGCCTGGCATCGACGGATCCCCGCAACTATTGGTGTCGCCGTCGTCGTGGTGGCGCTGCTCGTCGGGGTCGTGATCTCGCCCTGGCTGGCGGTTCTCGGTGTCGTGATCGGTGCGCTCTACGGCTGGGACCTCTACCGGTCGTTCGATCGCCTGGAGCGGCTCGGCACCGGCGCGGGCGACAGCGTCGGGCAGTTGATGGGTGAGGGCGGCACGACTCACGACCGTCAGCGTCTCGCGACCGTTGTCGACCGGCTCTGCGCCACCTTCGGAGTCGATGGCGTCACGGCGGTGATCATCGACGACGAGGGCTACAACGCGACCCTCATGCGCCGCGGGAGTGGTTTGGTCCTCTACGTCACGAGCGCGCTGCTGGGCGATTTCGAGCTGATCGAACTCGAGGGCGTGGTCGCGCACTGCCTCGCGCGTCAGCGCCTCGGTCTGGTCGAACGTCAGTGCATCGCGGCCTCGGTGTCGCTCGATGACACCGCCCGGCGCGAACTCGCTGGCGTTGGGCAGTGCTACCGGGCCGATGAGGTGGCCGCGGCGGCGATCCGTTACCCGCTCGGCCTGGCGAATGCGCTGCACCGTTGCGCTGATCAGGAGGTGCACGAAGGTTCGTACTTTGCCTCGCCGGCCTTCGCGGCCACGCGCTGGTCGTGGTTCAACCCCTTTGCCGATCGATCGACATCGGACCTCGGTGACCTTGATGACCCGAAGCTGCGGTCCCTCGCCCTCGAAGAGTGGTGAGTGCGCCCGGTAGTCTGGGTGCATGACTCTTTCATCTGACAGTTCGGTCGTCGGTTCAGCTCGCGTCAAGCGGGGCTTGGCGGACATGCTGCGTGGCGGCGTGATCATGGACGTGGTCAACCCCGAGCAGGCCAAGGTGGCCGAGGACGCGGGTGCGGTCGCGGTCATGGCCCTGGAGCGTGTGCCCTCGGACATCCGTCGTGACGGTGGCGTGGCACGGATGAGTGACCCGCAGATGATCCAGGAGATCCAGGCGACGGTCACGATCCCCGTGATGGCCAAGGCCCGGATCGGCCACTTCGCCGAAGCGCAGATCCTCCAGGCGCTCGACGTTGACTACATCGACGAATCTGAGGTCCTCACCCCGGCCGACGAAGAGAACCACATCGACAAGTGGGGCTTCACGGTACCCTTCGTCTGCGGGGCGACCAACCTCGGTGAGGCGCTACGTCGTATTGGCGAGGGCGCGTGCCTGATCCGTTCCAAGGGTGAGGCTGGAACGGGCAACGTAGTCGAAGCGGTGCGCCACTTGCGCACCATCAACGCCCAGATGCGCCGGTTGGTCTCGGCCGATGAGGCCGAGCTCTACCGACTCGCCAAGGACCTACAGGCGCCGCTGCCGCTCGTGCTGGAAGTCGCCCAAACGGGGGCGCTCCCGGTGCCGATGTTCTGTGCCGGCGGTATCTCCACGCCAGCGGATGCGTCGCTCGTCATGCAACTGGGCGCCCAGGCGGTGTTCGTGGGCTCAGGAATCTTCAAGAGTGAGGACCCCGAGCGGATGGCGCGCGCGATCGTCGAGGCGACTACCCACTACCAGGACGCGGCCGTTGTCGCCAAGGTTTCAACCGGGCTCGGTGCCGCCATGCGCGGCGCCGAAGTGGCCTCGCTCGAACAGCGCTTGGCCGAACGCGGGTGGTAGCGGCGCCCGTCGGCGTCCTGGCGCTGCAGGGAGACGTGCGCGAGCACGTCGCGGTGTTGAGTGGTCTGGGCGTCGAGGTGGTAGCGGTACGTACCGAGCAGCAGTTGGCCGCGGTGGCGGGTCTCG
>JAJYPU010000266.1 GCA_021795095.1 Actinomycetes bacterium | reverse complement strand
CACCAGGACGGGGAAGCGGGCCTCGAGCGCGTCGAGCACCGACCGTTGACAGACGGGACCGGTCACCACGAGTTCGACCTCACCGGAGACGTGGGTGAGGGTTTTCAGGTGGGCGGGCAAGACGACACGGATCATGCCAGCGTCTGTACTTCGACCGACAAAACCGCGGGCAGGTCGTGCACGATCGCGTCCCACGTGTCTCCGCCGTTCGCCGAGGCGTAGACCTGGCCGCCGGTGGTGCCGAAGTAGATGCCGCAGTCCTCGAGGGTGTCCACGGCCATCGCGTCGCGCAGGACATTCACGTAGCAGTCGCGCTGGGGCAACCCCACGGTTAGTGGCTCCCACTCATTGCCACCGGTACGACTGCGGTAGACGCGCAGTCGACCGTCGAGGGGGAAGTGCACGGAGTCACTCGTGATTGGCACGACGTAAATGGTCTCGGGCTCGTGAGCGTGTACGTCGATCACGAAGCCAAAGTCGGTGGGCAGATCACCGCTCACCTCAAACCACGAATCACCCGCGTCGTTGCTGCGCATGATGTCCCAATGCTTTTGCATGTACAGCACGTCGGGGCGAGACGGGTGCATGGTGACGTGGTGCACGCAGTGACCGACCTCGGCGTCGGCGTCGGCGATGCCTTCGGAGTTAAGACCCCGGTTGATCGGTTTCCAGGTCGCGCCACCATCGTCGGTGCGAAATGCACCCGCGGCCGAGATCGCCACCACGATCCGCGCGGGGTCAACTGGGCTCTGGATGATCGTGTGCAAACACATCCCGCCCGCGCCGGGCTGCCACTGTGAGCCCGTCTCGTGTGTGCGCAGTCCCGCGAGCTCCTGCCAGCTCGCTCCCGCATCGGTCGTGCGGAAGAGTGCGGCGTCTTCGACACCGGCGAACACCGTGTCGCGATCAGTGAGTGATGGTTCGAGGTGCCAGACGCGGGCGAACTCCCAGGGATGGGCCGTGCCGTCGTACCACTGGTGAGTGCCCGGCACGCCGTCGTAGGCGAACTGGTTGCCGACCGGCACCCAGGTCGCGCCGCCGTCATCGGAGCGCTGGATCAGCTGGCCGAACCAGCCCGTCGACTGGGACGCGAAGATGCGGTCGGGATCGAGCGGTGATCCCTTCAGGTGATAGACCTCCCACCCAGCGAAGAGCGGTCCCTCGACGCGCCACTTCTTGCGCGATCCGTCCGCGGTGAGTATGAAGGCCCCTTTTCGGGTACCAACTAGGACACGCACGCTGCTCATAGACACCCCCTCAACTGCCGAGAACCGCTTGCGTGGCTCACAGTAGTGCGGTCACCTGAGAACGCTTTCAGCCGCCGATCATCGACATCGAGCGGTGCGGCCGAAGGAATCCCGGTTCGTTGATGGCGTGACCCGGGTACTTGGCCCACACGGCGCGGCGCAGTACGAGCTCGACCTCGGCGTCGTCGCAGCCACTTCGTACTAGGTCGCGCAACGCATGCTCGTCGTCACCAAAGAGGCAGTTACGTATCGAGCCGTCGGGCGTGAGCCGTAGTCGATTGCAGGTGCCACAGAAGGGTTCGGTCACCGTTGAGATGAGCCCGATCTCGCCGATGCCGTCGGCGAAACGGAAGCGTTCGGCCGGTGCGACCCGACCCGGCTCGTCAACGGCTTCGAGTGGCCAGGAGGCATTCAGCACGTCGTACACCTCGCGTCCTGGGACGATCCGGCCACGGTTCCACTCGCCGGGGGCGTCAAGGGGCATGAACTCGATGAAGCGCACGATGCGACCGGTCGCTCGCGCGAAGCGTGCGAAATCGAGTATCTCGTCATCGTTGATGCCACGAAGTAGCACCACGTTCACCTTGAGTGGTGCAAGCCCGGCGGCCTCGGCGGCCTCCATGGCATCGAGCACGGTGGCGAGGTCACCACGGCGCCGGATGGCGGCGAAACGATCTGCTCGAAGCGAGTCACAGCTGATGTTCACGCGGGTGAGCCCGGCGGCCTTCAAGGGTGCCGCGAGTGGCGCGAGTCGCGTCGCGTTGGTGGTCATGGCGATGTCCGCAAACCCGATGGCGCTGAGCCGAGCGATGAGGTCGACGACACCTCGGCGCACCAGGGGCTCACCGCCCGTGAGTCGGATGGCGGTAACGCCGAGCTCGTGTGCGATCCGCGCGATTCGCTCGAGTTCCTCGAAGCTGAGCAGCTGTTCACGAGGCTGGAATGTCATGTCCTCTTCCATGCAGTAAATGCAGCGCAGGTTGCAGCGGTCGGTGATCGAGATGCGCAGGTCGCTGTGAACCCGACCGTATTGGTCGACGAGGGCCCCCGTCGTCGGCATGTGCGCCGGGGGACGCCCGTCATCGGCGTTGGCGTGGTGAGCTTTGACCGAAAGGGCGACGGGCGTCGACCTCGCCGGGGACCCCGCGACGCCGATGGCACCCTGCGCCAGCGCGCTTCGAGCAGCAGCCCCGTGGTCGCTCATGCCCTGAGCCTAACGAGACGTCCGGCGAACGGTCACGCGACAGTCGTCGTGTTTCTGCCGTAATTCGCAGTCCCATCTCGCGCTACCATGCCCCCACGGTTCTAGAACGGTGGGCCGGCGACGGAGGTATCGATGACGGCGCCATTCACGCATCTCGATGACGAGGGTCGCCTTCGCATGGTGGACGTCTCGGAGAAGGAGACGACGCGACGCCGTGCCGAAGCGAGCTGCGTCGTACGTTCCGTCATTGACGTGTTTGCCCTTGAAGAGACCGCGCAAGGGCTCGATCCGGTGTTCGCCGCGCGACTCGCCGGCATCCAGGCGGCGAAACGCACGTCGCAGCTGATCCCGCTCTGCCACCCGATCAACCTCACCGATGTCGAGGTAGACATCACGGCTCGTGAGGGTGGTCTCGTGGTGCATGCAACGGTCGTGACGGTGAATCGCACCGGCGTAGAGATGGAGGCACTGACCGCGTGCGCTTTCGCGGCGATGAGCCTGGTCGACGT
>JAJYPU010000265.1 GCA_021795095.1 Actinomycetes bacterium | reverse complement strand
CGATCTGGCGAGGGGGATCGTCACGATGGCCACGACCGCGAGCAACGGCGAGATCCAGAGCATCATCGAGAGCACGCCGATGATCGTCAGGAACGACGTCAGCAGCTGGCTGAGCCCCTGTTGGATCGTCGTGGTGAGGTTGTCGATGTCGTTGGTGACGCGGCTGAGCACGTCGCCGTGGGGGTGGCTGTCGAAGTAGCGCAGCGGCAGCCGGCTCATCTTCACCTCGACCTCGCGTCGCAGACCCGACACGGTGCGTTGGGTCACGCCGGCCATCGTGAAGCCCTGGAGGTAGCTGAAGCCGGCCCCGCCGAGGTAGACGAGCGCGGCGGCCCCGAGGATCACACCCATGCGGGTGATGTTCACGCCAGCCCCCGGTGTCAAGTGGAGCCCGGCGATCATCGACGCCGTCTGAGCGTGTCCGTGGGTGCGCAGGTAGTGCAGTGTCTGGGTCATCGTGAACCCGGCGGGGAGTCGCTTAGCGATGATCCCGTCGAACAGGACGTTGGTCGCATTGCCCAGGATCTGCGGTCCCGAGACCATGAAGGCGACCGAGGTGACACCGAGCACGAGCGCCCCGAGCAACCGCCAGCGCTCGGGACGTAGTCGGCGCAACAGCCGGCGCAGCGTGGAGCGCACGTCCTTGCTCGTGCGCGGCGGTGCCGCGGCCCCGCGCATCGCGTGCATTGGCCCCATCGTCATTTCAGCGCCCCCTCACCGAGTTGGGAGATGACGATCTCGCGGTAGGACTCACAGGACTCGACTAGCTCGTCGTGGGTGCCCACACCGACGACGCGCCCGTCGTCGAGCACTACGACCCGATCGGCGTGCATGATCGTGCTGACGCGTTGGGCGACGATGATGACGGTGGCGTCAGCGGTCTGCTCGCGTAGCGCCTCGCGAAGTCGGGTGTCGGTGGCGGCGTCGAGCGCCGAGAAGCAGTCGTCAAAGAGGTAGATGCGTGGCCGCTTGACGAGGGCGCGCGCGATGGCGAGTCGCTGACGCTGGCCCCCCGAGACGTTGGTGCCGCCCTGGTCGATGGGCGCGTCGAGCCCGCCGGGCATGGTGGCGACGAAGTCTCGCGCCTGGGCCACCTCGAGGGCGCGCCAGAGCTCGGCGTCAGTAGCGTCGGGTCGCGCGAAGCGAAGGTTGGAGGCAATGGTGCCGCTGAAGAGATAGGCCGTCTGGGGTACGAGGCCGATCGACGACCACAGCGCCTCTTGGGACTGTTCGCGCACGTTCACGCCGTGGACCTCGACCGCGCCGTCGGTCACGTCAAAGAGTCGGGGGATCAGCGCGACCAGCGTGGTCTTGCCGCTTCCGGTTCCGCCGATGATCGCGCTCGTGACCCCCGGTTCGAAGTCGACGGTCACCTCGTCGAGGACGGGCCGCTCGCTTCCCGGGTAGGCGAAGGACACCGCAGAAAGTCGCACCGAGCCGGTCGGTGACGGCGTGATCGGGTCGATAGGGTCGCTGATGGAGGGCACGGTGTCGAGGACCTCGGCGATGCGCTCGGCGCTCGCGGCCGCGCGCGGCACGAGGATCGTGACCATGACGGCCATCATCACTGAGGTGAGGATCTGCAAGATGTAGGTGAGGAACGCCGTCAAGTTGCCGATCGGCATCGAGCCCTCGCTGACGAGCCGGCCGCCGAACCAGAGCACCGCGACGCTCGACAGGTTCAAGATCATCATCATGATCGGCATCGTGAGCGCGAAGATGCGATTCACGCGCAGGGCCGTGCCGGTCAAGTCGGCGTTGGCGACCTCGAAGCGGTCGGCCTCGGCCTCGTTACGCACGAAGGCGCGGATAACGCGCACCCCCGTGATCTGTTCACGTAACACCTGGTTGATCCGGTCGATCTTGGCCTGCATCGAGCGGAACAGCGGGATGACCCGGACCATGACGACGCCGATGAACGTGGTCATGACCGGGATCGAGACCAGCAACAGCAAGGAGAGTTTCGCCCCCTCGTGGATCGCCATGACGATGCCGCCGACGGACATGATCGGGGCGATCACCATCATGGTCAGCGCCATCTGCAAGAAGATCTGGATCTGCTGGATGTCGTTGGTGTTGCGCGTGATCAGTGACGCCGTGCCGAAGTGGTTCACGTCGCGCGCCGAAAAGGACTGCACCCGGGTGAAGACCGCCCGGCGCAGGTCGGCGCCGGTGGCCATGGAGACCCGAGAGGCCCAGTAGACGGCGATCACCGCGAAGAGGCCGATCGCGAGGGTGAGCAGGATCATCCACGCGCCGGTGCGGATGATGTAGTGCAAGTTGCCGGTGACGACTCCGCCGTTGATGATGTCGGCGTTGAGGTTCGGCAGATAGAGGTTGCCGACCGTCTGGGCGATGAGCAACGCGCTGAGCAGCAGCACCTGGGCGCGATAGGGACGAAGGTGGGTTCGAAGGAGTCGGATCAGCACGGGGCTCGGCCGCTCCCGTCCACGGTCGGGTTGAACGCGGGGCGCAGCCGGGCGATCGCGGCGTCAAAGGTCGTGGCTGGATCGAGCGCACCGCCACTCGCGCGCGCCGTGGTCATCGAGGCCCGAAAGGCGGCGGTGGCGACGGCGGTCACCAGCGCCGGGTACGGGTCGCGCTCGGGGTCGAGACCAGTGCGCTCGGCGATCACCTCGACGAGGGCACGTTCATAGGTGATGAAGGAGACGAACATGCGTCCGATGAGTGCGGGGTCGGCGCTGATCGCACGCATGCGCAACGGCCACTCGTCGCTCGATTCGCGAAAGAGCTGGCCCATGACGACGCGCAGCGCCTCGAGCGGCGTCTCGTCGGCGGGTCGGCCGGCTAGTGAGTCGCGCAACTGGTCCACGCGCCACGCGTCGAACCCGATGATCGCGTCCTCCTTGGAGGGGAAGTGGTCGTAGAACGTTCGCACCGAGACGTCGGCCGCCGTCGCGATCTCCTCGACGGTTACGTCACGGATCCCGCGCTCGGCACCCAGGCGCAG
>JAJYPU010000264.1 GCA_021795095.1 Actinomycetes bacterium | reverse complement strand
GCCCCCGGTGCGACCATCGCGGTCTACTCGGCACCGAACAACTCTGCCGGTCCCGTCGACGCGTACCAGCGGATCGCCGACGACAACACGGCATCGGTTGTCACGACGTCGTGGGGTACCTGCGAGCAGGACCCGAACGGCGCGGTCAACGCCGAACAGGCGATCTTCGAGCAGATGGCCGCCCAGGGCCAGACCGTCGTGGCCGCGTCGGGTGACAACGGCTCCTCGGACTGCAGCGGCATCACGAACAACGCGCCGGCCGTCGATGACCCGGCCTCGCAACCCCTGGTCACCGGCGTCGGTGGACTGAGCGTGAACAGCATCGCGCCGCTCAATGAGACCGTGTGGAACTCGGGAGTCGGCAGTGGTGGCGGTGCCAGTGGCGGTGGGGTGTCCACGATCTGGTCGCGACCGGCGTGGCAAAACGCCCCGGGGATCGCCCCGGGCGAGCCCATGCGTCTCGTGCCGGACCTCTCGGTCATGGGCGACCCCTCGACGGGGTTCATCCAGTACTTCACCGGTACTGGGGTAGTCGACTGCGGCACGAACTGCGGTTCGGGATGGTCGAGCATCGGCGGCACGTCGATCGGCGCACCGCTCGTGAGCGCCCTCGTCGCGGTCGGCGCCCAACAGTGCGGGGTCAGTCGCCTCGGGCTGATCAACCCGTCGCTCTACGCCATGGCCACCACCGGCTTCAACGACGTGACGCGAGGTAACAACGACATCTTCGGCGTCGGCGTCTACAACGCTGGTCCGGGCTACGACATGGCGTCGGGACTAGGCAGCCCGAACGCCACCACCTTCCTCGCCGGACTTTGTCCCATCGCCTTTGACGCGAACGCGAGCACGGCGAGCGTGTCGTCGACCCGAGTTCGCGCGAACTCAGCGGCGACCGTCTCGTTCGCGTTGCGAAATCTCGACGGCGGACCCGTCGCCAACGCCTCGGTGACCGTCACCGCGAGCGCGCCGGGCGGGTCGGTGCGCTTCAACGCCGACCCCTCGAGTGAGACCGGAACGGGCAGCGCGACCTACGCGGTCACCACCGACGCGAGTGGCACGGGTTCCGTACTCGTCTCCAACTCGCTCCCCGGCCCCCTCACGGTGACCGTCACGTACGAGAACGCGACGCTGCTCAACACACTGATCACCGTCACACCGTCGATCGCGTCACTGGACGCGCCAACGATCACGCGAGTGGTGGCGCTGAACGGCGGCGCGCAGCTGTTCACCGCGGTGCCCGCCGGGATCTCGGTCAACTCGTTCCAGTACTCGCTCACCGGCGGACGGACCTGGGCACTGGCGTCACGACGCGGCGCGTCGCTCATCATCACACGACTCCGTGCGGGCGTGGTCTACCACGTCGTCGTCCGTTACGTCGTCGCCAATCGACGAAGCCCCGCGTCGAGGGTGGCGACGGTCGCCGCACGCGTCGCTGCCTAGGCCGAACAGTCGCCGCTCATTGGAACCGTGACCCTCGGATTCGCTAACTGGCGTACCGGTTACCGGGACCGTGGGTCCAATCGATGATGCACGCACGAGCGGTGGCGCCGGAATCCGCCGAGGCCTCGCCCGTAGACTCAGGGGTATCACAAGACGACGGACGACCCCCGCTTCACGTAGTCGCGCGCGCCTGACACGACTCGCCCTCGTTGGCGCGATGCTCGGCGCGGGGCTCGTCAGCATCGCCACCCACGTCGAGGGGGCGACGGGACCCTCGACGAACGCCGGTCCCGCGGGCCTGCCGCTCTATGAGTTCCTCAACAACGGGACGGGCCCGCTGCCCTGGAACGCGCAGTCGATGAGTGCGGCGGTGAACAACTCGACGATGTTGGGGGGGCCGCACGGCACCAGCAACGGCACGATCGGGGCCATCGCGTATCGAACGGCGAGCAATGACGTCGCGGTGCTGACGCAGTCGACGTCGGGCACGAGTCAGTGGGCCGACCGCTCACTCGGCCTCAACGCCCCGCTCCCGGCCGCGGACCCGATACCATTCATCGACCCGTCGGGCGCCGTCGACGTGCTCTACGTCGACACCAATGGCCACCTCATCATGCTGAGCCCGAACGATCCGGCCTCCTGGATCTGGGTGCACACCCACCCCGGCCAGGCCTGGCACGCGACGGTGGCCACCGATCTGAGCGCGGTCACGGGAAGTACGTTCGCGACGGGCCTGGCCAACGTCGTGGTCAGTGGACAGAGCGCGATGGTCGCCGCACGCACCGCGCAGAACACCATCGAGGTCATCACACTGGCTTGGAGCAGCGCTGACCCTGTCCCCTACGTCGCGGGGCCCCCGGTCAACCTCACCCAGGTCGCGCACGCCGCCACGTCCTCGAGCGACCCGGTCGTCATCCCCGGACCGATCCCGGCGGTCGCCGCCACTGCCGCCAACGGTGACCTCCAGGTGTTCTCGGTCAACCCGGCCAATCCCTCGACCTGGCTGGTCCAAGACGTGACGCGCATGACCGGGGGACCCCGACTGCACGGACCGCTCGCGGCGGCGGCGTCTTCCACGAGTGTCTTCGTCGCGGCGCTCAACCCGCTCGGCTCGGTCGAACTCTTCAGCGCACCCCTGACGACCTTCAACCAGAGCATCGCCTTCGCCCCGGCCGCTGCCACGACCACCTCGACCACCACCACCACAACAACAGCCTCCGCGCCGACGACCACGACGACGACCGCCAACCCGACCCCGACGTTCCCGTGGACCGTGCTCAACGTCACCGCGGTCGCGTCGGGATCGCCACCGCTCAGCGGGGCGCTGTTCTTGAGCGTCACGCCGACCCAGGTGACCGTCGCGGGACAGGCCGCCAACTGGGGCGACCTCTTCGTCTTGACCAGTCCGAGCGGATTCGCGCCGTGGACCTCGACGGACGTGTCGGTGACCGCGGGCAGCTCGGCGCGCACCGTGGGCGCGGTCGTGACCGGCCTCGTGCTAAATGGATCGCTCAGTCTGTACGCCGCGGGCGTGAGCTCG